>JBARRS010000084.1:0-16915 GCA_049644345.1 Gaiellaceae bacterium
GCGGTACATCGAATTCTTCTCCTTTCGCCTTTGCTCGAGGCGCGGCGCCGCCGCGCCCTGGTCAGCAGGCGAAGAGCGGAGGCGCGCGGGCGCCGAGGGAGCCGGCGAGGTGGAAAGAGCGGACGGCGAACTCGCGACCACGCATCGCGAGCACGAGGCTTGGCGCAGCCGCTCGGGGGGCGGCCGCGATCCGCGCGATCGTGCGCCGAATCCACGCGAGCACGTGCTCGACGGCTGCGAAGACGGCCGCCGCGACGAGCGAGAGGGCGCCGAGAATCGGGATCGCGTCGCGATGGACCGGCCCGGTCAGGCAGTGAAGGCCGTGCCAGCCGAGGCCGGTGCGCCAGTGGATGAACGACTCGAAGTAGGCGAAGGCGATCGAGGTGGCAGAGAAGAGGAGAAGCGCGCGCATGACGAGCACACGGAGCCGCATCCGCGGCACCCGGATGAGGGGATCGTCGGCAAGCAACGCCCGCTCGCGCACACCGAGAGCTGCGAGCCAGACGACGGTCGTCGCGAGCGCCAATCCCAACGTCAGTGCAGCGAGCACGAGCATCGGCAGCCTGGGGCCGCCTCCGCGGTGCTCGAGCATGACCGCGAGCGGAGAAGGCTCGAGCGCGTTCGCAAGAGTGTGGGCGCTCAGGACGACAAGCGCTCCGGTCGCGACCCACGCGAGCGGACGAAGTAAACGACGGGTCAACTCAGCTAGAAAGGGTAGATGGGCCCGTCACTTCGTACCTGAGGAAGAGTCACTGCTCGTCCGGGGTCGGCGGAGCCGGGGCGGCCGGAGCCGCAGGCTGACGGCCCACGCCCCTGCGATGACCGCCGCGCCAAGGCCGAAGGCGATCCACGTCACCGTGTGTGAAGTTCGAGTCGGGGCGGCCTTCGCAGGATTCGGGAGAGCGAGCGGGTGACCGGACCGGGCAGCCAGTCGCCTCACCGCCGTGAGCGCAGCTGTTGCGAGCCCGCGGCCGCCCGCCGCAACGGAAACCCGGCGTAGCGCCGCCAGCTCGGCCTTGACCGGCAGCTTGCCGTCGTAGAAGCCGAGCCCGTTCGGCATCACGATCAGCAGTCGCCCGCGATAGTGGTAGTAGAGGGTCAGCTCGGCCCCGAGAAAGCGCGCGTAGCCTTGCGGCTTCCGCCACAATTCCGGGACGGCTCCGAGGTCGTAGGCCGAGGCGACTACTGCGACCTTGATGGGAAACCCCGCCCGTCTCGCCTCCTCGACGAGCGCTCTGAGCTGCGTCTGCTGCGCCGACGGGATGCCGGCGTCTGAGGGCAGGAAGATCCACTGCGTGTAAAGCACGTCGCTCGCCGGGTCGCCGTCGGCTCGCGCGGCGTCCGTGAACGGCGCTAGGAGGACGAGCGGCACGAGCCACGCCAAGAGCCGGGCGCGGCGCGCATGACCGGGCATGCCTCGATCGTACGCGGTGTATCCTCGCCGGCGGGGCATCCTCGTCGATGAGCGCAAGCCCGCCATCGGTTCCAGCACGGTCCGCCGCGCGGTCGCTCGGGCCGATCTGGCTGCTGGTCGCATTGGCCCTCGTGCTCGGCGTGACCGTAGGCATCGTCGTCGCGTTCGTGAGCGGGCGTTCCTCGAGCCGACCAGCCGCGCTTGCGCCGGCCCCCACGCGTCCGGCTGCGACCTGGGCTGCCGGCAAGCGACGGGCGCCCGACTTCCGGCTGCACGACCAGGCCGGACAGCTCATCTCGCTCAGCTCACTGCACGGCCGGCCCGTGCTCCTCACCTTCATCGATCCGGTGTGCCGGAACCTTTGCCCGCTCGAGGCGAAGGTGCTCAACGGTGTCGAGCAGCGGCTCCCCGTTTCGCAGCGACCCGCAATCGTCGCCGTCAGCGTCAATCCCTGGGCCGACGCGCGCACCAATCTTCGTGTCGACGCACGTAAGTGGCACCTCTCTCGCGCGTGGCGTTGGGCGCTCGGCCGAGAGGGAGAGCTGGCGCCCGTCTGGCACCAGTATGCGATCGGCGTCCGAGTTCTGACGAGGATGATCGCCGGCGTCAGGCTTCGAACCGTCGAGCACACTGAGGGGTCGTACCTGATCGACCGCGCCGGCTACGTGCGGGCGCTCTTTCTCTTTCCGTTCACCGCCGCGGACGTCGCAAGGACGACGCGGCAGGTCGCGGCCGCCCCGAGCTGACACGGCTGGCTGCAGCATTGCTCGTTGCGCTCGCCGCTGCCGGCATGCTGCCGAGCCGTGCATCGGCCCACGGGAAGCCCGCTCCGGTCGCCACGAGCTTCGTTGCGAGGCTCTCAGTCGTGCCGCGAGGCCTCGAGGCGAAGATCGTCGACGGCGACCAGCGCCTCTGGCTGCGGGTCGCTGCTGGCCTGACCGTGATCGTCTTGGGCTTCGAAGGAGAGCCGTACCTGCGCTTCTCGCCGGGCGGCGTCGCCGTCAACGAGCGATCGCCGGCTTTCTACCTCAACCGATCCCGCCCGAGCCTAGTCCCGCGTGGCTTGAATCCGAGGGCGTCGCCCCGCTGGCATCGGCTTACCGCGGGCCGGACGTACTCGTGGCACGAGGATAGGCTGCACGGGCTCGCGTCAGCGGCGCGCCCGTCCAACTCGAGCTACGTCGGGCGCTGGACGATCCCGCTGAAGGTCGCTGGGGTGGGGGCGACCATCTCGGGCGGCCTCTGGTACAGGGACAGGCCTTCACTCGTTTGGTTCTGGCCGATCGCGGTCACCATCGCCTCGCTAGCCGCTTTGCTCCGCCTTCGGCGGCGGCGCCTCGACGTCGTGCTGGCGACGGCACTCGTAGTAACGACCCTGGTTGCGAGCGTCGTCGGCAGAGCCGGTCGCGGCGTGTACGGACGTCCGACGGTCTCGATTGGCCAGTTGATCGGGTTCGCGATCGCGTGTCTGATCGCTGTCGTGCTCGGATGGGCGTTCGCAGCGCCCAGGTGGAGGAGCGTCGCGACGATCCTGGCCGGCGGTTACGGCCTCTGGACCGGGATCACGTTGTTCGGCACGCTGACGCACGGGTTCGTGCTCGCCGCCCTTCCCGCGTGGGTCGAACGGACAACCGCTGTCACCGCGCTCGCCGGCTGTGTTGGGCTCTGGCTCGTCCTCCTCTTCGGAAACGGCTTCGAGCCAGAAGAGCGGCCGTGGGCTCGGCGCGTCAGCTCACGGCAAGGGTGAAAGGCGCCGTCAAGATGTGCCCGTTCACCTTGCACTGGAGGAAGAGTCGCCAGGTTCCGGCTAGCGGCACGAGGACCCCGACGGTGAGCTTGCCCGGCCGGACCGAGTTGCCCGTCACGCTCGTGCCGCCGAGGATGCTCGAGCAGCCTGTGGCGCCCGGGCTGCAGACGTGGGTGTGGAAGTAGTCGAGCGATCCGCGACGGAAGAAGATCGCGTGTGCCAGGGCGCCGAACCAGGGCGTGAACTGCGCCGGGCGGCCGTTGGGATCGGTGACCCTCACGGTCATGAGCGCCGCCTCGATCGCCTTCAGCCGCGGCTTCCCCTGGATCGTGAAGCGGTAGCCGCCGACGTCGACGCTCGGGTGGTACTGGGGCAACGGCTGCGCCCTCGTCGCCCCGGCGACCCGGATCGAGCTGAAGAGCTGGAAGTTCCGGTACACGCCCGTCAGGTTCGGGTACGCGTCGACGATCACGCGGTAGCGTCCCGGCGACGGGAACGTGACGGGTTGGTCGAGCCGGCCGTTCGGCCCGACCGGCGGGTGCTGGTGGATGATCGCGCTCAGGTCGCTCTTGACGATGATCAGGTGGACGCCGGTGTGCGGCCCGGCCCCGCGGCGGTAGTCGGTCAGCGGCTTGCCTGACGGCTGCTGGATCGTGAACGAGATCGCGGTCGGCCGGTTCGGCATCGCTCTCACCGGACTGAAGCCGACCAGCTTGAACGTTCGCGCGGCCGGAATCGTCACCGCCTTCGGCCCGGACGAGGAGCACCCGGCCGCAAGCAGCGCGGCGCTACAGGCCGAGATCGCGAGCGATGACCATCCGTTGAACTTCGTTCGTGCCCTCACCAATCTCAAGGATCTTCTGATCACGGTACAGGCGTGAGATGGGCGACTCGGCCATGTACCCGTACCCCCCGTGGATCTGGAGGGCATGGTTGACGACTCGGTGCGAGAGCTCGCCGGTGTAGAGCTTGGCCATCGCAGCCTGTTGTGCGAACGGCCGCCCTTCGTCCTTCAGCCACGCCGCCTTGTAGACCATGCCCCGCGCGGCCTCGACCTCTGTCGCCATGTCCGCGAGCTTGAACTGGATCGCCTGGAACGAGCCGATCGGCCGGCCGAACTGCTCCCGCTTCTTCGCGTATGCCAGAGCGAGGTCGTAGGCGCCTTGCGCAAGCCCGAGCCCCATCGCAGCGACGGAGATCCGCCCCCCGTCGAGGATCTTCAGAAACTGGTTGAACCCCTGACCTCGCTCGCCGAGCAGGTTTCCCTCCGGCACCGCGCAGTCCTCGAAGGAGAGCTCGCGGGTATCGGAAGCGCGCCAGCCGAGCTTCTCCATCGGCGCCGAGATCTCGTATCCGGGAGTGCCGTTCGGGACGATCAGGTTCGAGATCTCCTCCTCCCCGGTGAGGGCGGTGATCGTCACGCACGCCGAGATATCCGTGCCCGCGTTCGTGATGAAGATCTTCGAGCCGTTGACCACCCACTGCCCGTCGCGAAGCTCTGCCCGGGTGCGGGTCGCGCCGGCGTCGGAGCCGGCGCCGGGTTCGGTCAGGCCGAAGGCGGCGAGCCTCTCGCCCGCCGCGAGCGGGGGCAGCCACTCGCGCTTCTGCTCCTCGTTTCCGAACTCGAAGATCGGCAGCGTCCCGAGTGAGTGGTGCGCGGCGACTGTGATCGCGACGGACGAGTCGACCCGCGTCAGCTCCTCGATCGCGATCGCGTATGAGAGCGTGTCGGTGCCGGCGCCGCCGTACGCCTCCGGGATCGTCATTCCCATCAAGCCGAGCTCGGCCAACTCGCGAACGAGCTCGTACGGGAAGCGGTGCTCACGGTCGAGCTCCTCCGCGACGGGGGCAACGCGCTCCTCCGCGAACTCGCGGACTGTGCGGCGGATGAGCTCGTGCTCCTGCGCGAGGTCGAAGTTCAAGCCGCGAGCCTCTGGACGAGCTCGCAGATCAGTCGGACGCCGTAGCCCGTTCCGCCGCGCTGCCAGAGGTAGTCGTGCCTGGGCCAGGTGAAGAAGCCGGTGCCGGCCATGTCGATGTGGGCCCAGGGGCCGTCCCCGGCGAACTCGCGCAGGAACTCTGCCGCGAGCACGGGGCCGCCCTGGTTGCGCGTGTTCGAGTTCTTGAGGTCTGCGTAGTCGGAGTCGATGTACCGGCGGTAGCGCGGGTGCATCGGCCAGGGCCAAGCGTGGTCGCCGCTCGCCTCGCCGGCGTCGACGACGAGCGAGCGCCACTCGTCGTCGTTTGCGAACACGCCGGCGTAGAAGTCGCCGAGGGCGCGCTCCATCGTCCCCGTCAGCGTGGCCAGGTCGAGGAGGTGCGTCGCGCCCAGCTGCCGCGCGTAGGGAAGAGCGTCCGCAAGCACGAGCCGCCCCTCCGCGTCGGTGTTGATCACCTCGATCGTCTTGCCGTTCATGGCAGTGAGGATGTCTCCAGGACGGTAGGCACCTCCGCCGACGGCGTTCTCGGTGGCCGCGACGACGGCGATGACTCGCTGCGGCGCCTCGAGCTCGGCCAGCGCGCCCATCGCCGCGATCACTGCGCCGCCGCCGGCCATGTCGCCCTTCATGTCCTCCAGGTAGAGGGCCTTCTTGAGCGAGATCCCGCCGGTGTCGAAGGTGATCGCCTTCCCGACGAGCCCGAGGACGACGTCCGTGCCGGTCGAGGCCGGCTCGTAGCGCATGACGACCAGGCGGGGCGGGTTGTGGCTGCCCTGGGCGACGCCGGCGAATGCGCCCATCCCGAGCTCGCGGACGCGCTCGAGGTCGAGGGCCTCGGCCGACAGATGCGAAGAGCCGTCCGCGATCTCTGCGGCCCGCGCGGCGAGCCCCTCCGGCGTCAAGGCGTTCGGCGGCTCGTTGGCGAGGTCCCTGGCCCGGTTCGTCCACCCGGCGACGACTGCAGCCCGCGCGGCGGCCGCCGCGACGCCGTCCGCGGCGGAGACGAGCACGAGGCGCTCGAGCCGCTTCGGGTGACCGTTCTCTCGCTTCCAGCGCCCCGGGTCGTACGAGCCGAGCAACGTCCCGTCGACGATCGCCCGCGCCTGCTCGTCCGGCGGAAGAGGCAGCGCGTCGTCGAGCAGCCAGGCGACTGTTCCCGCGTACTCCTGCGTCGTGCGCGCGACGGCGGCGGCGGCTGTGCGGAGGGCGTCGGCGTCGAGTGCTTCGCCGCCGCCGATGCCCGCCGCCGCGATTCGCCGCGCCGCCAGCTGACCGTCGAGGTGGACGAGACTGACGGCGCTCAAATCACCGCGCAGCTCCCCCTCTTCGCTCAGCCGCGAGAGGAGCCCGTCGAGGCGGGAATCGAGCTCGGCTGCGGCGCCGGAGAGCTGTCCCAACGACACTGCTGCAGCGAGTACGTCGGCGTCGACCTGCTCGACCGAAGCCGCTTCGACGTCGACGTGCATCGCGCGGCGATGCTATCCGACCCCCTGCGTAGCCTGCGCTCAAATGGGCGAAAGGACTCAATTATTCGGCGCGCGGGCCGATAGAGGAGCGGTATGAGCGCGACGATCCTGCGGCCGCGCCCGTCCGAACGCGCTCGAGAGAGCCGGTCGGGGCGCGACGTCGAACAGCTCACAGAGTGCCACGAGGTGCTCGTTTCCGAGCGCCAGCAACTCCGTGCCGCTGCCGCTGACGAGACCGCCCTCGAGCAGAACCGTCTCGCGATCGTCCGCTGTCAGTGGGAGCTCTCGCACGCCTTGATCGCGCGTCATCTGCCGGCCGCTGCGGCCGCGGCCTAGGCCCCGCTGTCTCGACATATCCTCCGCCCACCATG
The DNA here is from genome assembly GCA_049644345.1 of Gaiellaceae bacterium. Lineage (GTDB taxonomy): Bacteria > Actinomycetota > Thermoleophilia > Gaiellales > Gaiellaceae > JBARRS01. The sequence goes on from JBARRS010000084.1 coordinate 6,939, forward strand.
CAGGTGAGGCGTCTCTCGTGGCTCGGCATCCGGACCGACAAGTACGACCAGACGACCGCCTTCTTCAAGGACGTTCTCGGACTCGCAGTCGTCGACGAGCGGCCGGGCTTCGCGATGTTCCAGCTCCCCGGAGCGGATCACGATTACGTCGAGGTCTTCGGGGCTGACGATCCGGATACGAGCTTCATGGCGACGGGCCCGGTCGTCGGAGTGCTGGTCGACGACATCGAGCAGACGCGGGACCACTTGGAGGCCGCCGGGGTCGAGCTGATCGGCTCGATCGAGTGGTCGTCTCGGACCGAAGGCTACGGCTGGTTCCATTTCCGCGGGCCGGACGGCAACGTCTACGGCTGCATGCAGGGCTCGCGGGCCACGGCCGGCTAGCAACGCCGCGGCTAGGCTGCCGCGGTGCGCGCGGCGATCGACAAGCGGGCGATGGCGGCGCTGTCGAGTGGCCATCTCGCGGTCGATTTCGCCAACGGTGCGCTACCGGCGCTGCTGCCGTTCCTCGTCGAGAAGTTCGGCCTCACGTACACGCTTGCGGGCGCGCTGATCCTCGCCTCGGCGGTCTCCTCGTCGATCGTCCAGCCACTGTTCGGGCTCTGGTCCGACGCGCGAGGCGCCATGTGGCTCCTGCCGGCGGGCGTCGCCGTCGCCGGCGTCGGAATCGGTGTCACGGCGATCGCGCCGAGCTACTGGCTTGCGCTCGTGTTCGTCGTCGTCTCCGGGCTCGGCGTCGCGGCCTACCACCCGGAGGGCTCCAAGTTCGCCGCTTTCGCGAGCGGCAGGCGCCGGGCCAGCGGCATGTCGCTCTTCTCGATCGGCGGCAACATCGGCTTCGCGCTCGGACCGACGGTGGCGACTCCGCTCGTGGTCGCCTTCGGTCTCGGCGGCGGCCTCTTGCTGATGGCCCCGTGCATCGCGATCGCGCTCGCGCTCGTGGCGCTCGGGCCGTTCCTGCGCGGCTTCGTGCCGGACCACGCGACGCGTCCTGGAGTCCACGGAGAAGCCGAAAACCGCCCCGGGGCGCTGGCGCTCCTGCTGGGCGTGATCGCCTTCCGGAGCGTCTCCTGGTTCGGGCTCGTCACGTTCGTGCCGCTGTGGGAGGTCTCGCTCGGCCACTCGAAGGCACACGGCAACCACCTGCTCTCGCTGATGCTCTTCGCCGGCGGCCTCGGGACGCTCGTGGCGGGCCCCCTCGCGGACCGGCTCGGGCGGCGGCCGGTGCTGGTGGGGAGTCTCTTTGCAACGCCGCCGCTGATCCTCGCGTTCATCCTGGTGGGCGGGATTCCAGGCGCGATCGCGCTCGCACTCGTCGGTGTCTGCGTGATCGGGACCTTCGGGGTCACGATGGTGATGAGCCAGGAGTACCTCCCGGGGCGGATCGGGATGGCCTCCGGACTTTCGATTGGGCTCTCGATCGGCCTCGGCGGCGTAGGCGCCGTCGCGCTGGGTGCGATCGCGGACTCGATCGACCTGCGGGCTGCGCTCTACGTCGCCGCCGCCGTGCCCGTGCTCGCCGTCGTGCTCGGGCTGATGCTTCCGTCTCCGCGCGCGCGACGGTTCGAGCCCGAGCCCGTCGTGAGCTAGGCTCCCGCGACGATGGAAGGCCAGACTCCGCGCGAGTTCTTCGAGACGCTGCCGTCGCGGGTGAATGAGGCCAACGCGGCGGGACTCACGGGCTCATGGACGTTCCAGGTCGAGCCCGCGGGTACGTGGACAGTGCGTGTCGACGACGGCCACGTCTCGGTCGAGGAGGGCTCAGACGAAGCCGACTGCACGATCTCGACCTCGGAGGACATCTTCATGGAGATCGTCCGCGGCGAGCGCAACCCGACGAGCGCGTACATGACGGGGAAGATTCGGGTGAGGGGCGAGCTCGGAGCCGCGATGAAGCTTCAGCGCCTGTTCTAGGCGCTACTCCTCGAGCTCGACGAGAACCGTTCCCCCGGCGACGAGGTCGCCTTCTGCGACGTGCACCGCGCGGACGACCGCCTCGTACGGGGAGACGACCGGCGTCTCCATCTTCATCGCCTCCAGCACGACGAGGGGCTGGCGCGGCCGGACCCGGTCGCCCTCGGAGACGAGCACTCGGATCACCGTGCCGGGCATCGGCGCCGGCAGTGCGCTCTGCTCGCGCGTGCCGGTCTTCGACTCTCGAGTTACGAGGTCGACGTCGGGGCGCGCGGCTGGGGGTGGGGGAGCGAGGTTCAGCCGCCACGCGCTCGTCCAGGGTCGGGTCGGGATTCGCTCCGGACCGTTGGACAGCGGCGGGTACTCGTCGAGGAAGCGCGTCGTCGTACGGCCTGCGCGCACGATCGGGTGGGCGACGAGCCAGCGCAGGAACGGGAGGTTCGTCGTCACGCCCTCGACCTCGGTTTCCGCGAGCGCGGCGGCGAGCCGGTCGAACGCCTCGTCGCGCGTCGCGCCGTGGGCGATCAGCTTCGCGATCATCGGGTCGTAGGCGACCCCGACCTCGTCGCCTTCGGCTACGCCGGCGTCGACGCGGACGACATCGGGCAGCCGCAGCCGCTCGATCCGGCCGGCCTGGGGCAGGAACGTGCGCGGATCCTCGGCGTAGAGCCGCACCTCGACCGCGTGGCCTCGCAAGTAACAGTCTGTTACTTGCAGAGGGTGGCCGGCCGCGATCTCGAGCTGTGCCCGAACGAGGTCGATCCCCGTCACCGCCTCGGTCACCGGGTGCTCAACCTGGATCCGACCGTTCAGCTCGAGCAGGTAGAAGTCGCGCCCGTCGAGCATGAACTCGACCGTGCCGGCATTCCGGTAGCCGACCGCCCGGCCGAAGGCGACGGCCGCGTCGCTCATCCGCTCGCGCAGCTCGGCGTCGAGCGCGGGGGAGGGAGCCTCCTCGAGCACCTTCTGGTGTCGGCGCTGGATCGAGCACTCACGCTCCCCGAGCGCGTGCACGTTGCCGTTGGTGTCGGCGAGTAGCTGGATCTCGACGTGCCGCGGCCGCTCGACGAAGCGCTCGCAGAAGACCCGGTCGTCCCCGAAGGCCGCCTTCGCCTCACGGCGGGCCGCTTCGACCGCCTCTTCGAGCTCGCCGTGCTCCCGGACGACGCGCATCCCCCGCCCGCCGCCGCCCGCGGCCGCCTTGACCATCAGGGGAAAGCCGAGCTCGTCCGGGTCTCCGGTCGGCACGACCGGCAAGCCCGCCTCCCGCGCGATCCGCTTGGCCTCGAGCTTGTCGCCCCCCAGCCGAAGCGCCTCCGGCGTCGGCCCGACCCAGGTGAGGCCTGCCGCTTCGACCGCATCCGCGAAGTCCGCGCTCTCTGCGAGGAACCCGTAGCCGGGATGGATCGACTCTGCACCCGTCTCCTTCGCGGCGCGGATGTGATCCTCGGAGTGGAGGTACGAGCCGATCTCGACCGCCTCGTCCGCGGAGCGGGCGTGGAGCGAGCCGGCGTCGTCGGGCGCGACGACCGCGACCGTCGCGATGCCGAGCTCGCGGCACGCACGGAAGACGCGCAGCGCGATCTCGCCGCGGTTTGCTACGAGGAGCTTTCGGATCGCCACGCCGGCTTGCGCTTCTCGAGGAAGGCGCGCAGGCCCTCCTGGCCCTCGTCGCTCGTCCGCCGCTCGGCGGTCCGGCGCTCGGTCGCAAGCGCCTCCGGCCGGTCCAGCACGAGCCGCTTCGCCGCCCTCGCTGCCTCGGGTCCTGCCGAGAGGATCTCGCCGACGATCCGGTCGACCGCCGCGTCGAGCTCCGCAGCAACCTCCTGCACGAGTCCGATCCGGAGCGCCGTTTGTGCGTCGAAGCGCTCACCGGTGACGAAGTAGCGGCGCGCGGCGCTCTCGCCGATCTTCGCGAGGGCGAAGGGCGAGATCACGGATGGGATGATCCCGAGCTTCACCTCTGCGAACGCGAACTGGGCATCCACGGCCGCGACCGCGACATCGGAGCACGCGACGAGCCCGCAGCCGCCGCCGAGCGCGTGGCCTTGCACCCGTACGACCACGGGCGCGGGGCACTCGTTCAGCTTCTCGAGCATCTGCCGCAGGCGGCGCGCGTCCTGCACGTTCTCCTCGTAGCTGAGCTCGATCGAGGCACGCATCCACTCGACGTCGGCGCCGGCCGAGAAGCTCTCGCCCTCGCCGGCGAGCACCACCACTCTCGCGTCGCCGACCTCGTCGAACGCCTCCGCCAGCTCGGCGATCAGCTCGGCGTCGAAGGCGTTGCGCTGGTCAGGACGTGCGAGCGAGATCCGGAGAACCGGCCCGTCCCGCTCCGTGCGCAACGCGCTCATCGCGCGGAGCTTAAAGTCGAGCCGTGCTGAGAGGCAGCGCGTGGCCCGAATCGCCGTAGCGGGCGCTGGGGCGGCCGGAGCTTCGGTCGCCTACCACCTCGCCGAGCTCGGCGCCGACGAGGTCGTCCTCGTTGAGCGTGGCGAGATCGCGTCCGGTGCCACGTCGAAGGCGATGGGCGGAGTGCGGCAGCAATTCTCGACCCCAGAGGAGGTGCGGCTCGCGCAGGCGAGCATCCGCTTCTTCGAGGAGCTTGGCGAGCCGTTCTTCTCCCAGGTCGGCTACCTCTTCCTCGCGACGACGCAAGACGGGCTCGCCACGCTCGAGGAGCGGATGGAGCTGCAGCGCTCGCTCGGCGTTCCGGTCGAGCCCACGGACGTGCCGGCGGGCGTGCGCGGAGACGACGTTCTCGGCGCCGTCGTCTGCCGCCAGGACGGCGTCGCCGATCCGCCTGCGGTTACACGCGAGCTCGTGCGCCGGGCGCGGGTGGAGGTGCGGGAGCAGACGCGCGTCGAGGAGGTGGATGCGGACATCGTCGTGATCGCCTGCGGGCCGTGGTCGGGCGAGGTGGCGGCGCACTACGGCGTCGAGCTTCCGATCCGGCCCCTCTGCCGGCAGTTGCTCGAGACCTCCTCGATCACCGAGCTGCCGCCCGACCTGCCGATGACGATCGAGGCCGAGACGACCTTCCACTTCCGCCGCCGAGGAGACCGGCTCGTGCTGGCGATGGTCGACGCGGAGCCCCGCTGGGGGTTCGACGAGGTCGTCGACGAGAGCGTGATTCCCGATCGGCTCGCACGGCTCGAGCACCGCTTTCCCGCCGCGGCCGGCGCCCGAATCGACCACGCCTGGGCCGGGCTCTACGACATGACGCCCGACGCGCACCCGATCCTCGGCCGCGTCGGCGACGGCGTCTATGCGGCCTGCGGCTTCTCAGGGCACGGGTTCATGCAGTCGCCCGCGGTCGGGCGCGCGCTCGCAGAGGAGATCCTGGGCTTGGATCCGAGCTTCGACCTCTCGCCGTACCGGCTCGAGCGCTTCGCCTCAGGCGCCGTCTTCCCCGAGCGGATCGTGCTCTGACGGCAGCTTCGCGATCACCTGCTTGATCGCCCGCAGCGTGTCCGCCTCGTCGTGCCCGAAGTCCTCGAGGAATGAGCGAAGCGCCGCGCGGACGAGTCGCAGCTCGTCCTCCGTCAGCTCGATCGTGTGCATCGCCGGAAACGTAACTGCTGTCCTACGTCTGCGCCGTCTCGGCGGCGGTTCTCGGCGTTGGAGCGGGAATTCGCAGGAGCGCGGCCGCAGCGATCGCTCCGACGAGCACCGTCCCGGCGCCGATCAGCAACACCTCATTGAGGCCGCTGACGAACGCGACCGCCGCCGGATGGACCAGAGCCGGGCGACCCGCCGCGGCGCGCGTGCCCGCCGAGCTGACGGCTTCCGCGAAAGCACGGCTGTGGTGCCCCGTTGTCGCGGTGAGCGAGCGTGCCGCCCGGCGCTCGAGGAACGCACCGAGCGCGGCGACTCCCATCGCGACCCCGCTGAGGCGGAAGCAGTTGTTGATCCCCGATGCCATGCCTGCCCGCGCCGGGTCGACCACGCGCAAGGCGGTGCCCGCGATCGCGGGATTCGAGAGCCCGATTCCGATGCCTCCGACGAGCAAGCCTGCGAGCAGCGCCGTCCAATGTGACCCTGCCGAGAGGCCCGCCATGAGCAGCAGCCCGGCTCCCACGATGGCCAGGCCGCCCCCAAGAATGATCCGGCTCGGGACTCGGGCGGCGATGCGCCGCGTTGCAAGCGGCACGACAAAGACGAACGCGGTCAGGGGCAAGAAGCGGATGCCGGCGCCGAGCGCCGAATAGCCGAGCACGTCCTGCAGGTAGATCGAAAGGTACGGAAAGACCGCGAACATCCCGGCGCCGATACAGAACGTGGCGAGCGACACGCCGACGAAGGCTGGCTGGCGGAAGAGGGAAACGTCGAGCATCGGCCGTTCCTGCCGGACCTCGATCAGGACGAACGCGACCAGCAAAGCGATCCCGCCGACGAGGGCGGTGAGAATCAGCGGGCTGCTCCAGCCGCGCGCGTTTCCGCGTAGCAGCCCGAAGACGATGGCGAAGAGCGCCGCAGAGAACGTCACGAGGCCCGCGACGTCTGCGTGCACCGCTCCTTCGTCTCGCGACTCCGGGATCCGCTTCAGCCCGAGAAGAAACGCGAACAGCCCGATCGGCACGTTCACGAAGAAGATCCACCGCCAGCCCAACGCCGTCGTGAGGATGCCGCCGACGAGCGGGCCCGAGGCAACCGCGGCGCCGATCGTCGCTCCCCAGAGCGCGATCGCCTGGAATCGCTCGGCGCCTCGATACTCGTGCCCGATCAGCGCCAACGCTGTCGCGAACAGCGCTGCTCCGCCGATTCCCTGCACCGCGCGTGCGACGTCGAGCGCGGCGACGTTCCAGGCCAACCCGCAGAGCAGCGACGCGCTGCTGAAGACCACTACTCCGCCGATGAACACGAGTCGCCGCCCGAAACGGTCGGCCAAAGCGCCCGCTGACAGGATCAGCGCCGCGAGCGTGAGCGCATACGCATCAACGACCCATTGCAGCCCGGTGAGGCTCGCGGACAGCCGATGCTGGATGCTCGGCAGGGCCACGTTCACGATCGTGATGTCGAGCAGGAGCATGAACGTCGTCACGCAGACGGCGATCAGCGTCCAACGACGTCCGGAAGTGGTGGCCTCTAACCCCACTCGGGCGGCTCGTAGCGGCCCTCGAGCGGCGCGCCGAAGGTCAGGAACTCGAGGCCGCCGTCGCCGGCGACAGGTACGCGGCGGGCGGCCGGGTCCAGTCGGACGAACCGCCCCGGTCGCAGCTCGACTTCCTCCCCGTCCACGCGCAGGGTGCCGCCACCCCTGACCACGAACATGACTTCCTCCTGCCCCTGCTCCGCGTGATCGTGCTCCCGCCCTTCCTGACCGGGGGGCAGGGTGAAGTAGTTGAAGCCGAAAGCCCGCGCCCCGAGGGCACGGCGTACCTTCTTGACGGAGCCGCCGGGCCCCTCGCCTTCGAGCTCGCCGACGTCGGCGATCGAGTAGGAAGACATGTTCACACTCCTTTCATCGTTGGGCGGCCAAGACGGTGAGGACGACGGCCGCGATCACGAAGAGGACGAGAAGCGTGGCGAGGCCGCGACGCGAGAGGCCGGTCCCCCGCCAGATGTGCTCCCCCGGCCGCGCGATCTTGAACCGCGCGTCGCGCGGGCGCCGCGCCCATGCCTCCGCAGCCGCTCTGTACGCGTCGCGTGCCGGGACACCCTCGTCCCTCAGGACGTTTGCCAGCTCTGCCTCTTCGTTCACCTGCGCCTGCGCCGAGCCGGCGGGCGTGGTGACGAGCACCCAGCGGTTGACGCCGAATGCGATCTCGACACGACCCTGGGCGGTTTCGACGACGGTCGGCTCCCTCTCGGCCACCGCTACATCCGGAAGACGCCGAAGGTGGTCTCGGGGATCGGCGCGTTGAGCGCAGCCGAGATCCCGAGCGCGAGCACTCGGCGCGTGTCGAGCGGGTCGATGATCCCGTCGTCCCAGAGCCGGGCGGTCGAGTAGTACGGGCTGCCTTCGTGCTCGTACTTCGCGCGGATCTCGTCGGGATCGGCGTCGCCCACCATCGTCAACACCATTGCCGCCTGCTCGCCGCCCATCACCGAGATGCGCGCGTTCGGCCACATCCAGAGCTGCCGTGGCGAGTACGCGCGCCCGCACATCCCATAGTTGCCGGCCCCGAACGAGCCGCCGATGACGACCGTGAACTTCGGCACCTCCGCGCAGGCGACGGCGGTGACGAGCTTCGCGCCGTCGCGCGCGATTCCGCCGGCCTCGTACTCCTTGCCGACCATGAACCCGGTGATGTTCTGGAGGAAGACAAGCGGCACCTTCCTCTTGCAGGCGAGCTCGATGAAGTGCGCTCCCTTCGCGGCCGATTCCCCGAAGAGAACGCCGTTGTTGGCGAGGATGCCGACGGGGAAGCCCTCGATGCGCGAGAAGCCGCAGACGAGCGTCTCGCCGTAGAGCGCCTTGAACTCGTCGAAGCGGCTGCCGTCGACGATGCGCGCGATCACCTCGCGCGGGTCGAGTGGCTGCCGGTAGTCGTCAGGGATCAGGCCGTATAGCTCGGCGGGGTCGGCCGCGGGCTCTTCCGGCTCGGGCACATCCCACGGAGCCTGCTTGCGCCGGTGCAAGTTCCGGACGATCTGGCGCACGAGCGCAAGCGCGTGCTCGTCGCTCGTCGCGTAGTGGTCGGCGACGCCGGAGAGCCGCGCGTGCACGTCGGCCCCGCCCAGCTCCTCGGCGCTTACCTCCTGACCCGTCGCCGCCTTCACGAGCGGCGGCCCGCCGATGAAGATCGTGCCCGTGCCCTTGACGATGATCGTCTCGTCGCTCATCGCGGGGACGTAAGCGCCCCCGGCGGTACAGGAGCCCATCACCGAGGCGATCTGGGGGACGCCCTTCGCCGAGAGCCGCGCCTGATTGAAGAAGATCCGGCCGAAGTGATCCCTGTCGGGGAAGACCTCGGCCTGGAGCGGCAAAAAGGCGCCGCCCGAATCGACGAGGTAGATGCACGGCAGGCAGTTCTGCTCGGCGATCTCCTGCGCCCGCAGGTGCTTCTTGACCGTGATCGGGAAATAGGTGCCGCCCTTGACAGTCGCGTCGTTGGACACGAGCACGCACTCCTGGCCCTCGACGACGCCGATCCCGGTGACGATGCCGGCGCTCGGGGCCTGACCGTCGTACATCTCCCACGCGGCGAGGGTCGAGAGCTCGAGGAAGGCCGTGTCCGGGTCGAGGAGCCGGTCGATCCGCTCGCGTGCGGTCAGCTTTCCGCGAGAGCGGTGCCGCTCGACCGCCTTTTCGCCCCCGCCGCGAGCAACCTCCGCGGTCCGCTCCCTGAGCTCGGCGACCAACAATTCCATCTGTTCGTGCTTACGTCCGAACTCGTCCGACTCGCGTTCGACCTGTGAGACGAGCAGCGCCACGAGGTGAGCCTAGCCGCTCGGCAGCGAGGGACGGACAGAGCCGGGCCTCGTCGTCAATCGCAGTAGTTTCTAGTTGATTTTTCTACCGGAAAGTTCTTCTTCTTGCTGACTCTTTAAGGAAGGCCAATCTCGATTGAAAATAGAGAGATCTTTTGGGCCGCGAGCGACGCAATTTCTGGGGAAAGGCATCAAAAGTTTCTCCTGAATGATGGGTGGGTATATAGCCCCGTCTCATTCGGCTCCGAGCAGATCGCCGGCGCTGCAAATCAAAGGAGGAGGCTATGGCCACCCGAGGGTCCCCCGAGGCGAAGCGGGCAGTCCTTTCCGCGGTCGCTCTCGTCTTTGTGATCGCATCTGCATTGGCCGGGGGCGCCCCCGCCGGCGCGTCGCCGCCCCCGGCGGCGACGTTCAACCCGAACCTTCTGCTGAAGGGCAGCAGCAACGCCGCGGAGCCGAGCATCAGGACGGATCAGTTCGGCCAGTCGTTCGTGATCGGTCCTACCGGGGTTCCCGCCGGCTGCAAGGCCTTCCGGGTGAAGCATGACGGGTCCGCCTCCACCTTCCTCGGTTTTCCGGACCACACGGCGGGAGGCGGCGACTGCGACTGGGGGATCGGCCCGCAGGAAACCGCGAGCTTGCCCGGGTTCGGTCCTTCGACCGACTCGGGTCTCGCGTATTCCAGC
>JBARRS010000085.1:0-8287 GCA_049644345.1 Gaiellaceae bacterium
CACTGACGCTCTCGCCGAAGACCGAGACTGACAACGTCTTCACCACTGCCTCCGAGACGGCGACAGTGAAGGACGCGAACGGGAAGCCCGTTCCGGGCGTGGTGGTGCGCTTCACGGTCACCGGTGCAAACCCGACCAGCGGCTCCCAGACGACCGACCAGTTCGGCCAAGCGACGTTCTCCTACACGGGCCAAAACACAGGTGTCGACACGATCAAGGCGTTCGCCGACACCAACAACAACGGCGCGCAGGACACTGGAGAGCCGTCCGACACGGCGACCAAGACCTGGGTGACCCAGGTGACCTCACCCGGCTGCACGGTGAAGATCACGAACGGGGGAACGATCATCGCCGCGAACGGCGACCAGAGCTCGTTCGGTGGCAATGCGCAGGCCTCGTCGTCTGGCTCCTCGGGGCAGGAGCAGTACCAGGATCACGGCCCCAAGCAGCCCCTGAACGCGCACTCGATCGACATCAGCTCGGTCACCTGCAACCCGCAGCAGACTCAGGCGACCATCGAGGGGCACGCCACGATCAACGGATCGGGCTCCTATACCTTCCAGATCATCGTGCAAGACAACGGCAGCAGCGGATCGAGCGACGCCTACGGGATTCGGCTGAGCAACGGGTACAACTCCGGAGTCCAACCGCTCCGAAGCGGCAACGTCGACATCCACAAGCAATAAACGAGAGGCGATCGACGAACGAGGGGCCCGCTCAGCCGGGCCCCTCGTCTCCTCTCGGAAACCGAGGCCTCGCCCATCCCGTACCTCCGACAGGTACGCACTCTCCCCCCAGGAGGTAGGGATGGCCAAGATCAGCAACGACCAGAGCAGGCGAAGGCGCCTGCTCCTCGGCACCGTCGTCGTCGCGGTGGCGGCACTGGCGGCGGTACTCGTCGCAGTCTTCGCCGCCGGCTCGAGCGCTTCGAGCCGGGCCGTCGTCAAGACCGCGAAGAACAAGGCTCTCGGGAAGACGATCATCGTCAACCGCAGGGGAATGACCCTCTACGCGCTCAGCGTCGAGCGGCGAGGCCGGTTCATCTGTACGGACGCCGGCTGCCTCTCGCTCTGGCACCCACTCGTCGTTCCGGGCAGAACGAAGCCGACGGGAGCCCCGTCTCTCGGCGTCGTGAAGCGGCCGGACGGCAGGATCCAGGTCAGCTACCGCGGACAGCCGCTCTATGCGTTCGTCCAGGACCGGAAGCCGGGAGACATCAAGGGCAACGGCTTCAAGGACGTCGGGGTGTGGCACCCGGTTGCAGTCGGGGCCGCGTCCACGTCGACGAAGCCTGCACCGACCAGCGGTGGCCCGTACGGCTACTAGGAGACCTCATCTGCGGCGGGCGTAGCCCGCCGCAGATCCCCCTTTTGGGTGAGACGGCGAGGCCGCGCACGTGCAGTAATGAACGGGCCGGCGGTGGCGAGCAATCGGGGCCGCTAGCAGGGACGGCCCGCCCGCTCCGCCAGCGAGGGGGGTGGTGTTCGAGAGGGTGGGGCCGTCCCTCAGGCTCGAGGCGTCGAGCCTCCGCTGCCCGAACGCTGCCAACTGCGTTACGCTCTCCTCGGCGACTCGCTAGTCAGGGGAGCTTCGCTGCGGTCATTTCCATGCCCCCTCGGGTGGCCGCAGCATGGGAACGGCCCTGAATGGCGTGACGACCAGCCCGCCCTCGTTCACAATCCGAGAGGTGGGCACGTGTGCGGCCTGTGCGGCCGCGGTACCGGAAGGAGCGAGGTTCTGTCTCGCTTGCGGCGCGCCGGTCGAGGCGCCCCTTGCGGAGGAACGGAAGCTCGTGACGGTCCTGTTCGCGGACCTGGTCGGTTCCACGGCCCTCGCCGACGCCGAGGATCCGGAACAGACGCGGGCGGTTCTCTCCCGCTTCTACGACGCGATGACGGACGAGATCGAGCGCGCGGGTGGCACGGTCGAGAAGTTCGCCGGCGATGCAGTGATGGCTGCCTTCGGAGCGCCGGTCGCGCACGAAGACGACGCCGAGCGGGCTCTGCACGCTGCGCTCGCGATGCAGCGCCGATTGCAAGAGCTTTTCGGCGACCGGTTGGCTCTCCGCATCGGCGTCAACACCGGCCAGGTCGTGGTCGGGCGTCCTCGCGCGGGCAGCTCCTTCGTCACCGGCGACGCCGTCAACGTCGCTGCACGGCTCGAGCAAGTCGCGGATGCCGGCGAGATCCTCGTCGGCGAGCGAACCGTCGCCGCTGCCGAAGGGGCGTTCGAGTTCGGCGAGCCAACGACGGTCGAGGCGAAAGGGAAGCCGGGCGGGGTGCGCTGCCGCCGCGTCGTGCGCGCGCTCTCGCTGATGCGGCCGCGCGGCGTCCGTGGGCTCGGCCGTGCGTTCGTCGGACGCCGGCGCGAATTCGACGCGCTGCGCGAAGCCTTTCGGTCGGCGTGTGAGGATGGCGAGCCGCACCTCGTCACCGTGGTCGGCGAGGCCGGAGTCGGGAAGACGCGGCTCGTGCGCGAGCTCTGGGAATGGCTGGCGTCGGAGGCGCCACAGGCGCACCGGCGCACCGGGCGTTGCCTCTCGTACGGCGATGGGATCACGTACTGGCCCCTCGGAGAGGTGCTCAAGGAGCACCTGGGGATTCTCGACAGCGACTCGCCTACGGCCGTTCTCGACCGGCTGCGAGGCCGCGAGATCCTTGCGCTGACGCTCGGCCTCGACGTCGTGGGCGACCTACATCCGCTCGCCGCGCGCGATCGCCTCCACGAGGGTTGGATCCACTTCATCGAGGAGCTCGCGGCCGAGACGCCGACCGTGCTCTTGATCGAGGACCTCCACTGGGGCGAAGAGCCGCTCCTCGAGTTGCTCGAGCGCCTCGTGCGCGACGCCCGCGGGCCGATCGTGCTCGTCGCAACCGGCCGTCCCGAGCTGCTCGACCGCCGACCCGGCTGGGGCGGACGTAGCGCGGCTCAGCTGCTGCGCCTCGAGGCGCTGACGCCCGAGGAAGCGACGGAGATGCTCAGGGAGCTGTTCCGGACCGAGTTGCCGGAGAAGGTCCGGGACGTCGTCGTCCAGCATTCCGAGGGAAACCCGTTCTTCGTCGAGGAAGTCGTCTCGACCCTGATCGACCGTGGGCTGCTGCGGCGCGAGAATGGCAGCTGGGCCACCGCCGAGCTTCCACGTGACTTCCTCCTGCCGGATTCGGTGCAGGCGGTGCTCGCCGCACGCATCGATCTGCTCGAGCCGCCCGAGAAGGCGGCCCTGCAGGCCGCGGCGGTGATCGGACGGATCTTCTGGAGCGGCCCGGTCTACGAGCTCGTCCAGGGCGCCGAGCCGGACCTGCGCGTGCTCGAGGAGCGGGATTTCATCTGGCGTCGCTCCGGCTCCTCGCTGCTCGGCGACCGGGAGTACGCCATCAAGCACGCGCTCACCCGTGAGATCGCGTACGAGAGCCTGCCGCGGGCGCGCCGCGCGCAGCTCCACGCCGCCTTCGCCGAGTGGCTGGAGCGGACGGGTGAGGGGCGCGACGAGCATGCCTCGCTGCTTGCGCACCACTACGCGGCCGCCGTCCGGCCCGAGGACGTGGAGCTCGCCTGGCCACGGCAAGAGGAGGAGGTACGGCGTCTGCGGGAGAAGGCGCGCAGCTGGCTCCGGCGCGCCGCCGAGCTCGCCCTCAGCAGATACGAGATCGACGACGGACTCGCCCTCCTGCACCGCGCCGTCGAGCTCGACCCTGAGTGGGCCCATGACGCGGGGTTGTGGTGGGAGATCGGCCACGCGAACGCGCTGAAATACGACGGCGATGCGTTTTGGGAGGCGATGCACAAGTCGCTTGCGCTTGCGGAGACCCAGTCGGCACGCGCCGACTCCTACGCGGAGCTGGCGTTTCAGACGGTGATGCGGGCCGGCATGTGGAAGACGAGTCCTGATCGAGAGCTCGTTCAAGGGTGGATCGACAGCGCGCTCGAGCTTGCCGACCACGACAGCGCCGCTCGGGTGAAAGCGCTGCTCGCGAACGTCCTTTGGTCGGGGTGGCGCTCGGTGGATCAGGCAGCCGAGGCGAGCGCTCTCGCCGAACGTCTCGGCGATGCAGAGTTGCGGGCCCACGCCTGGCTGGCGCGGGCGACGACCGCTCTCGCGCGAGCGCGGTACGACGACGCACTCAGCTGGGCGCAGCGACCGGCAGAGATGCTCCCCGAGATCAACGACCCGGACACGGTTGCGGAGATCCACTTCGCTCCGGTTCCCGCAAGCGTTGCCCTCGGGCGCTTTCGCGAAGCTCGCCGTCTCGCCGCGCGGTACGACGAGACGCTGCGGCGGCTGACGCCGCATCACAGGCTGCACGGCGTCGCGATCGTGCTCGAGGTCGAGGAGCTGGCCGGGTCATGGCAGCGGGTGATCGAGCTCGAGCCGCGGGTCGAGGAGGACGTGGAGGCGAACCTCGCCACGCCGTGCGTTCGCAACCCCCGGTCGCTGCTCCTCTGCGCCCTTGCCCGGGCCTACCTGGGAGACGAGGAGCGGGCGGCGCAACTCGAGCAGGCAGCCGAAGCGCTGGGAATGACCGGCTACCCGGTCGTTCTCGACCCCCCTCGCGCGAGGCTCGCTCTGCTCAGGGGTGACCTCGAAACCCTCGAGGCAGTGCTGCCGGATCCCAAAGTCGGTCGCTGGGGGTGGCTCGGCGTTGCCGCTCGGACGGCGAGGCTGGACGGCCTTGCAGCGCTCGGAAAGCGAGACCAGGTCGAGGCCGAGGCGACGCCGCTGCTCGGGCCGAACACCTACTTCGAGCCGTTCGCGCTCCGAGCCCTCGGAGTCGTGCGCAAGGACGAGCAGTTGATCGCAGACGCGGCCGCGAGGTTCGAGGCGATGAAGCTCGACTGGCACGCGGCGCAGACACGCACCCTGTCTGTCCCCTAGCGCTTCAACGACGGCTCGACGGCGTAGATCCGTGAGTAGCCGTGCAGGAGCAGGCGGCCGCCGTTGCCCGAGACCGGTACGTAATCCCCCGCACGGAAGCGGAGGAGCACATGGCCGGACTCGGCATCGACGCCGAAGATCCGGTGGGCGAAATTGCCGGTGTAGGCAACGCCGTCGACGACCACGGGGGCGCCGGAGATCGCGCCTCCCGTCTGGACCTGCCACTGGATCGATCCGGACCGAGCGGAGACACAGTAGAAGAGACCGTTGTACGAGCCGAAGAAGACTCGACCACGCCAAAGCGCAGGCGCCGAGTAGACGTATGCGCCGGTCAGGATCGTCCAGAGCCGCCTTCCGGCCGTCGTGAAGGCGGTCAGCGAGCGGCCGTCGGAAGAGGGAACGAAGATCCGGCCGTCGCCGACCGCAGCCGCCCCGTAGATGCGGCCGTTCACCGAACCGCTCCAGAGCAAGCGCCCACTTGCGGCCGCGAGCGCGAGAAGGTGGCCTCTGTAGTCGCCGATGTACAGGGTGCTGCCGACAAGTGCGGCGCTTGCCGTGATCTTCGAGCCGTCGCGGTAGACCCAACGGAGACGGTGGCGGCGAAGGTCGAGCGCATAGATGTTTCCGCCCCAGCTTCCGAAGTAGTCGATGCCGTTCGCGATCAGCGGCGTCGACTCGACCTCGGAGCCGATCCTGTAGTGCCAGATCTCCCTGCCGTTCCACCGGTCGAGGAGGTAGACAGTTCCGTTCTTGCTGTGGACGACGAGCTGGTTGCCGACGATCGTCGGCGACGAATCCTGCTGGTCCGTATGCAGGTCGAAGCGCCACAGCACGCTGCCGTCGTCCATCGAGAGCGCCCAGAGGGTGCCGTTCAGCGTCGTCACGTAGGCGACTCCGTCGGAGACGACGGCGGCGTACTCGATCATCGAGCTGAGCCCGCGGTTCCACACGGTCCGAAACGGTGGCCGGAGGCGAATGCTCGGCTGCACCTGCGTCCGTGCGGCATTGACGCCGAACATAAGCCACTGGAGAGCCGGTCGGTACAGGCGAACGATCAGCGGCGGCCATGCTGCGATGACAGCCGCAGCGTTCTGCTGCTGTAGCGGGGCGCCGAGACGCTGACGCTCAACGCGCCACCGGCGCCGTCGACGACGAGCGCACCCTTTCGGTCGGTGTGATCCTGCCGGTTGCCGATCCGGACAGCAGCGCCGTGCACCCCTTGGCCGGTGTCCCCGTCGAGGGTCTCGATGACAAGCGCGTGCTCACGCGCAACCGGCGACGCTCTCGCGCTCGAGCCGTGATGGCCACCGCAGCCGGCCAGGAGCGTCACGGCAGGCGTCGCAACAGCCGCCAGGAACGCCACTCGCACCAAGCGGACTGCGCGGCGCTCACCCACGGCCGCCGCAGCCTACCCACGAAACCGGACGGGCTTCTCGCCTTCACTCGCGGCCTGCTACTTTCCGAACGTGCCCGGTTTCATTGGGCCCGGCGAGCTAATCCTGTTGGGGATCGTCGTCCTGCTTCTGTTCGGACCGAAACGGCTGCCAGAGATCGGCCGTTCACTCGGGCATGGCTTCCGTGAGTTCAAGGACTCGATCAGTGGCTCTGGCTCCGACGACAACGGCGATCGCATGGTCGGTCCGCCGGCTGAACCCGTGACCTCAGCGGGCGGCCCCGCGGGAGGCTTTTGCCACGCGTGCGGAGCTGAGCTGGTCGATACCGCTCGTTTCTGCTCGGCTTGCGGCGTACCTGTACAGATCGCTTCGTCGCACCTCAGCCGTTAGGGGCGGCAGGACTCGAACCCGTCCTTGGAAGTACAGTCCGGCGGCGTGAGCCGCAAGTACCGGGCGCCCGGTTTGGTTCTCATCGAGCATGAGTTCGAGGTGCCGCTCGACCATGCCCGGCCGGACGGGGCGAAGCTGGCGGTTTTCGCGCGTGAGGTTGCCGCGCCGGACGGGCTCGAGAGGCCGTATCTGGTCTTCTTCCAGGGCGGCCCTGGGCACGAGGCGGCGCGGCCGCTCAAGCGGGACGACCCGACGTGGCTGAAGCGAGCGCTGGAGGACTACCGGGTGCTGATGCTCGACCAGCGCGGAACCGGCCGCTCCACGCCGGTCGGAGTGCTGCCCGGCTCCCCCGAGGACCAGGCTGGCTATCTGCGGCACTTCCGGGCTGACGCGATCGTCGCGGACGCGGAGGCGATCCGGCGCCAGCTTGCGGTTGAGCAATGGTCTGTACTCGGCCAGAGCTTCGGCGGCTTGTGCGTCTGCACCTACCTGTCGTTCCACCCCCAAGGGCTACGCGAGGCGTTCGTCACGGGCGGACTGGCCCCGCTCGACGTGCACATCGATGACGTCTACCGGGCCACCTACGAGCTGACGCGCCGGAAGGGGAGCGCCTACTTCGACCGTTATCCGGAGGACCGAGAGCGGTTGCGCGCGCTCGAGGAGGCCGAGCCGATACTCCCGTCCGGCGACCGGCTCACGCCTCGCCGTGTCCGCCAGCTCGGACACGTGCTCGGGATGAGCGACGGCTTCGAGCGGCTCCACCACCTGCTCGAATTGCCGTTCGACTCGCCGGCGTTCCTGCGCGACGTCGAGGCGGCGTACCCGTTCGCGCGCAACCCGCTCTACGCGATCCTCCACGAGGCCTGCTGGGCGAACGGTTTCGCGACGCAGTGGTCAGCCGAGCGGCTGCTCCCCGACGACCTCGAGCTGACCGGTGAGCACGTCTTCTCCTGGATGTTCGAGGACTACGGCGCGCTGCGCCCGCTCGCCGACGCGGCGCGGATCCTGGCCGAGGAGCCGTGGCCGCCGCTCTATGAGCCTGAACGGCTGCGCGCAAATGAAGTGCCGGCCGCGGCGGTCATCTATGCCGACGACATGTACGTGCCGAGACAGTTCTCCGAGCAGACCGGGGCAGCGATCCGCGGCCTGCGACCGTGGATCACGAACGAGTACGAGCACGACGGCCTCCGCGCGGACGGCGAGCGCGTGCTCGGACGCCTGATCGCGCTCGCCCGCGACCAAGCCTAAGTCCGCTGCGTCGCGGGTGCTAAGACGAAAACCCCGCCTGAGCGGGGTTTGTCTACAGGGGCGGCAGGACTCGAACCTGCAACCCCCGGTTTTGGAGACCGGTGCTCTGCCAATTGAGCTACGCCCCTGGGTTGGAGCACGAGTGTAGCCTCGGCCCATGCAGCGCCGTGCTCTCGGGCTCCTCTTCACAGCCCTCGCGCTCGGGCTTGGGGTGATCGGCGTCCTCTCTGCCTTGTCGGGAGGCAGGGCCTGGGTCGTCGCCGTGACCGCGCTCGGACTCGCGCTCTGGCTCGCCGACCTGGCGCGGCGAGCCCTGCGCTGACGGCAAATCCCCCGCCCGAGGGATGCGGCTCGATCGGTTCGCACGAACGCTGTGCTCCCG
>JBARRS010000086.1:0-25845 GCA_049644345.1 Gaiellaceae bacterium
TGCGCGCGGCGCAGGCGGTCGGAGCGCACGAGTTCATCCTTCGGCTCGAGGACGGCTACGAGACGCAGCTGCAGGAGCGCGGCACCCGCCTGTCGCTGGGCCAGCGACAGCTCGTCGCGCTCGCCCGAGCGCTGCTCGCCGACCCACGGATCCTCATCCTCGACGAGGCGACCTCGTCGGTCGACATCGGCACCGAGCGGAAGATCGAGAGCGCCCTACGTACGCTGCTCGCCGGCCGGACCGCCTTCGTGATCGCACACCGGCTCTCGACGATTCGCAACGCCGACCTGATCGTCGTGCTCGAGCAGGGCCAGCTGGTCGAACAAGGAACCCACGACGAGCTGATGCGCCGGCGAGGTCTCTACACGTCGCTGTACGGAGACTGGGCGGCAGAGGTCGCGTGACGCCGCTCGATCCCGAGACCGAAGAGCGGATCGAGCAGCCGATCCCGCCGGAGGCCGAGCGCGAGACCCGTCTGACGCCGGCGCAGGCGGTCGAGCGGATGCGGATCAACGTGCCCGCTCGCGGCAACCGCAAGCTGCGCACTCTCGTCGAGCGGGTCAACGCCGACAAGCAGCTGAAGGCGTGGTGGCACGTCTCCAACGTCAACGCCGTCGCGCGGATGCAGATCAACGACCACTCGTGGGTCCACATCCAGATCGTCGCGAACATCGCGCTCAAGCTGCTGCGGCAGCTGACCAAGCACGGTGTCGAGCCGGCGATGGTGACCGACTACGGGATGGAGCGGGAGGACGCGGAGGTCGTCGTGACGCTCGGCGCGCTCCTGCACTGCATCGGCATGGCGGTCCACCGCGACGGGCACGAGGACTGGAGCCTCTTCCTGGCCGAGCCGAAGCAGCGCGAGCTCCTCGCCGGGCTCTACGAGGAGCCGGAGCTGACCGTTGTGGCCTCCGAGGTGCTGCACGCGATCACGAGCCACCGCGAGGACGGCAGGCCGCTGACGCTCGAGGCCGGTGTGGTCCGCGTCGCCGACGCGCTCGACATGGCCGAGGGCCGCTCGCGGATCCCGTTCGAGCGGGGGCGCATCTCGATCCACTCGCTCTCCGCCGCCGCGATCGAGGACGTCGTGATCACGGACGGCGAGGAGCGGCCGATCGCAATCGAGGTGCGGATGAACAACTCGTCCGGCATCTACCAGGTCGACGAGCTCCTGCGCGCAAAGCTGCGCGGCTCGGGGCTCGAGCCGTACGTCGACGTGATCGCGCACATCGAGGGCGAGGCCGAGAAGCTCCTGCTTCCGAGCTACCGGCTAGAAACCTAGCGCCGCCGCTACACTTCCCCGGCCCTGATGCGGGGTCGTCTAATGGTAGGACGCTCGGCTCTGGACCGAGTAGTCTAGGTTCGAATCCTAGCCCCGCAGCCTCTGAAAAAGCCCCGCAAATGCGGGGCTTTTGTGCTTGTAGTACCTCGTTCGAGGGATCGGCTGCCCGCAGCCACCGGCCGATCACCCGTGGCGCGCAGAACGTCCGCGCCACCTCGACCGGAGATTCCCCTTGTCACCACGCTTGCCGAGAGCGGTCCTCGGAGCGCTCGCCGTCGCATTTGTCTTCGCCGCGCCCGCCTGGGGGAAGGCCGGAAGCTGCGGCTCGAGCCAGTACTCCTACGCGGGGCTCCAGGGCGTCCACAAGTCGCACGGAGTCGCCGCGACGCTGACCGCGCTCGCGCCGCCGAACGTCTCAGCGGGCCACGTCGCCGCATGGGTCGGCGTCGGCTGGGCGGGCGGCGGCCCGAACGGCCGGGACGAGTGGATCCAGGCTGGGATGGGCGCCGAAGCCGGCTACAAGTACAACTGGCTCTACTACGAGATCGTCTCGCCGCAGGCGCCGTACCGCTACGTCGAGTTCCGGCAGGTCGAGCCCGGCCGGCGCCACCGGATCGCTGTGCTCGAGATGGAGCATCACCGGAACTGGTGGCGGGTATGGGTCGACGGCAGGCCGATCACGCGCGCCGTCCACCTCGTGCGCAGCCACGGCGCCTGGGAGCCGGTCGTCACCGCAGAGAGCTGGAACGGCGACGTCCACGCGTGTAACCCACTCGCCTATCGGTTCGAGAACGTCGCCTGGTCGACACACGCCGGCGGCTGGTGGCACCGTCTCACCGGCGGGTTGCTCTTCGCCGACCCCGGCTACCGCGTCGTCCACCCGGCGGCGTCGACGTTTCTGACGCTGAGCCGGATTCTCTAAAGAACCGTCAGCGGCGTCCCGATCGGCAGCAGCCGGCCGAGGTGCGTAATCGCGGCGTTGCGAAGCCGGATGCAACCGTGGGAGATGTGCCCCGGGATCAAGCTGGGCGCGTCGGTCCCGTGGATGCCAATGAACCCGCCGCCCGGCCAGTCGGTCAACACGGAGGAGCGGGCGCTCGTACCGAACGCGAGCGGGCCGTAGGCCGGATCGCTGAAGCCCGTCAGCTTTTCGCGGATGTAGAACTCGCCCCGCGGCGTTGGCCACTGCCGCTGTCCAACGCCGACCGGGATCCTGAGAATCGCAACGCCGTTCCTGTAGAGCGTCGCGGTCGTCGTCTCGCGGTTGACTATGAGGTGCGTCGAGACCGAGTGGTAGCGGCCGAGCGCGCCGCGCTTGACCCAGCCGGTGCGGCTGTTCGGCAGGATCGGCAGGCGGATGTGAACCCAGGCGCCGCTGTGATCTGTCCGCTCGTCGAGGGTCAGGGCGAGGTTCGGATAGTTCTCAGGCGTCCACAGGCCGAGGCGACCGACCGCCGCAGCCGACCGGCTCGGTCCTGTGCGCACGGTCGCCGGCCGGACCACGTACGCCCACCGCGAGAGATTCTCCACGCCGCTCAACCGCCGGTAGCCGGGGGCGATCCGGACCGTGAAGGTGAGCGCCGGCGCCGAGACCGGCGCGGCGGCGTTGTCGAGCGCCGCGAACGAGAGCGTGTTGTCGCCGATCTGAGCGCCACGCAACTGCCACGTAAGGACGGCGCCGGCCGGGTTGCCACGTTTGACCGTCAGCCTCGCGCCCTCCGGCAACCTCGTCGTCGTCTTGATCCGGAGGACCGCGGTCGGCACGGCGGGCTCAGCGGCGCTGAGCGTCACGGTCAGCTTCGAGCCCGCCTGCGCGGACACGACCGACCCGGCGGCGGGGCTCGGCGCCTGCCAGGCCACGGCCGGCGCGTCGGCCTGGCCGGCCCCCGGCGTAAACGCGGTAGCGCCAAGTGCGAGCCAGAGGACGGTCCGTAACGGCGCGCAAACTATGTTCCGCCTCCCCACGGGGGCAGCAGTATACAAATTCAAACGGATACCACCCGGTAAACGCAGAAACCGGCGAAAAAGCCACGGAAAAGGTCGTTTACCTGATCGCGAGCGGTGTGCCGAGCGGCATCAGGCCGAGCAGGCGCTTGACCGCGAGGTTCCGCATCCGGATGCACCCGTGGGAAACATGCCCCGGCAGCAGCCAGGGCTGGTTCGTGCCGTGGATCCCGACGACGCCTCCGCCGGGCCAGTCCGTCAGCACCGACGACCGGGCGCTCGTCCCGAACGCGACCGGCCCGTAGAACGGATCGCCGAAGTTCGTCAGCACATCCCGGACGTAGAAGTCGCCGACCGGCGTCGGCCAGTACGGCCTGCCCGCGCCGATCCGAGTGTGGAAGACGGGGGAGCCGTTGCGATAGAGCGTCGCGACGAGCAGTTGCCGGTCGACGATGAGGTACGTTCGCACGGCGTTTGGGTCGCTGACCGCGCCCCAGAGGATCCAGCCGGTGGAGTTGTTCGGCAGGATCGGCAGCCGGACGCGATACCAGATCCGACCCTGGGCGTCACGCGCGCTCGCGAGCAGGAGCACGAGGTTCAGCGTGTTGTCCGAGGTCCAGGTCGATAGACGCGTGACGACGCGCGCGGACAGCGACGGTTGCGCCCGCGCGACCGCAGGCCGGAGCAAGTACGCCCAGCGGGAGAGCCCCGGCGAGCTGAGCAGGGTCGGTTGGAGCGTTCCCTGTGGCGCCCCGGGGACGACCTGGACGAAGAGCGTGCGCGGGTGCGTGTAGACGACCGTGCCGGGGCGCCGCGCCGCGAAGACGATCGCGTGCGAGCCCAGACTTGCCTCCGTCGGCGTCCAGGTGAGAACGGCGCCGGCCGCAGTTGTCTCGAGCGACGCTCCGAGCGGCAGGCCGCGAGCCGTGACCGCGGCAGTTCCCTCTGCGGCGTAGCGCACAGTGAGCGGCGCGCCGACGGAGACGACGAGAGTCTTGCCGTCCCGCGGGCTCGGCGCGAGCCAGGCGAGCTTCAGCTCGGGAGCGCGGGAGCTCGCCGCCGCCGGCGCAGCCGCGAAGGCGGCGCAGAGCGCCATGACAACAGTTGCAGTCAGACGCGGATAGGGCAGCCTGGGCGCCGCCCTACCCGCATCCTTGTTCTGCTGGTTTCGGTCTAGCCGGTGAAGCGCGGGCCGCGCTTCTTGACCTTGGCGCGCGCCTTCTTGACCTTGATGCACTTCTTGCCCTTGGGCTTCGTGCCCTTCTGGCACTTCTTCTTGTACTGACTCTGTGCCGGCGAGTTCTTGACGACCACGCGGTGGTGCGAGACCGGGCCTGCGATCCGGCTCGCGGTCTTCGCCACGTCCGAGACCGCCGAGGCCGCAAAGCCGAACGCGCCCACCGGAGCAAGCGCCGCGAGCATCGCGATCGTCAGCGCAACGGCGGCCGCGACCCGGGCGCTCCGGAAGACGCGCCGCTCGCCCCGCACGCGACTCGCGACCGAGGCCACGAACTCGTCCCGCGGCTCGGGCCGACCAGTCCTCAACTCGCCTTCCAAGTCGAACGACCTGCGCCGGCGACTCCAGAAGCTCGTCACAACACTCCCCTCGTTTGCATTGCTCGTACCCCATATACCGGGGCAAAGCTCAGACCCTTACACCCTCGCCGAGGGGTTCCGCGGCTTCGGACGACGGTTCCTCGCGCTCAAGCCGCCGGCGCAGCCGCTCGAGTGCGCGGTGGAGCCCGACCTCGACCGTGTTCGTCCGCTGGCCGAGCAGTTCCGCGATCTGACGAGACGTGAGATCGGCGCCGTAGCGAAAGGCGAGCAGCTCTCGATCGTGCTCGCTCAGCTCCGCAAAGGCTTCACGGAGCTCGAGGCGGAGGAGCGAGTCCTGCTCGAGATCGCCTGGGGCCTCGAGCTCCGGCGGCTGCGCTGCGAGCGGCGGCCGCGCCGCCAGCGCGCCGTCGACGCACTTGCGCGCGATTCCCAGCAGCCACTGGACCGGCTCGCCCCTCCGCCGATCGAAGCTCTTCCGATAACGGAGCGCGCGCTCGAAGACCTCGCTCGTCACGTCCTCTGCCTCCGGCCCCTCGCCCAGCCTGTACGCGACGTACGAGTAGACACGCCGGATCAACGGCTCCGGATTGGCTAGTGGATCCCTCGAAAGCACAGTTTCCCCCTCGCCTCAGACTACTCCCAGCGTGCTCGAACAGCCAGAGCAGGCGACGATTCTCTGCTCCGCCGGCTCACCGCCCGAGCCCCCGAGGATCGAGCCGGATCGCGGTCGCGTAAGCCCCGTCGGACACGGATCCCTCGGTCGCGAGCGAAAGGTCGACCCAAAGCTTGGAATCCCGCGGGTTCTTGGCGAGCGCGCGGCGGAAGGTGGCACGGGCAGCGGCCTTTTGCCCAAGCCCGAGCTGTGCCTCCCCAAGCTGCCGCAACGCCTCTGAGGACCAGGGCGCCCAGGCTATCGCTCTTTGCGCCTGCGACGCGGACCGCGCCCACTGGCCCTTCGCGGCGGCGTGCGCGCTTCGCGCGAGCGCTATGTTCCCGATCAGCCCGACGAAGGCGAGCGCGGCAACGGCCACAGCTGCAGCAACCGCTCCGCTCCGGACTAGCCGGTGAATCGATCTCGCCTCGCGCGATCGTGCCGCGGCGACGAGCGCGACGCCGCAGAGAAGAGCCGTCAGCGTCACGGCCGTCATCTCCCAGTCCCAGTCGACCGCGGCATGGAAGAGGTACGCGACGTAGGCGCTCAGCGCGAGCGGCACGAGCCGGTGGCGCCGAGCGCGAACGGCGGCAACCAGCGGGACGACGAGCGCGAGCACAAGCAGCGCGAGCCCGACCGGACCAAGCTCGGCGAGCGTCTCCATGTACAGGGAGTGCGCATCGCGAACGTCGAGGTCGATCCTCCGGTGCTTTAGCCACCACTGCTCGTAGCTCCCGGCGCCCGATCCGAGCCACGGGTGTGCGCGCGAGTCGTGCCACGCCGCCGTCCACAGCTGCCCGCGGCCGTTGCCTGACAGGCTGAAGAGGCGCGCGTTCAAGTTCGTGCCCTCGTTCGGGCTCCCCGAGAACGAGTGCCACGCGTGGCGGGCGATCGTCGGCGGGCTGCCGTAGCGCGCGAACGCGCCGCCGAGGGCGGCCGCGACCATGAGGACAAGCAGGGACGCCCAGGCAATCCGAAGCGCTCGCGGAACCGGGACGCGGCGCTCGACGATCCCCGACGCGACCGCCACCCCAGCCGCGACGACCGCTGCAAGGAGGACGACGAGAGCCAGGCGATGGCCGTCGTGGGCGGCCGCGCCGAGCGCAGCAGTCTTGTGGGTCAGCGCCTCGAAGCGTGACGCGATGAGCACGGCGGCCGCCGGCGCCGCTCCGACCGTGAGGGTGGTCGCCGCCAGCTGGAGGCGGCGCGGATCGAGGGCCAGCGCGGCCGCAAGCCCCAGCGCGAGCGCCACCCACGAACCGCGGCTGAAGGTGAAGTACAGCGTCGGCATGAGGACGGCCAGCGAAGCCCCCGCGGCGGCCCGGACAATCAGCGTCTGCCCCCGCGCGGCGAAGCCAAGCGCGAGCAGTGCGCCCATGACGGCGAAGATCCCGAGCGCGTTCCAGTAGCCGAGCGGGCTCTCGAGCCGGTAGCCGGCGACCGGGTCGAACTGGCCCAGTCTGTCGGGGACGAGACGGGTCGCCAGCCCATAGGCCGAGATCAACGCGATCCCGCCAAGCATCCCGCCCAGCAGCTGCGGTACCGCACGTTGCCGCACCACGAGCAGCGCGGCCGCGACACCGGTCACGTAGACGAGCACGTGCTCACCCTCGAGGTACGAGTCGGGCGCGACCGTCGACCACGTCGTCGAGAGCCACGTCCAGCCGGCGAGGAGCACGATCGCGCCGAGCAGCAAGCCGTCGCCGAGCCCGAGCTCGCTGCGTGCCTGGAGGACGAGCGCGAGCGCCGCCGCCCACGCGAACGCGAGCGTGCTCCATCCCCAGGACGTCTGGAAGTAGCCGCCCGCCGCCGCGGCGACTGCGGCCACTGCCCCGAATCCGCCGATCGCCGCAAGCGCGCCCTCGCCGAGGGCGAGACGCGGTACCGCATGCCCTCGCAGCGCAGATCGATAGGTCGTGAGCACGTTCGACATCCCCCGCGCTCTCAGCGTACTGGCGTTCTGCCCGGCGCTCAACGCCCTCACGCAAGCGTGGCTGCGAGCCGATAGAGCAGCTGATGGAGGCCGCAGAGCTCCCCCTTCCTTCTGCGGACCTGGACCGGCGGCTCGGCGAGCTGCTTGTTCGGTCCGGCCACGCCTCGCTCGAGCAGGTCGAGGAGGCGCTTGCCGAACAACCGGGAAGCGGTCTCCGGATCGGTGAGATCCTGGTCGCACGCGACGCCGTCTCGACCCGGGCGGTCGCCCAGGCACTGGCAGAGCAGTTCGGGCTCGAGTTCGTCGACCTCGCACACGTGGAGGTCGACCCCGACGCGGCGAGCCTGCTGACCGAGCAATTTGCGCGGCGGGCGCAGGCGCTGCCGGTGCGATTCCTCGAGGACGGGCTCGTTCAAGTCGCCGTCGCCGACCCGATGAATCTCCACACCGCCGACGACCTCCGGCTGGCCCTCGGGATGAACGTCAAGCTCGCCGTCGCAGACGCCTCCGCGCTCGAAGGGACGATCGAGCGCACGTACCGCGTGTACATCGAGGTCGTACACGCCGGGGACGAGGAGGCTGAGCACGGGCGGCTCGAAGACGTTCTCGAGCGCTCGGGCGACTCCGCGCCGACGATCGAGCTCGTCAACTCGATCCTCTCGCGCGCGATCGCCGAGGGGGCCTCGGACGTCCACTTCGATCCGCAGCCCGCCGAGACGCTCGTCCGCGCCCGCATCGACGGTGTTCTTCGGCGCATGGCGGAGATTCCCAAACCGATGGAGCCCGCCGTCGTCGGGCGGCTGAAGGTGATGGGCGGGCTCGACATCGCCGAGAAGCGACTCACGCAGGACGGCAGCTTCTCGATCCGCCACGGGGAGCATCCGGTCGACGTCCGAGTGGCCGTCGTGCCGACGAAGCACGGTGAGCACCTCGTCCTCAGGATCCTTCACCGCGCAGTCAAGCTCGCCCTGCCCGAGCTCGGGATGAGCCCCGCCAGCGAGGCGACGTTCCTGCGCGCGATCCGGCAGCCCTATGGCGCCGTGATCACGACCGGCCCGACCGGCAGCGGCAAGACGACCACGCTCTACGCCGCCCTCGACCTCCTGAACGAGGAGGGACGCGCGATCACGACGATCGAGGACCCGGTCGAGTACCAGCTTCCGGGCGTGAACCAGGTCGAGGTCTACTCGAAGATCGGGCTCAACTTCGCGCGCGGCCTCCGGACGATCCTCCGCTCGGACCCGGACGTCCTCCTCATTGGCGAGATCCGGGACGAGGAGACCGCAGCGATCGCCGTGCAGGCCGCGATGACCGGCCACCTCGTGCTGACGACGCTACACACGAACGACGCGGCCAGCGCGGTTGCCCGCCTGAAGGACGTGGGGATCGAGCCGCGGCTGCTCGCGACCTCGGTCAACTGCATCGTCGCCCAGCGGCTCGCGCGCCGGCTCTGCCTCCACTGCCGCGAGCAGCACGAGCCCGGCGAGGAGGAGCTCGCGGCGGCCGGTTGGACCGGAGCGCCGGAGCCTCTCTGGCGCGCAATCGGCTGCCTCCAGTGCTCGGGCACCGGCTACAGGGGTCGCGTCGCGGTCTACGAGCTCCTGCCCGTGCTCGGGCGCGTGCGGACGCTGATCGAGGCTACGACGGAGGAGATCTCCGAAGCCGCCGTCGAACAGGGGATGACGACGATGCGCGAGGACGGCCTGCGGATCTGCCGCGAGGGCGTCACCTCGCTCGACGAGGTGCGCCGGGTGATCGGCGACCGCGTCGTCTAGGTCGCGGCTACACTAAGCGCCCGCGGGGCGCATTCGTCTAGTGGCCTAGGACACCGCCCTCTCACGGCGGCGGCACGGGTTCGAATCCCGTATGCGCCTTCGAAGGCCCGGCGACGGGCCTTTCTCAGAGCACGATGATCATGGAGTTCCCCAGCTCCGCCTTCGGGCCTGCGGTTTCGCGAGCTGCACCCTGTGCTGGGGTTCCGCGCCGAGCGGTTGCTAAGTCCCAAATGCGGGGGTTTTCTGTTCCCTCGCGCGCTGGTATTGGTCATACTCCCACCATGGCCGCTGAGCAGCCGTCAGCCGGCGGGCCGGAGCAAGGGCTCAGCTTCGGCGAGCCTCGGGATTACGTGCCCCCGGACATCCGCAACGTGTCGTTCCCGATCTCGGTTCGCGGCTACGATCGCCGCGCCGTCGACGCGTACATCAATCGCGTCAATCGCGTGATCGCCGAGCTTCAGGTGAGCTCGTCTCCACGGGCGGCTGTCAGGCACGCCCTCGAGCAGGCGGGGCAGCAGGTCAGCGGGCTTCTCCAGAGGGCGCGGGAAACCGCGGAAGAGATCATCGGCACCGCGCGCCAGGAGGCGGAAGACGACACCGCGCGCGCAAAGGCCGAGGCGGCGGAGCTCGTCGTCGACGCCAGTACGGAGGCGGAGCGGCTCCTCAACGAGGCGAAGGCCGAAGCTGACCGTCTCCTCGCTCATGCTAAGGCCGAGGCCGAGAAGACCATGACTCGTTCGCGTGCCGAGTCGGAGGAGCGGAGGCGGCAGCTACAGGAAGAGCTCGCGGCGCTGCGGGACGAGGAAGAGGCACGGTTGCGCGAGCTTCACGACGCTGCTGACGCCGTCGAGAAAGGACGTCGCGAGCTGATCGACGACGTTCAGGCGCTGGCAACCGGGCTCGCCGAGCTGGCGGGCGCTGCAGCGTCCCGGTTTCCGGGCGCCGAGGCGGCCGAGACCGCCGAGGTTCCGGCGCCCGAGCATGCTCGAGCGCAGAGCCGCTAGCCGCCGAGCTCGGCGAGCAGCGGTGAGGTGTCGAGCGGCTCGAAGCCGAGCCGGGCCGCCACCTCCTCGCTCGACGGACGCGTTCCCTCGCTGAAGAGGGAGCGGAGGATGTCGCCGGTCTCGCGTCTATCCCACCAGTCCTCGCCCACCTCGCGCTCGAGGTAGGCACGCAGCTGCGCGGCGCGGATCCACGCGCGCAGATAGTCGGCGGAGTAGAAGCCGGCATCCATGTCCGCGAGATACGCGTCCTCCCGATAGGACAAGCCCGTTGCAGCCGTCAGCCGTTCGGCGTACCCATCAGGGGCGCCGCCGTCATCGGCGAAGCGCGACCAGAAGTCGAGCTCGAACTGAAACTTGGCCACGTAGCGGCGGAAGAGCAGCGCCTCGAGGAAGAGCGTTGCCTCCGCGTTCTCGTGCGCCTGCTCCTCAGAGAGGCCGAAGTACCGCTCGTGCCAGGCGGTTTCCCGCGAGATCGCCTCGACGATGTACGAGTAGATCTCGGTCAGCGCGTGGTCGCGCGAGATGTTCCGGAACGTGTACGGCAGGCTCGGGTCGACGCCGGCGTAGTGGAGCGCGTGGCCAGCCTCGTGCAGGAACGCCTGGTAGTCGTGGAGGCCACCCTGCGCGCGCGTGATCAGGTGGACGACCGACGGCGGGTCGGACGGGATCACGCAGGCGCGCGGCGATTTCTGCGGCCGGTCCTCGAGATCGAGCCGGATGTTCGGATCCGCCTCGAGGTCGAAGCCAAGCCGCACCAGGGTGTCCATGCAGACCTCGACGGCGCGTTCCTTCGTGTACGTCGTCGCGAGCGGTGAGAGCCGCCGCAGGTAGCTGACGTGGTAGGACGAGGGCAGCTCCGGGCGCTCCGGCCCGAGCAGTCGCTCGAACCAGCGTTCGCGGAGGACAACGTAAGCCTCCTCCGCCCGCTCGCTCGCCCGAGCGAGTGCTGCCTCGAGGTCGCGCAGCGAGATTCCCTTTTCCTCCTCGATCCGGGCGACGGGATCCGATTCGCCCGTGATCTCCGCCTCGAGCTCCTCTCCGGCCCGGAGAACGGCCAGTCGGTCGTCGTTGAACTCGGCGGAGCGGTCGGCGCTGAGCTCGCCGAGCTCCTCCCGCTCGCGGTACTCCGGCAGCACGGCGACCTTCGCCTGCGCGGCGCGCAGCGGCAGCTCTTCGCCCTGGAATTCGACCCGGGCGGCGAGGACCGCGTTCTCGAGCGCGTCCTCCCGCTCGGCGAGCTCAGCCGTGATCAAGCCCGCCTCGCAAGTCTTGCGGAGGCGGTAGAGGCGCTCGCGGTCATCCCCGTGGCCCGCGCCACCCTCGGCGCTCTTGAGCGACTCGAGCTGCTCACGGCTGAAGAGGTCGGAGTAGCGCGCGACGATCGCGGCACGCTCGGACACCTCCTTCTCCCCCACGCGCACCGCGCGTCCCTCCTCCGACCGCTCGAACAGGTAGCGCCTGAGTTTCGACTCGTACTCCGCGGGGGTCAGGACGGCTGCAACGCTCATCGACGAAAATCTATCGTCCGTGCAGAGCGAGACGGCGGACCGTCTGGCTCAGCTGCTCGAGCGAGAACGGCTTCGGCAGGACCTCCTCGACGGAGGCGCGCTGCTCCGGAGTCACGTCGGAGGTCCCGGTGAAGAGGGCTACGCCGGCAGCCGGCCGGACTCGGCGGATCTGCTCGAGCAGGGAAAGACCGTCGTTCGCGCCGACGTGGACGTCGAGCAGGACGACGTCGACCCGCTGCTCGTCCAGCGCCTCGGCCGCGGAGTCGACCGTCGGCGCCTCGAGCACGCGGTAGCCCTCGAGCTCGAGATTCACCCGGCAGAGCATCCGCAGCCCCTCGTCGTCGTCGACCACGAGGACAGTGCGCGCCTGGCCCACCATCTACGGCGGGCCACTCTAGCGTTAAGATCGGCCCGTGCCGCCGGGTGTCTCGAGCGCCGAGCTCGCAGGGCTCTGGAAGCGGCTGTCGCGATCGCTTTCGGAGCTCGAACGGATCGCGGCGGACCCGGACGAGCTGCTCGACGAGGACGCTCTCCCTGTGCTCGCCGAGGCGCGCTACCGGCTCCACTCCGCGGCGGAGCTGGCTGTCTCGGATCGCCCGGAGCACGAGGAGCTCGCCACCGCGCTCGCCGAGGCGCGCGACGTGACCGCAGAGGTTGCCGAGGCGGTCGAGGTGGCCGGGACGCTCGCCGCGGAGCCTCTCGTGCCGGAATGGCGCGGCGCGCTCTTCCGTGTCCGGCTCGCCCGCCTTCGGCTCACGCTGCCGCCTCCATTGGCGGCCGAACGGGCCGGGACGAAGCGCAAGCAGCCCCCGTTTCCGTACGCGGCCCTCGCCGCGACGGTGCTCGCATTGCTCGGTGCCGCCGCTTTCGCCGCCGGCGCGACATTCGAGCTCTGGCCGCTGTGGGGCGCCGGGTTGGCGCTCTTTGCAGGCGGTTTGCTCGTGCACCGCCCAAAGCCGTAACCCCTTGCACACGCGATCCGTTTCCAACTTAGAAGTTGGAAAAGCGGCCGATGCGCCCGGATCCCCCCAAAACGATCGAACTGCTCCCACGACCGACTCCGCAGTTCCGCCGAACGGCCTGGCGGACCTTTCAGCGCGCGCTCGACCCGCTGGCGCCCCCCCGGCCGCTGCCGGAGTGGGCGAGACGCGCAAGTGATTCTTCTCGACCGAGCAGCTCGAGGCTCTCGAAGAGGCCGGGCGAGACCGACGACCCGGTGACAGCCAGACGAATCGGCTGAAACGCGTCGCGCGGCTTCAGCCCGAGGCGCTCGGCGAGGTCGCGGAGCGCTGCCTCGATGTTCTCTGCCGTGAACGGCTCGACTTCCGCGAGCGCTGCGGCCGCCTCGGGGAGGACACGACCGTCCTCCGGAGCTCCCGGGGGCTCGACTCTCTCGAAGAGGAACCGCGCGAACTCAGGGAACTCACCGAGGGTGGCGATCTTCTCCTGGACGAGCGGCGCGGCCGCGCGGATCGTCTGCTCGTCCCAGTCGTAGCCCCGCTCGCGAAGGTAGGCGATCAGCCGGTCGGCGTACTCGTCCGGCGGCAGCGCGCGCAGGTAGACGCCGTTCATGTGCGTCAGCTTCGCGTAGTCGAAGATGGCGGCGCTCGCGCCCACCCGCTCGAGCGAGAAGCGCTCGACGAGCTCATCCCGCGTCATCAGCTCGGTGTGGTCGTCGTAGCTCCAGCCGAGTAGAGCCAGATAGTTGACGAGCGCCTCGGGGATGTAGCCCTGCTCGCGGAACTCCTCCACCGTGATCGCGCCGTGCCGCTTGGAGAGCTTGCGCCCGTCGGGGCCGTTCAGGAGCGGCACGTGTGCGTACGTCGGCAGCTCGGCACCGAGAGCCTCCAGGATTCGGATCTGCTTCGGTGTGTTCGGGACGTGGTCCTGTCCACGGATCACGTGCGTGATCCCGTCGAGCATGTCCTCGAGGGGCGAGACGAAGTTGTACGTCGGCCGGCCGTCCGAGCGGACGACGACGACGTCCTCGAGCTTCTCGTTCGGGTACTCGATTCGGCCGAGCACGGCGTCCTCCCAGGAGGTCACGCCTTCGTCTGGCATACGAAACCGGATCGCGCCCTCGTCCTCGTACGCCTTGCCCTCGGCGATGAGCCGCTTGGCCTCAGCCTGCGCGTCTTTCATCCGGTCGAGCTGGAACGTCACCTCGCCGTCCCAGTCGAGGCCGAGCCAGCGCAGGGACTCCTGGATCTGCTCGGTCGCCTCCGCGATCTCGCGGCTCGTATCGGTGTTCTCGATCCGGAGGCGGAACTCGCCGCCCTTGCTCCTGGCGAAGAGCCAATTGAAGAGCGCCGTGCGAGCCCCGCCGATGTGCAGATAGCCCGTCGGGCTGGGCGCGAAGCGGACCCGAGCAGCCACCTGAGTAGCGTACTGGCGTGGCCGACCGCGTCCTGAATGGGGGACCGAAGCGCCTCGCCCATTGGCTGCGCTAGCGTCCGCCGCATGTACCTCGGGGCCCACGTCTCCTCGGCAGGCGGCATCCACACCGCGATCGACCGGATCGAGGCGATGGGCGGCGAAGCCGTGCAGGTCTTCACGCAGAGCCCCCGGACCTGGCGGCCCACGAATCACGACCCCGCCAGCTTCGAGCGCTTCAAGGAGGGCCGCTCCGAGGCCGGGATCAACGGCGTCGTCTGCCACGCGCTCTACCTCGTCAACCTCGCGAGCCCCAACGACGATCTCTACGAGAAGTCGATCGCCGCCCTGGAGAACACGGTCGACGTCGGCTGTGCGATCGAGGCCGACGCGGTCGTCTTCCATGTCGGCTCGCACCAGGGCGCGGGCTTCGAGACGGGGCTCGACCGCGTCACCGCCGCGATGGAGCAGGTGCTCGAGCGTTGCTCGGAGACGACCTGGCTCTGCATGGAGAACTCCGCCGGCGCGGGCGGCACGATCGGCCGCTCGATCGAGGAGCTCGCCGCCATCTACCAGCGGCTGGGTGCCCACCCGCGCCTGGGCGTCTGTCTCGACTCCTGCCACCTCTACGTCTCCGGCTTCGACGTGACCAAGCGGACGGAACTCGACCGCGTGCTCGAGGAGGTCGACTCGAGCATCGGCCTCGATCGCCTGCGTGCGCTCCACGTCAACGACTCGAAGGCTCCCCTGGGATCGAACCGCGACCGGCACGAGAACATCGGCGAGGGGATCCTCGGCGAGCGGCTCGGCGTCTTTCTCTCGCATCCGTCGTTGCAGGGCCTTCCCGCCGTGCTCGAGGTGCCGGGCAAGGACGGCAAGGGCCCGGACGCGGACGAGGTTCGGAAGCTGAAGGAGCTCTACGCCCGAGCTAGGCGGTCTTCGGGCGGAGCTGGGCGAAGACGCGGAACGTCGGCTCGCCGACCGGCAGCTCGGAGAACTCGGGGTTGATGCAGCCGAGCTCCTCGTCGGCGCGGCCGTCGTAGCAGCTCTCTACCTCGGCTCGGCACATCGGCAACGGCCGCCGCACCGCCTTCACGCCGCCGAAGCTGCCGGTGCCGCGCTCGGCGAGCCGGAGCAGGTCGAGGTCGATCTCGACCGCGAAGACCTTCTGCATACAGCCCATGTAGGTGTGCCCGAACTCCTCGTAGGAGTAGACGAACGGGCACGCACGCTCGAGGCAGGCGGCCGGATAGACGATCTTGTCGCAGTGAACATCGCAGCGCCGGCACTCGACCTCGTCCTGAGGGCGAAGCGGAAGCTCGGTCGTCGCCGTCTCGACCGGCCGCTGTTCCGTCTCCATAGCGGAATTTTCGGTACAGGAGGGCGCCGCCGCAAGACTTGACATTTCGGCGCTCAGGCGCTAGCGCGCCGCGGAGTCTCGAGTAGGCGGGCGACGACGTTCAGGACATCGAGCTGCGTGAACGCCTGGAAGTCCGGCTCCGCGCCCTCGGGATGCTCGTCGGCGCGGAACCAGAGCGCCTGCACCGTCAACATCCCGACCTCGGCGGCGCCGCGGACATCCTCGTAGAGGCGGTCGCCGACGAAGAGCGCCCGTTCGGATGCGACACCGAGCGCCTCGAGCGCACGGTCGAAGATCGCGCGATGAGGCTTCCGCTTGCCAACCTCCGAGGAGAAGACCGCGAAGTCGAGCCGCTCCGCCAGGCCCATTCGCTCGAGATCGCGGTGGAGCAGCCAGCCCGGATCGAAGGCGTTCGAGACGAGACCGAGCTTGAGACCCCGCGAGCGGAGCGCCTCGAGCAGCCCATGCGTCGCCGGGGCAAGCCGGCGGGCCGGCTCCCAGGCCGCGTGCTCGGCCTCGAGGAAGCGGGCGAGCTCCTCGTCCGAGATCTCGATGCCGAAGTCGCCGAAGAGCTGCCGGACGAGGCCCGGATACTCGATCTCCTCGACCGTTCCCGGCGCCCAGAACAGCGGCTCGTAGCGCTCGCGGAAGCGCGCAGCCAGGACGGATACATCGGGCAGATCTTCCCGCCCGACCGCCTCGAGCCCGGCCCGGTGGCCCGCCTCGACGAGCTCCGGAGCGTACGTGAACTCCATCAGCGTGTCGCCCCAGTCGAAGAGAACCGCCTCGAGCACGGCGGGTAGGGTATCCCCGTGGCGCGGAAGTTCCTCTGGGCCTCCCTAGCCCTCGCGCCTGTCACCTTCGTCGTCGACTTCGTCGTTCACGCGGGCGACGTGACGCTGTTCGCGCTCGCCGCGACGGCGCTCGTTCCGCTCGCGTGGCTCATCGGCGAGGCAACGGAGCAGGCGGCCGAGCACACGGGGCCGGGGATCGGCGGCTTCCTGAACGCGAGCTTCGGCAACGCGCCCGAGGTGATCATCGCTCTCTTCGCGGTCGCAGACCACCTGCCGGGCGTCGTGCGGGGCTCGCTCGCCGGCAGCGTGGTCTCGAACGCCCTGCTCGTCCTGGGCCTCGCGATCATTCTTGGGCCGGACGAGAGCAAGCTGGACAGACGCTCGCTCGTGATCCAGGCCGGGTTGGTCACATTCGCCGTGATCGCCTTCCTCGCCCCGGCCGTACCCGGATGGCACGGCAACCCTGAGCGTCACTCGCTCGCGCTCGTGACGATCCCCGTCGCGGTCGCTCTGCTCGCCCTGTACGTCGCGCGGACAGTGATCGCGCTGCGGCGGCAGTCGCGCTTGCACGCCGAGAGCGGCGTCGAAGCTGCGTTCGGTGCCTGGTCGCTGCCGACCTCGCTCGTGGCGCTCGGCCTGACGACCGCCGCGACGGCGGTGATCGGCGAGATCCTCGTCCACTCGCTCAAGGCGTTCGCGGAGGCCGCGAACCTGTCCGAGTTCTTCATCGCCGCGGTGATCGTCGCGATCGTCGGCAATGCGGCCGAGCACGGCGGCGCCCTCTTGATCGCGCACCGGAGGAAGATGAAGCTGGCGTCCGAGATCGCGGTCTCCTCGAGTGCCCAGGTGGCGCTGTTCGTCACGCCGGTCATCGCGCTTCTTTCCTGGGCCGTGCGACCGGCGCTCCCGCTCACGTTCCGGCCCATCGAGCTGGCGACGATGGGCGGCGCGGCCGTGCTCGTTGCGCTCGTCGCGCTTGACGCGCGCTCCCGCCGCTGGGAGGGCGTCATGCTCGTTGCGGCCTACGCCATTGTCGCCTATGGGTTCTTCGCCGCCGGCGACCGCTAGGCGGTCGGGCCAGATCGCTGAAGGGCGCGCCGCAGCGTGTAGGCGACGAGGCCGGCGCCGATCGCCGCCGAGCCGCCGACGACCGAAGTTGCAGGCAGCGTGCATGCGAGGACGATGCAGCCGGCGAGCCCGAGCGCCGCTAGAGCGGCTTTGCCGGCGTCGCGTCGCAGCGTCAGCGCCGCAGCGTTCGCGAGCGCGTAGTAGACGAGTACACAGAACGAGCTGAACCCGATCGCCGAGCGGATGTCGGCGGTCGCGACGACGGCGACGACGATCGCTCCGGCGGCGAGCTCGGCGACGTGGGGAACTCGTGTCCGCCGGTGGACAGCGGCCAGGCGCCGCGGAAGATCACCGTTCGCCGCCATCGCAAACGCCGTCCGGCTGACGCCCGCGAGCAGCGAGAGCAGGACGCCGAGCGACGCGACGGCGGCCCCGACCTGAACGGCCGGCACGACGGCGGCAGTCGAGCCCAGCTCGAGCGCGGCGCGGAGCGGCGCGTCGGACCGCGCGAGCACCGATGGGCCTGCGGCGAGCAGCGCAGCGACCGCGACCACCAGATACGCAGCGAGCGCGAGCCCAAGAGCGGTCGAGATCGCCCGTGGAATCGTCCTCGCCGGGTCGACCACCTCCTCGCCGAGCGTCGCTATTCGCGCGTAGCCCGCGAACGCGAAGAACAGAAGCCCCGCCGACCGAAGCACGTCAATGGGGCCTGCGTGGCCGAACGACGAGAGGTGGCCGGTCGAGACAGTGCCTCCGAGCAGGGCAGCTGCGACGAAGGCCACGAGCGAGGCGAGCACGAGCGCGACGACCGCCTTCGTCACGCCGGCCGTCTTCTCGATCCCGAGCAGGTTCACGCAGGTCAGGGCCACGGTCGCTCCGACCGCCAACGGCCGCGCAGCCGCCGGCGCGACGTAATGGCCGAACGTCAATGCCATCGCCGCGCAGCTCGCCAGCTTGCCGACGAGGAAGCCAACCCCCGCGAGGAAACCCCACAGTTCGCCGAGGCGCCGACGCGCGTAGACGTACGTTCCCCCCGATTCCGGGTAGATCGCCGCGAGCCGGGCGGAGGAGGTCGCGTTGCAGTAGGCGACGAACCCGGCGACGCCTAGGCCGATCAGGAGCCCTGCGCCGGCCACCCGGGCCGCCGGCGCGAGCGCGGCGAAGATCCCAGCGCCGACCATTGCGCCCAGGCCGATCGCGACCGCGTCGAAGGTCTCGACTCGGCGTGTCAGCCGCGAGTGAACGGCCGCTAGGACCCCGGGGTTTGTCGCAGGGAGGCCCCGAACGGCTCCGGCGCCCGGGTGAACGGGTACGTCGCCCAGTAGAGCTTCACGATCTCGCCCTCCTCGTCGCGCACGACGCGGAGCACCTCGCCGCGCTCGCGCCCCGAGACCGTCCGCCAAAGATCCGGGCCCTCCTGGTCGAACACGGCCGGGGGGAGCACCGTCGGTTCCCCTGCGATCCGGGCTTGGAGCCGACCCTCACGCCAGCTGAAGACGTACTCGCTCGCCTCGGACCACCAAGAGCCGAGCAGGGGGACGACCTCGTCCGGGGGCGACTCGCGCGGCCGCCAAGGCTCAGTCTCTGCTCCGAGCTGCGCGGCAGCCTTGTCCGCCAGCTCGAGACCGACCTCGATGATCTTGTCCCACGCGCTCGCGTTGGTCACCGCCACGGCGCCGGCCTTCTCCTTCGGCGACCAGAGGACGATCGAGAGAAAGCCTGGGAAACCACCGGTGTGTCCGGCAAAGACCCGCTCGCCCTTACGCCAGAGCTGGAGCCCGAGGCCGTGCGCCGCCGTCCAGTGCTCCTGGTCGACCATCGCCTGGACGCCGCTCATCTGGCGCGCGCTTTCCACTGCAAGGATGTCCGGGCCCGGGTCGGCGAGAAAGCCGGCCCAGCGTGCGAGGTCCCCCGTCGTGCTCCACAGCCCTCCGGCCGCGTTGGTACCCCCCATCGCGACGTCGGGCTCCTGCTGGACGGCGTCCGAGTACGGCTCGACGAAGTACGGGCGCGCCGGAAGCGTCGGCTCCCAGCCCGTCGCCTCGAGCCCGATCGGCTGGAGCAAGCGCTGCTCGACATAGCGCTCGAACGGCATGCCCGAGGCGCGCGCGATTACCTCGCCGAGAAGCGCGTAGGCGAGATTCGAGTAGTGGAACTCCTCGTGCGAGGCCAATACCTGCTCTGCCTCCCCAAGGCGCTCGAGGAGCTCTTCCGTCGACGGCATCTCGAGCTTTTCCCAGACCTCGCCCGGCGGCTCGCGCTGGAGCCCGGTCAAGTGGGAGAGCATCCTCCGCAGCGTCGGCCCGCCGTGCGCCGCCTCCGGGACGTGACTCGAGAGCGGGTCCTCGAGATCGAGCTTCCCCTCGTCGCGGAGCTGGAAGATCGAGGCGGCGACGAACGTCTTCGTGATCGAGGCGACCCGGTACTGGTGCTCGGGGGTCGCTTCCTCCTCCCCCTCGACGTCCGCGAGGCCGACCGCCTCGGACCAGAGCACTTCGCCCCCGCTGAAGGCGGCCGCATTCAGGCTCGGCAGGCGCGACTCGGCCTGCGCGCCGCGGACGAGCTTCTCGAGCTCGCGCGCGAGTGTCTCAGGCGCGCGCAAGCGCTCCGAGCGCGCGCGGGATCGCCTCGAGCGCACGGTCGATGTCCTCGTCGGTGACGTCCAGGTGCGTGACGGCGCGGAGGATCCCTGCACTTGGGGTGCCCGACAGTCCGACTCCCTCGCGGTCGAGGCGCTCGATCGCCTCGACGGTTTCGAGGCCGAGCGGCCGGACGTCCACCTGGACGAAGTTCGTCTCCACCTGCTCGAGGTCGACGGGGATGCCTGCTTCGTGCAGGCCTTCCGCGAGCCGACGCGCGCGGGCGTGGTCATCTGCGAGCCGCTCGACGTGGTGGTCGAGCGCATAGATGCCCGCGGCGGCGACGATCCCCGCTTGCCGCATCGCGCCGCCGAAGAGGTGCTTCAGGCGACGCCCTTTCGCCATCAGCTCCTGCGAGCCTGCGACCACGGCGCCGAGCGGACAGCCGAGGCCCTTCGAAAGGCAGAGAGTGACCGTGTCGAACCGGCCGGCGATCTCGACAGCAGGCGTCTCCGTCGCAACGGCGGCGTTCAGAACGCGCGCCCCATCGAGGTGGACCGCCAGCCCGAGCTCGCGGCAGGTGGCGACGAGCGCGTCGATCTCCTCCAGCGGCCAGATCCGGCCGCCCGACGCGTTGTGGGTGTTCTCGATCGCAACCAGGCGGGTCGGCGGCACGTGCGTGCCGTCGGTGCGGCGAAGCATCGAGCGAACCTCGTCGGGCCCGAAGCGACCGGCACGCCCGCGAACGGGGCGGGTCATCAGACCCGCGTGGATCGCGGGGCCGCCGAGCTCCGCGAGTAGGAGGTGGGCGTTCTCCTCCGCGATCAGCTCGTCGCCCGGCTCCGACAGAGAGCGGAGGGCGATCTCGTTCGCCATCGTCGCCGTCGGCACGTAGACCGACTCCTCCTGGCCGAGCAGCGCCGCCGCGCGCCGCTCGAGCTCGTTCACCGTCGGGTCCTCGCGCCGCTGCTCGTCGCCGACCACCGCGGCGGCGATTGCGGCGCGCATGCCCTCGCTCGGCTGCGTGGCGGTGTCGGAGCGGAGGTCGATCACGCGGCCATTTTGGCAGGCACACTGGGAGCGGGTTGGCCGAGGACAAGGGGTACTTCGCACACGACAGCGCGATCCGGCGGATCGGCGTCGAGTCGATCCTGATGCTCGGCGGCGGCCGCGCGCTGCTGATGCAGGCGGCGCATCCGCTCGTGGCCGCCGGGATCGTCCAGCACTCGCGCTACGGGGACGAGCCGTGGCGGCGGCTCGCGCGAACGATGACGGCGCTCTACACGATCGTCTTCGGAAGCCGGCAGGAGGCGAACCGGGCGGGCGAGAAGGTGCGGGCGGTTCACACCGGCGTGCAAGGGCGCCTCCGCGAGCGCGTGGGGCCTTTCCGCCGCGGAATGCCATATTCCGCGGCCGACCCGGAGCTCCAGCTCTGGGTCCACGCGACGCTCGTCGACACCGGCCTCGTGATGTACGAACGATGCGTCCGCCGACTCGAGCAGGCGGAGCGTGAGGACTTCTACGACCAGATGAAGGTCGTGGGCGCGATCTTCGGACTGCCTTCGAAGGCGCAGCCTCGATCGCTCGTCGACTTCGAGGACTACCAGCGCGACCTGCTGGCTGGGACCACGCTCTCGATTGGGAACGATGCCCGTGCAGTCGCAGAGACCGTACTGCGGCCGCCGGTGCCGGTGCCGCTGTGGCCGACCGCACGGACGCTCGCGCTCCTCAACGTCGGCTTGCTCCCGGACCCGCTGCGCGAGCGCTACGGGCTGCGGTTCGGACTGCCCGAGCGGGCGCTCTTGGCCGCTTCGGACCGGACGGCGCGCAGTCTTGTCGTGCCGCTCCTCCCGGGGCCGGTGCGCGGGCTGGCCCCGCGTCGCCGCTCGATCCCGTTCGCGCTCCTCGCCGCGTTCGCGCGCTAGGACTAGGCGGCGCGCGTCACCTCCGGCGGAAACCGGCCAAGCGCCTACTCGGCGTCCAGCCGGGGAAGCCGGTAGGGCTCGCCGGCGACAAGGACGTAGTCGCCCGTGCGCGGGTCCATCGGTAGCCGTGCCTCGTAGCCGTCGACCGCCCGCCGAAAATTGCACAGCCGAGCCGGCAGCGGCTTCCCGGCTAGCGGGCTCCCCTCGAGGTCTTCAGCCAACCGGCGCGCCTCGCCCTCCTCGGGCGGCGTCGGGGCGCGCACGCCCCACGCGCCGAGGATCTCCTTGCGCTCGCGCGCGTCCACCTCGAGTCAGGCGCCCTTCTGAGCCTCGAGCTGACGTGGGGCGGACGGCTCCTCGCTCAGATCGGGATGGTGCTCGAACCCGTAGCGAACGACGGCCCGCCTCGCCGCCTTCACCTCGTCGAGGCGGCCGACGGGCCGCCTGTGCGGCGCTTCGCGCAGGAGATCCGGCTCTTCCGCTGCCTCGCGCGCGATCGCGACCATCGCCTCCGCGAACGCGTCCAGCGTCTCCTTCGTCTCCGTCTCGGTCGGCTCGATCATCAGCGCCTCGGGCACGACGAGCGGGAAGTAGATCGTCGGCGGGTGGAAGCCGTAGTCCATCAGCCTCTTTGCGACGTCGAGCGTCGTGATCCCGTGCTCGCGCTTGAGAGCGCGGCCGGAGAGCACGAACTCGTGCATGCAGAGCCGGTCGAACGGAAGCTCGTATGCATCCCGCAGCCGCGCGAGCAGGTAGTTGGCGTTCAGCACCGCGACCTCCGACATCTCGCGCAGACGCGGACCGTACGAGCGGATGTAGGCGTACGAGCGGACGAAGACGCCGAACGGTCCGTAGAAGCCGCGTACCTTGCCGATCGACTTCGGGCGGTCGAAGTCGAGGCGGTAGTCCTCGCCGTCGCGGACGATCTGGGGCACCGGCAGGAACGGCTCCAGTCGCTCGCGGACCGCGATCGGCCCGGCGCCCGGCCCACCGCCGCCGTGCGGCTGCGAGAACGTCTTGTGCAGGTTGAAGTGGACGATGTCGAAGCCCATGTCGCCCGGGCGCGAGATCCCGCAGACCGCGTTCAGGTTCGCCCCGTCGTAGTACATGAGCGCGCCGGCCTCGTGGAAGATCCGCGTGATCTCCTCGATCCCCTCGTCGAAGAGCCCGAGCGTGGAAGGGTTCGTCAGCATCAACCCGGCCGTCTCCTCGCCCACCTTGCCGCGTAGATCGTCGAGGTCGATGTTCCCGCGAGGGTCGGTGGCGACGCCGACGAGCTCGTAGCCGGCCATGGTCACGCTCGCCGGATTCGTTCCGTGCGCGGTGTCCGGGATCACGACCTTCCGGCGCCGCTCGTTCTCGCCGCGGTCCGCAAAGTAGGCGCGCATCAGCATCAGGCCGGTCAGCTCGCCTTGACTCCCCGCCGCCGGCTGGAGCGAGACGGCCGGAAGCCCGGCGACCTCCGCCAGGATCTTCTGGAGCCGCCACATCAGCTCGAGTGCCCCCTGCGCCCCTTCCTCTTCCTGGAGCGGGTGCAGGTCGCGGAAGCCGGGGAGGTTGACCACACGCTCGTTCACGCGCGGGTTGTGCTTCATCGTGCACGAGCCGAGCGGGTAGAAGCCGGTGTCGATCCCGAACGTGCGATCGGCGAGAGCGGTGAAGTGGCGGACCAGCTCCGGCTCCGAGATCTCGGCGAGACGCGGCGGGTGCTCGCGCCGGAGCTCCTCGGGGATCTCCGCCCCCGGGATGTCATAGCTTGGAAGCGCCGACGCGCGGCGGCTCGGGCGCGACTTCTCGTAGATCAGCTTCACGCCGTCAGCACCTCGATCAGACGGTCGATGTCGGCCGGGCTCTTCTTCTCGGTGACCGCGACGAGCAGCGCGTCGTCCATACCGGGGTAATCACGCCCGAGCGCGTAGCCCGGGTGGACACCTCGCGCGCGGGCCTCGCGGATCGCGTCCTTCGCGCTCCGTCCGAGCCGGATGCCAAACTCCTTGAATGTTGTCTGATCAGGGAACAAAAGCGACACGCCCGCTTCGGACAACCGCTCCCTTGCGTACCCGGCGAGGGCGAGGCAGGTCTCCCCCAGCTCGCGCAGCCCCTGCGGACCGAGCCACGAGAGGTAGACGAGGCCTGCGAGAGCCAGCAGCGTCTGGTTGGTGGTGATGTTGGAGGTCGCCTTCTCCCGCCTGATGTGCTGCTCGCGGGTCTGCAGGGTCAGGACATAGCCGCGCCGGCCTTCCACGTCGGTCGTCTCGCCGACGATGCGGCCGGGCATGCGGCGTATGAACTCGGAGCGGGCGGCGATGAAGCCGTAGTGAGGGCCGCCCAGCGACTGGTAGTTGCCTGCTGGCTGGCCTTCTCCGATCGCAAGCGCGCAGCCGTAGCGTCCGGGAGCCTCGAGCACGCCGAGCGAGGTCGGATCGACGTGGGCAACTGGAAGCGCGCCTGCGTCGTTGGCGGCGGCGGCAAGGTCGGGCGCCGACTCGAGGCAGCCGAAGAAGTTCGGCTGCTGGAAGATCGCCGCGGCGGCGCCGTCGGCGGCGGCGCGCAGCTCGTCGGGGTCGGTGACGCCTTCGCGGTGGGGCACCTCGACCACCTCGAGCCCGAAGCCGGGCGCGTAGGTCTTCACCACCTGGCGCACCTGCGGGTTGACCGACTCCGCCAGCACGACCTTCGCCCGGCCGGTCGCTTGCTTCGCCACGTAACAGGCGTCGGCCGCGACGGTGGTGCCGTCGTAACCGGAGGCGTTCGAGACATCCATGCCCGTCAGCTCGCAGATCGCGGTCTGGTATTCGAAGATCGCCTGGAGCACGCCCTGACTCATCTCGGGCTGGTACGGCGTGTAGGCAGTCAGGAGCTCGCCTCGGGCGAGCACTGCGTCGACCACCGCTGGTACGTAGTGGTCGTAGATCCCGGCGCCGAGGAAGGAGAGCTCCTCGCCCGTATGGACGTTTCGCGCAGCGAGCTCGCTCAGGTGCTCGACGATCTCTTGCTCGGAGAGCGGCGGCTCGAGGTCGAGCTCGCGTTCGAAGCGGACGCCCGCAGGAATGTCGGCGAAGAGCTCCTCGATGGAGGAGACACCGACCGCCTCGAGCATCGCTTGCCGGTCGTCGGCGGTCAGCGAGAGGTAGCTCACTGCTCGGCGATCACGTGCCGGTAGGCCTCTGCGTCGAGCAGCCCGTCGACCTCGGCCGGCTCGCTCAGGCGGATCCGGACGAGCCAGCCTTCGCCGTACGGATCGGCGTTCACAGTCTCGGGCTCCTCGACGACCTTCGAGTTCACGGCGAGCACTTCGCCCGAGAGCGGCGCGATCACGTCGGAGACGGCCTTGACCGACTCGACCTCCCCATAGGCTCCGTCCTTCGAGATCGTCTGCCCTTCCTCGGGAGGTTCGAAGTGGACGAGCTCGCCGAGGGCATCCTGCGCGAACCAGGTAATCCCGAGCGTCGCCTCGTCGCCCTCGAGTCGCGCCCAGTCGTGCTCGGGGTGGTACTTGAGCCCGTCGGGGTAGCTCTCGTCCGCCACCGGCTCTTACCCGTCCTTCTTGTAGATCGGCTTCTTCACGACGGAGGCGCGCCGCGCCCGCCCCCGCACGTCGATCGTCAACTCGGTTCCGGGCTCGGCGAGTGCGGCTCGGACGTAGCCCATCCCGATCCCTCGGTCGAGCATCGGCGAGTGGGAGCCCGACGTGACCTCGCCCCCCTCGGCGATCGCCATTCCCTGGCGGGGGATCGCGCGCTCCTCCATCACGAACGCGACGAGCTTGCGTTCGGGGCCCTGCTCCTTCACGCGCCTCAGCTCCTCCGCGCCGGTGAACTCCGTG
Organism: Gaiellaceae bacterium; assembly: GCA_049644345.1. GTDB lineage: Bacteria > Actinomycetota > Thermoleophilia > Gaiellales > Gaiellaceae > JBARRS01. The sequence continues at coordinate 25,581 of JBARRS010000086.1, forward strand.
TCGAGCGCGCAGACCCAGCCGAGGCCTGCGGAGATCGCGTCCGTCTCCGGCGAGATGTCGTTGCCGTGCAGCGGATAGCAGACCTCGAGCCGAAGCGTGTCGCGCGCGCCGAGGCCACAGGGCTTCGCGCCGCGCTCGAGCACGCGGTCCCACAGCTCGCCCGCGTCCGCTGCGCCGACAAGCAGCTCGACGCCGACCTCGCCGGTGTAGCCGGTGCGGTTGACCATGCAATCGATCCCGTCGATCGCACCCTCGGCGAATGTGA
>JBARRS010000087.1:0-1771 GCA_049644345.1 Gaiellaceae bacterium
AATTGCGGTCGGGCTCGCGTTCGGCGTCTGGCACGGTCTCGTCGACGCATTGCCGGTCCTGACGGTCTTCGGGATCGGCCTCGCCTACCTTCGCAGCCGTACCGACAGCATCTATCCGGGCATGATCCTCCACGCCGCCTTCAACGCCCTCGCGCTCGGGCTTGCGGTGTCCACATAGGCAACTATGCTCTGGTCGTGCGGCGACCGGGGATCGTTGTGCTGTTCCTGCTGGCGTGGCCGGGGACCGCAACCGCCGCGCCGCCTGCGCTTACCGTCGAAGCCACGCCTCAGTAGGACCGGCACCGCTGCACGTGGTCTTGGCTGCCTCCGGCGAGGCCACGGCTGTACGTGCTGATTCCCTACGGAGCGACCATCCACATCTACTGACCGGCGCTATCCGTATCGTTCCGCGCCGTGAGCGAGCACGACGACCCGCTGATCCGCCAGCTTCGCGAGCAGATCTCCGACGCCGACCGCTCGATCGTCGAGGCGGTCAACGCGCGCCTCCAGCTCGTCGGGAAGCTGAAGCGCTACAAGGAGTCCCGGGGAATGTCCTTCATCGACCCCGAGCGCGAGGAGTGGATGCTCAGCTACCTGCTGCGCGCGAACCGCGGGCCGCTCTCGGCCGACGGTCTTCGAGAGATCTTCCAGGAGCTGCTCGACCTCACGAAACGCGAGGTCGCACGTGAAGAGGGCGCCTAGCTACTCCTCGTCCGGCTCTGCCGCGAACTCGTCCGGCGTGACGTTCTCGAGGAACTGTCTGAACTCGGAGACGATCTCCTCCTCGTTCACCTCTTCACCCTCGAACTCGATCGCCGATTCCTCGATCACCTGCTCCGCCGCGAAGATCGGCGCGTCTGCCCGAACGGCGAGCGCAATCGCGTCGGACGGGCGCGAGTCGATCTCGACCTCCGACCCGTCTTGCTGAATCGTGATGCTGGCGTAAAAGGTGTTCTCCTTCAGCTCGGTCACGGTGATCCGGACCACTTGTGCGTCGAGCTGGGAGAGCATGTCGGCGACGAGGTCGTGCGTCATCGGCCGCGGCGTCGAGGCTCCCTGGAGCTTCATCAGGATCGCGGCGGCCTCCGGATGGCCAATCCAGATCGGGAGGAACTTGTTCCCGTCGGCGGTCTTCAGCAGGACGATCGGCTGCTTGCCGACCAGATCGAAGCTCACGCCGTAGATGACCATCTCGTGCAAAGCGGCGACCTCCCTCTGGGCCTTCGATTCTAGCCAAGCCCCTCTGCGGTCAAACTCATTGGGCAGGGTCACTCGCCGGCGGCTCTTGCTCGACTTCGGCGACGGGCGCAAGCAGCCGCTCGCCTGTCTCGGCGTCCTCGAGCTCTACCCGCCGGTCGGGCACGCTCATCGGCTCGAGCCCGCGCACGACGCAGACCCTGCCACGATATTTCACACGCTCGCCGATCTCCATAAGCCGCAGTAACACCTGCCGAGGAGCATCGGAACGAAGCGGGTGAATCCGTATCCCCAAAGGGGGCGACCATGGGCGATCCTGGATTCGAACCAGGGACCTCCGCCTTATCAGAGCGGCGCTCTAACCAACTGAGCTAATCGCCCTCGGGGCGGAGGATTCTAGCTAATGAAAAATCTCGGTCCGGTGAACGTAGTCCTCAACCGCGAGCCGAAACGACGGGTCCTGCGCGATCTCCTGGAGACTGACCTTGGTCGCGTCGTCGACCTCGCGATCCTCTTGGAGCTCGACGAGGAAGGGAGCGAGCAGACCGGCCTGCGACATCGCGGCCATCCTCAG
>JBARRS010000088.1:0-1707 GCA_049644345.1 Gaiellaceae bacterium
AGCGCCGAATGCAGGTCGAGCGTCTTGCCGCTGCGAATCATCGCGTCCGTGAGCGCATACGTCTCCGCGCTCGAGAGGCCGCGGAAGAAGACGGCCATGCAGAAAGCGGCCATCTGGTAGTCCGGCACCTCCTCGCGCGCATAGCCCAAGACGAGCTCGGAGATCTCCTGCGCGCTCAGCTCGCCGCCGTCGCGCTTTCGCTGGATCAGCTCAGCCGGGGAGATCAGTCGTGGAGTCTCACGGCTCGAGGATCGGCTCGCCGGGAATCCCCCGCGCGGGCGCCTTGCCGCCGAGCCATAGATTCGCCGTCGCGCCCACGTCTGCGAACTCCCCTTCATGCACGTGGCCGCTCGCATTCTTGCCCTCGACGTAGGCAAGAAGGAGCGCGTACTCGCGCGAGTGGTCGGTCGACGGCGTCGTCGGATCGCAGCCGTGGTCGGAGGTGAGAACGAGCAGGTCGCTTGGTCGCAGGGCGTCAAGAAGATCCGGTAGCCGCCGGTCGAAGTCCTGGAGGCAGCGATGGAAGTTGACCGGGTCGTTCCGATGGCCCCAGAGCATGTCTGTCTCGACGAGATTCGTGAAGATCAAGCCGTCGTCGACCTTCCGGAGGAGCGTCTCCGTCTGCTGGATTCCGTCGACGTTCGACTTCGTCGGATGCGACTCGTCGATGTCGCAGCCCGCGAAGATGTCACCGATCTTGCCCACGCCGTAGACGCTCCTTCCAGCCTCTCGCACGAGCGTTAGGTAGTTGGGACGCTTCGGCTGGAGCGAGAAATCGTGCCGGTTCGGCGTCCGCTCGTAGTTTCCGGGCTCGCCCACGAACGGCCGCGCGATCACCCGTCCGACGGCGTGCTTGCCGACGAGGATCTCCTCGCGGGCGATCCGGCACGCTTCGTAGAGCTCTTCGAGCGGGATCGTCTCCTCGTGCGCGGCGACCTGGAAGACGGAGTCCGCGGAGGTGTAGACGATCCACTTCCCCGTTCGCTGGTGCTCCTCGCCTAGCTCCTGGATGATCTCCGTGCCGGAGGCGGCCTTGTTGCCGAGCACCCCGCGGCCCGTCCGGTGCATGAACGGATCGATCACGTCGTGCGGAAAGCCGTGGGCGTACGTCGGGAACGGGGTCGCGGTGACGACGCCCATCAGCTCCCAGTGGCCGGCAGTCGTGTCCTTCCCCTTCGAGCGCTCGACGAGGCGGCCGGCGACCGCGGGCGCCCCGGGTTGTGGTGGGCATCCCTCGAGCGGCTCCACGTTGCCGAGCCCGAGTGCTTCGAGATTCGGCAAATCCAGGCCGCCGACGGCCTTGGCGACGTTGCCGAGGGTGTTCGAGCCTTCGTCGCCGTATGCGTCAGCATCCGGCAGCGCTCCCGCGCCGACCGCATCGAGCACGATCACGCACGCGCGGGGCACAGGGCTATTCTAGGTTCGGCATGAGCAACGTCCTCGGCCTCCTGGGCTTCGTCGTCTTCATCCTCTGCGTGATCGCGCTCGCGGCGGCCGTGACCTGGATCGTCGTGAAGGTGAGCCCTGCGCCGAACCGGCGTCGCGAGAGCCGGCAGTCCCCCCCGAGCTAGACCGGCGACAGCGGCAGTACGTCGTCGAGCGGCGTGTAATCGAGGTCGTGCGCGTCGGCGACGGCCCCATAGGTGATGCGGCCGTCGACGACGTTCACGCCGCGCGCGAGCGCGCGGTCCCTGGCGACGGCCTCTC
>JBARRS010000089.1:0-1734 GCA_049644345.1 Gaiellaceae bacterium
ACGCTCGATGACGCAGAGGTCTCCCGTCGCCACGCGCTCGCCCGTCCGGTCGACGGCAGCGTCGAGTTGGCCGACGCCGGCTCGGCCAACGGCACCTTCGTCAACGGTCAGCGAATCGACCGGCCGAGGCGACTCGTCGACGGTGACCTGATCAGGTTGGGGCGGACATCGCTCCAGTTCGAGGTCTCACGCGTTCGAGAGGCTGACGACGCAATGTCGGCCAGGGGTGGAGCCCACGAGCCCTCGGGGTAAAGGGGGTATCCGCTCATCTCCCGTCCTCCGAGCAAGTGGTAGTAGCGCGGTCCTGCTCGGTGAGGAGGTCAAGGCGCCCACCGCCTCGGCGACCCCAAGCCCGCAAGCGAGATTCATGGGCCAGACGGGGTGACGCCCGGGGACCCGCCGCTGCAGGTAGATACAACGTACGGCCGCGACGCGATAGCATCAGGCGTGCGCCTTTATCCCGACGTTCCATCGCGCCGGACGTCGACCATCCTCTACGACCTCGCGGTACTCGTCGGGCTCGGCCTGCTTGCCTGGCTCGGGATCTTCGTTCACCAAAGCGTCAACAAGCTGTCGGTGCTTGGCCGCGGCATCAGCGACGTCGCCTCGGGGCTTCCTCCGCCCATCGGTGGCCCGGTTGCCAGCTTCGGCTCGAGCGGACAGAGCCACGTGCACCGTCTCGCCAATGTGCTCGCGGTGATCACCTTCGGGGTCCCTGCGGCGCTCGTGCTGTGGCAGTACCTGCCCGGACGTATTACCCAGGTCAAGAACCTCACGGCGGCCTCGCAGCTCCTGTCGGGTCGGGTCTCGACCGATCAGCGCCGCGCTCTCGCGATGCGCGCTGCGCTCTCGCTCCCGTACGGACAGCTCGCGCGCTTTACCCGCGACCCTCTCGGCGACCTCGCCGCGGAACGCTACGACGGCCTGATCGCCGCCGCCTTCGACGACGCCGGCATCAGCAGCGCTGAGCCTCCCCGGGCGAGCACCTGATTTATCCGCTGGCGCGGCCCCTCGGACGGCGATGGCGTCCAGTCGGGAGCGTCGCGCGGGTCGTCAACCTTGGAGAAAGCAGCGCCCTTCGTGGAACCTTTGAGCCGGGCTGGCGTTGGTCAGACCACGTCAAGCCGATCGCCGGTACTGACAGCTGTCAGTCACCGCATCTGCTCTACGTCCGTTCCGGCCGCATGAAGGTCGTTATGGACGACGGGACGGAAGGTGAAGCAGGCCCGGGAGACGCCGCCCGCATCGAACCGGGACATGACGCGTGGGTCATCGGCGACGAGCCCTGCGAGGTCGTGGACTTCGGAGCCATGGCCACCTAATTGAGCTTTTCTCCGCCTGTGAGCGCTGTATCGAACTGCGGGAAGTGCGACACGCGCTCGCACGCGTCGAGTCACCACGACGCCGAACGAGGTCAAGTCGAGGGTAAGGACGCCCATGCGAGGGCAGGGTAGACGTGAGCAAGAAGTGCACAGGTGGGCAACCTTTTCTCCGGTTGATTCCGGGAGTACTCACCATTTCACTCACCATCCGCCGCGACGCTGTAACTCCAACGCCCCGAAGACAGCCTAGAATGGTGGCTCCGCCCTCTTAGCTCAGTTGGTAGAGCACCTCCATGGTAAGGAGGGGGTCGACGGTTCGAGTCCGTCAGAGGGCTCTGCAAAAGCCCCGCATAGTGGGAGCTTTTGTTTCGGATCGATTTGCAAGGTCTCGAACGTGGGGCGGGTATGGAGC
>JBARRS010000090.1:0-6140 GCA_049644345.1 Gaiellaceae bacterium
CAGGACTCGAAGCCGATCAAAGCGCTCAAGCTGACGAGCCTCGCCGGCGCCTACTGGCGCGGCGACGAGCACAACAAGCAGCTGACGCGGATCTACGGGACGGCCTTCTACGACAAGGCCGATCTCGACGCGTACCTGGAGCAGCTCGAAGAGGCGCGGCGGCGCGACCACCGCCGGCTCGGGCCGCAGCTGGATCTCTTCCACTTGGACGAGATCTCGCCCGGCTCGCCGTTCTGGCATCCCAAGGGGCTCAAAATCTGGAACGAGCTCGAGGCACTGCGTCGCAGGGAGAATGCCGCGCGCGGCTATCTCGAGGTGAAGACGCCGCTCATCTACGACAAGCAGCTCTGGGAGACGTCAGGGCACTGGGAGAAGTTCCGCCAGAACATGTTCCTGATCCCAGAGGGCGACCGGACCTACGTCCTCAAGCCGATGAACTGCCCCGGACACATGCTCCTGTTCGGGAGCCGGCTTCGGAGCTACAAGGAGCTGCCGCTCCGCTATGCCGAGGCCTCGCCGCTTCACCGCAACGAGCTCGGCGGCACCCTGCACGGGCTGACTCGCGTACGCCAGCTCACCCAGGACGACGCGCACATCTTTCTCGCCGAAGAGCAGATTCAGGAGGAGATCGAGCGGGTGCTCGATTATGTCCGCACGCTCTACGACGTCTTCGACCTTGTCCCGCGTGCCGAGCTCTCGACCCGGCCCGAGAACAGGCTCGGGACGGACGAGCAGTGGGACCACTCCGAGGCGGCGCTCGAGGAGGGGCTTCGCCGCCAGGGGATCGCGCACGAGATCGGCGAAGGAGAGGGGATCTTCTACGGCCCGAAGATCGACCTCCACGTCACCGACTCGCTCGGCCGGAGCTGGCAGATGGCGACGATCCAGCTCGACTACCAGATGCCGGCGCGCTTCGGCCTGACGTACATGGGGGCCGACAACGAGGAGCACACGCCCGTCGTCGTCCACCGGGCGCTGTACGGGTCGTTCGAGCGCTTCATCGGCATCTTGATCGAGCATTACGCGGGCGAGTTCCCGTTCTGGCTCGCGCCCGTCCAGATCCGCGTCTTGCCGGTCGGCGAGACCCATCAGACCGATGCGGAGAACATCGCCGACGAGCTGAAGGCTGAGGGTTTTCGCGTCGAGGTGGACGAGAGCGACGAGACGGTCGCCAAGCGGATCCGAAACGCCGAGGTCGAGAAGATCCCCTACGTGATCGTGTACGGCGACCGTGAGTCCGAGGACGCGCTCGCTGTGCGCGAACGGCACGGCGAGCAGTCGACGAAGAGCCTTTCGGAGCTCGTCGGCGAACTTGCTACCCTGCGGGTCTGATCAATTGCGGGTCTGATCAAGCAGGAGCGGACCGTTCCTCACCTCCCGAGCCGTGGGCTCCGCGGGGGTTCAACCGAATCGGTTTCGGTGAAGGAAACGGCCGCTGCCTGCAGCGGTCTTGTTGTTGAAGAAGGAGGCTTTAGCGGCTTGGTGACAATCAGTTGAGGCCGAGGCGATTCGTCGAACCCGAGCGCCCGGCACCGCAGGCCCGGATCAACGACACGATCCGGGCGCCGCAGGTCCGGCTCGTCGACGAGGACGGCCAGCAGGTCGGGATCAAGGCCACGGACGAAGCGCGCGAGTACGCCTATTCGAAGAACCTCGACCTCGTCGAGGTGGCGCCCCAGGCCGATCCCCCCGTCGCGCGGGTGATGGACTACGGGAAGTACCGCTACGAGCAGGAGCAGAAGGCCAAGCTCGCGCGTAAGCACCAATCACAGGTCCACGTCAAGGAGATCAAGTTCAGGCCGAAGATCGGGCGACACGACTACGAGACCAAGCGCGGCCACGTCATTCGCTTCTTGAACCAGCGCGCCAAGGTCAAGGTCACGATCATGTTCCGGGGGCGCGAGACGAGCCATCCGGAGCGTGGTCGCGACCTGCTGATGCGGCTGGCCGAGGACGTGAAGGAGATCGGGATGATCGAGCAGCAGCCGCTTCTCGACGGCCGCAACATGACGATGGTGCTCGGCCCGACCAAACAGGCGGGGGTGCCGAAAGAGGATGCCAAAGCAGAAGACACACAGCGGAGCGAAGAAGCGGTTCAAGGTGACCGGAACGGGCAAGGTGCTGCGCCGGAGGGCGATGCGCAGCCATCTGCTCGAGAAGAAGTCGGCTAAGCGGAAGCGCCGCTTCCGCCAGGACGCTCCTGTGGACCGCAGCGACGAGCGCAGCGTCAAGCGCCTGCTAGGGCTGAAGTAATGCCGCGCGTCAAACGCTCCGTTCACGCCCGCAAGAAGCGTCGCAAGGTGCTCGACCAGGCCAGCGGCTACTGGGGTCTCAAGCACTCGAGCTACAAGCACGCCAAGGAACAGGTCGAGCACTCGCTTGTCTACGCCTATCGCGACCGGAAGGCGAAGAAGCGGACCTTCCGCCGCCTGTGGATCCTGCGGATCAACGCGGCGGCCCGCCAGAACGGGCTCTCGTACAACCAGTTCGTCGCGGGGCTGAAGAAGGCGGAGATCGAGCTCGACCGGAAGGTGCTCGCCGACCTCGCGGTCAGCGATCCAGAGGCGTTTGCCGCGATCGCAGAGCGGGCGAAGGCCGCGCTCGCCTCCACCTGATCACTTCGGCCGCGAACCCGCGGCTCAAGCTCGTCCGCAAGCTCGCATCACGGAGGCAGCGCGAGAAGCTCGGGCTGTTCGTGGCCGAGGGCGAGGATCTTGTTGATGCGGCGCTGGCTGCCGGGCTCGACCCGGTTGATCTCCTCGTCGCCGGAGAGACCGTTTCGCCTGAGGTGCTCGCGGGCGTCTCCACGCTTCCGCACCCGGCGCGGCGGATCGCGATCTTCCGGCGTGCCGACCTGCCGCGTTTCGAGCCGCGACCGGTCGCGCTCGCCCTCTGGCGGGTCGCCGATCCCGGCAACCTCGGGACGCTGATTCGCAGCGCCGATGCTTTCGGCGCGTCGGTGGCGATCTCGAGCGGTTCCGCCGATCCGAGCGGCCCGAAGGCCCTGCGCGCTTCCGCCGGCTCCATCTTCCGGGTCCCGCTCGGCGACTTCGAGCAGGCAGAAGGTCGGCGCGTGGCGCTTGTCGCACACGGCGGACGGCCGCTCGACGAGCTCGATCTGCGGGCCGGAACGGTGTTCGTCCTCGGCGCCGAGCGCGAGGGACTTCCGCGCGAGGTGCTCGAGCGCTGCGAGGAAACGGCGACGATTCGGATGCCGGGCCCCGCGGAATCGCTGAACGTCGCAGTTGCCGGGGCGATCGCGCTCTACGAGCTCCGGCGACGACTCTAGACTCTCGACTGATGACCCGCGTGGCTGGCCTCTGGACCTCTCCCGCACGCAAGAGCGGCCGATCTGTTGCGCACGAGCGAATCCGCGCGATCGAGGGGTTTGGGCTCGAAGGCTGCGCACACGCGAACCCGCCGACGCGGGAGGTCCTGTTCGCGTCCAAGGAGCACCTCGACTCGGTCGGGGTCGAGCCGGGCGCGATCCGGGAGAACATCACGGTCGAGGGCGACGATGTCGAGCAGTGGCCGGTCGGGCAGCGCGTCCGGGTCGGCGAGGCCGAGTTCGAGATCACCATGGTCTGCGATCCGTGTCACCGCATGGACGAGCTGCGGCAGGGCCTGCGCGCGGAGCTCGAGGGCAGGCGCGGCATGCTCGCCCGCGTCGTCGAGGGCGGCGAGATCGCGGTCGGCGACGAGATCGAGCTCGGCTAGCCCTCCTACTAGGACGGCCGGCGGGCGATCCAGACCGAGTCTTCGCCTCCCGCGTACGGCCGCCGGTCGAACCAGCCGTAGCAAGCGAGCACTTCGAAGCCGGCGTCCTCGAGTACGGCGCGCCACTCCTCTGACGAGATCCAGGCGAGCGTCATCGTGGTCTCACCGGAGTCTCCGCGCACCGAGAGCGTCAGCGTTCGCGATTCCGTGTCCCACGCGGCCCGCTCCCAGATTCCGGGCTCGCGCTCGAGCCAGCGGCGGTGCGTGTCCGCGACGTCGTCTGCGCTCGGTGCGAAGACGTCGAAGACGAGCCGTCCTCCTGGGACGAGTAGCTCGCGGGCGGCTCGTAGCCCTCGCAGCCGCTGCTCGTCGGTGCGCAGGTGGAGGTACGAGCGGAACGGAACGATGACGAGCGGGACGCGTTCTTCGACCGGCGGGGCTGCGAGCTCGCCGAGGCGAAGCTCGAGTAAGCGCGCCACACCGGCGACCTCGGCCCGCTCGCGGCAGACGTCGAGCATCCCCTGCGACGAGTCGACTCCGATCACGTGGATCCCTTCCGCCGCCACCGGCACCGCGATCCGTCCCGTGCCGACGCCGAGCTCGACGACGGGCCCGCCGGCCTGTCGCGCTTCCTCGACGTAGAAGCCGACGTCCTCGACCACGCTCCGGCTCCACGCGTCATAGATCCGCGCGATCGCGTCGTACCCTGCTCCGGTGTCGGACACCGTCACGGAACTGTGACGAAGGATGGAGTCTCCCTGCATATCGCCACGTTCTGCGGTGTCAGACACCGCCTCAAAAGGCGCGCAGAAGTGTCACTGCTTCCCTGCATCGACCACTCGTCGTAGATCGGCGCGAAGGCGTCGTAAGCACTCACGAAGGGCGATGGTACAGTCGCCTCGTGGACTGGAAGGCCCATGAAATCGAGGCTGATCGGGCTTTTCGAGAGGCTTCTACCCCCGAGGAAATCGACGTGGCTCAGGTGCAGTATCTCGGCCGAAAGAGCCCGTTGAAACTCGCGCTCCGAGAGGTGCGAGACCGTGAGACGGGCCAGACGCTCAATGACATCCGCATCCGACTCGAAGGTGCGCGCGACGCCGCAATCGCGCGTGTGTCGAAGGCGGACCTCGAGCGCGCCCTCTCCGAGGAACGGGTCGACATCACCCTTCCGGGCGATCGCTCTCCGCGCGGCCATCTCCACCTGATCACGCAGATCCGGCGCGAGGTCGAGGACATCTTCCTCGGCATGGGCTACGAGGTCGTCGACGGCCGAGAAGTCGAGACGACCCGCTACATCTTCGACGCGCTCAACATGCCGCCGAACCACCCGACGCGCTCGCCGCTGCACACGCTCTTCCTCGACGACGACACGTTGCTCCGCACGGAGACCTCGCCCGCGCAGATCCACGTGATGGAGAGCCGCGAGCCTCCGATCTACATGGTCTCGCTTGGCCGTGTCTACCGGCGCGACACGATCGACCCGACCCACTTCCCGATCTTCCACCAGGTCGAAGGCCTCGCGGTCGACCGTGGAATCACCCTCGCCGACCTGAAGGGGACGTTGCTGCAGCTGCTCCAGCGCCTGTTCGGCGAGGACCGCGAGGCGCGCTTCCGGACGAGCTTCTTCCCCTTCACCGAGCCGTCGGTCGAGGTCGATCTCTCCTGCTTCGTCTGCGGCGGGAAGGGATGCCGCGTGTGCGAGTACGAGGGTTGGATCGAGATGGGCGGCGCCGGAGTCGTCGACCCGAACGTGCTCGAGTTCGTCGGCTACGACCCGGAGGAGGTCTCGGGCTTCGCGTTCGGCTGGGGCCTGGAGCGAATCGCCCAGCTCCGGCACGAGGTGCCCGACATCCGCGAGCTCTGGGGCGGCGACCTCCGCGTCATCAACCAGTTCTGATGCTTGTTCCGCTCTCATGGCTGGGCGAGTACGTCGCGGTCGACGTCCCTCTCGCCGAGCTCGTCGAGCGGCTGACGATCTCGACGGCCCAGGTCGCGCGCGTCCTCCACCGGGGCGTCGCAGACGACGACGGCAACCTCGGTCTCTACCGGGTCGGCCGCGTCCTCGAGGCAGGCAAGCATCCAAACGCCGATCGGCTCCAGCTCTGTCGTGTCGACGTGGGGGAGGGTGAGCCGCGGCAGATCGTCTGCGGGGCCTGGAACTTCGGCGCCGGCGCCACCGTCGCCGTCGCGCTGCCCGGGGCGGTGCTCCCGGGAGGGCAGCGGCTCGAGCGGGCGGAGCTGCGCGGCGAGGTCTCCGACGGGATGATCCTCTCGGAGCGCGAGCTCGAGCTCGGCGCCGACCACACGGGCATCCTCGTCCTCCCCGATGCCTGGGAGCCGGGGACGCCGCTCGTCGACGCGGTCCCGCTCGCCGACAAGGTGCTCGACCTCGAGACGACGCCGAACCGGCCCGATCTGCTCTC
>JBARRS010000091.1:0-8138 GCA_049644345.1 Gaiellaceae bacterium
GGCTCGTAGCGGACCTCGGGATGGCGTTCGGCCGCCGCGTCGAGCTCCTCCTTCAGCATCCCTTCGTAGACGGGGCTGACCGTGTACTTCGGCCCGCCGAAGACCTTCGCGCCCGTCCGCTCGGCGAGGCGGAACGCGAACTCGGCGACCGCGTGGCAGACGCCGCGCTCGATCCGCTCCGTGCGGAAGGCGACCTCGTCCTCGTTGTCGCCCTCCCGCCACTCTTTCGCGCCGTACGCGTCCCCGACCGCCATGCGCACCACGGAGATCGGCGCGTGCACCCCGCCAACCGGCGCCACACCGGGGATCCTCCTGCCGGTTCGGAGGATGACGCTGCCGCCGATCTCCTCGCGGAGGATCCGGTTCGGCGAGCCGACGTCTTCAGCTCCCTCGGGCGTGATCGTCGCCGCCTTCAGTCCCAGGCCCGCCTCGCGGACGGCCGCCGCGGCGTCGTAGACGACCTGGTTCTGCGTCTCTCGGCGCGACTCGAGCGAGAGGTCGAAGCGGCGGAACGCGAGCTCGATTCCGATCACGTCGGGGGCGAGCACGCGGAGCGCCTCGTCGAGCAGTTCCTGCCCCGTCTCGTCCCCCTCGAGCACGACGATTTCCCGCGCGTCCACGCCGCGATTCTACGTCGAGATTAGCGCCGGCTTTTCCCGGATCGGCTGTTCGTCGCGCTCCGATCGCGGTGGATGCATCGTGCCCGAGAAGTTGACTGAGATTTCGTGTCGGCAATCCGTTAACCTGACGCGATTCCCTGCCCCTTCCAAGGAGGGCGAATTGGCGCGAAAGACCGTACTTGTCTGCGATAACTGCGGCAAGGAAGTCGAAGCAGGAAAAGGCGCCGTGATGCGCGTCAACTTTTCCGACGCGAGGCGTGGATCGAAACAGGCGGATCTCTGTGACGCCTGCGCCGGGAAGATGCCGGGTCAAGCGGCGGCAAGGCGCGGCCGCCGGCCGAAGACCGCCGCAGCCTGAGACCGGGGCGGGCGGAGCGGTTTCGCCGCTCTTTCCGCCCCTTTCCCTTCGATCGCAGAGGAACCGTCTACCGCCGTCTCTAGGATGGGCGGCGTGGGTCTCCGCCTCGTCGTGGGGCCGGCGAACGCCGGCAAGGTCGAGCTGCTGCTCGACCGCTATCTCGGCTCACTCGAGCGCGAGCCTGTCCTCATCGTGCCGAACCGGTCGGACGTCGACCGCGTCGAGCGCGAGCTTCTGCGCAAGCAGCCGGCGCTCCTCGGCGGATTCATCGGCACTTTCGACGATGTCTTTCGCCGCCTGGCTGCGGGCGGGAACGAGTCACGTCCCGTGGCCACGGACGCGCAGCGCGTGCTGCTCGTCCGCCGCGCCATCTCGCGCACGAGCCTGAACGGCCTCGGCCGCTCGGCGCGATTCTCGGGATTCGCGGACGCGCTCTTGCGCGCGGTCGGCGAGCTCGAGGCGGGTCTGCTCGACCCAGACCAGCTCGAGGGTGAGCTCGGCCGTCTCTACGGCGCCTACAAGGACGAGCTCGAGCGGGTCGCCCTCTGGGACCGGGATCTGATGCGAAGACATGCGTCGGAGCGGCTGGCCGGCGACCTGGATGCTTGGAGCGGACAACCCGTCTTCGCCTACGGCTTCGAGGATCTGACCGGCGCCGAGTGGGCGCTGCTGGAGGCGCTCGCCGGCCGCGCGGACGTGACCGTCTCGCTTCCGTACGAGCCCGCGCGTCCCGCTTTCGCCTCGCTGGCCCGCACGGCCGACGATCTCTCCGCGCTCGCCGCCGGAGAGATCGAGGAGCTGCCGCCCCGCTACGCCGAGGTGGCCCCGCCAGCCCTTGCGCACTTGGAGCGCTCCCTCTTCAGCGACGTCGAGACACAACCGGCCGAGAGCGGAGGCGCCGTCCGCTTCCTCGAGGGGGCGGGGACACGGGGCGTGCTCGAGCTCGTGGCGGAGGAGCTCCTGGCGTTGATTCGAGAGGGATTGCCGGCGGAGCGGATCGGCGTCGTCTGCCCCAGCCTCGACCGCTGGCGCGCCCCGCTCGAGACCGCTTTCAGCACGCTCGATGTCCCTTTCGCGCTCGGCAGCCACGTCCGCCTCGGCCAGAGCACGTTCGGACGCGCCCTCGTCTCGCTCCTTCGGTTCGCCTGGCTCGGCGGGGAGCGGGGCGAGCTCTTCACCTACCTGCGCTCGACCTACTCCGGAATCTCGCGCCACTCGGTCGACTTCGTCGAAGGCCGGTTGCGCGGCCGCGCCGTGCGGACGCCGGAGCGTGTGGTCGAGGAAGCGGAGCGGCTGCGCGGTGCGCCGCTGCCGGCGCTCGACTCGTTGCGCGCGGCAGACGACGTCGTCGAAGCAGTCCGCGTGCTCGCGGGGACCATGCTTCGAAACGCGTACGGGGTCGAGGCTCCCCCCGTCGATGAGCCCTCGGCGGCCGACCTGCGCGCGTACGAGGCGGTCGTCCGCCTGCTCGCGGAGCTCGAGACCTGGCGCGAGCTCGACGGTGAGCTCACGCACGACGAGCTCGTCTCCGCGCTCGAGCGAGCTAAGGTCATGCCGCCCCGGGGTGACGAGGAGGGGCGCGTCGCCGTGGTCGATCTGCTGCGGGCCCGCACGCGCCGCTTCGACGTGGTCTTCGTGCTGGGCCTGGAGGAGGGAAGCCTGCCGCGCCGCGGCGAGGGCTCACCGTTTCTCGACGATGCCGCCGTGCACGAGCTCGAGTCGAGCGGCGCTCGGCTCCAGCGCGTGGACCAGGTCGCGCGTGACCGCTACCTCTTCTACACGGCCTGCACGCGTGCGGCGCGGCGCCTCTACCTCGTCCGCGAGGCCGCCAGCGACGAGGGCAGCCCGCGTGAGGCGAGCCCGTTCTGGGACGAGGCGCGCGCGCTGTTCGAGGACGCAGAGCGCTGGACACGGCGCCGCCCGCTCTCGCAGCTGACGTGGCCGCTCGAGCAGGCGCCCACGGAGCGCGAGCGCCTGCGCGGGCTCGCCCAGGTCGCGGCGGCCGCGCTCGGCGATGCCGAGGCGCTCGCCCGGGCGAACGGGTGGGATCGGCGTCTCGAGCGTGCCCTCGCCGCCTTCCAGCGCCCGACGCGCCTTCGCCACCCGCTCGTCCTCGAACAGCTCCGCGGTCGGACGACGCACAACGTGACCGAGCTGGAGCGTTTCGCCGACTGCTCCTCGGCCTGGTTCGTCGACAGGGTGCTCGACCCGAAGGAGATCGATCCCGAGGTCGACGCAAGGCTGCGCGGCCAGGTCGGCCACGTCGCGCTGTACCGGTTCTTCTCCGGCCTGCCGAAGGAGCTCGGCTCCGACGCGGTCGATCCCGCGCGCCTCGACGACGCGCTGCGGTTCATGCGCCGGTGCCTCGACGAAGCGATCGAGGGCGTGCGGATGGAGATGACCGAGCTGCAGCGCCGGGAGCTCGACCAGTCGCTCTGGCGCGATCTCGAGCAGCTCGTCCGCGAGGAGGCCGAGAGCGACCTCACCCTCGTCCCGCGCCGCTTCGAGGTGCTGTTCGGCTCCGAGCGCGCCGCGCCCGAGCTCCAGCGAGGACTCCAGGTCGACGGCGTCACGCTCTCGGGAAAGATCGACCGGATCGATGTCGAGCCGCTCTCGGCGCGAGGGATCGTTCAGGACTACAAGACGGGCAAGAGCGCGCATTCCGCGCAGCAGATCGAGAAGGAGCTACGGCTGCAGATCCCGCTCTACATGCTCGTGCTGCGCGACCTGGTCGGCGTCGAGCCGCTCGGCGGGCTGTACCGGCCGCTCGCCGGCGACCGCAGGCCACGCGGGCTTTTGCGGGCCGATGCGCGCGAGGACATGCCGGGCTTCGCCAAGGCCGACTACCTGAGCGAGGAGGACTTCTGGCGCCAGGTCGAGGGGGCGAAAGAGCTCGCGCTACGGCTCGCCGGCCGTATCCGCGAGGGTGACGTCCGGCACGACCCGAAGGGCGGCGAGTGCCCCTCCTGGTGCGACCTTTGGCCGATGTGCAGGGTGCCGCGCGCATGAGTCTCAACCCGGAGCAGGTGGCCGCCGTCGAGGCCGCAGGCGAGGTCTTCGTCTCGGCCGGGGCGGGCACCGGGAAGACGTCCGTGCTCGTCGAGCGGTTCGTCCGGGCCGTCTGCGACGAGGGGCTCGACGTCGACTCGATCCTCGTGATCACCTACACGCGCAAGGCCGCGGGCGAGCTGCGCTCGAGGATCCGAGCCGGGCTCGTCGAGCGGGGTCGTCGCGAACTTGCGCGCGAGCTCGACGGCGCCTGGATCTCGACCATCCACGGCTTCTGCAACCGGCTGCTGAAGGCGTATCCCTTCGCGGCCGGGCTCGACCCTCGGTTCCGTGAGCTGGACGAGAGCCAGGCGGCGGTACTACGCGTAGAGGCCTTCGACGCGGCGCTGACCGACCTCTGCGCGGGGGAGGATCCCGAGCGCCTGCGACTGCTCGCGACCTACGGCGCCGGGTCGTTGCGGCGCATGCTGACCCAGGTCTACGAGACGCTGCGGTCGGCGGGCCGCGAGTTGGTGCTCGAGCTCGGGGAACGGCCGGAGCTCGACGAGCGCTTGGCAGAGCTACGGGAGGCCGCCCGATGCCTGGCCGAGGACGAGCGGGCTACCGAGCTCCAGCGCTCGAGTGCCGCCGCCCTGCTCGAGCTGCTCGCGCGACGTGAGGACGTCGACGCGCTGCTCGATCTCTCGGCCTTCAAGGCGAGCGGCGAGCGCGCCGCCACGTACCAGGAGGCGCGCCGGGCGGTCGAGCAGGCGGCCCTCGACCGCGCGGCGGTGCGCGACCGCGACCTGCTGCAGGAGCTGCTCCAGCGCTTCGACGAGGCCTACTCAGCAGCGAAGGAGCGCGAGTCGGCCCTCGACTTCGAGGACCTCCAGCTGATCACCCGCGATCTCCTGCGTAACGACGCCGACATCCGCGAGCGCGAGCAGCTCCGTTTCCGCCGGATCATGGTCGACGAGTTCCAGGACACGAATCGCCTTCAGTGCGAGCTCGTCGATCTCATGAAGGGCGGACCGGCGGAGGTCTTCTACGTCGGCGACGAGTTTCAGTCGATCTACGGCTTCCGCCATGCCGACGTCAACGTGTTCCGCGAGCGGCGGGCGCAGGCCGCGCACGTGTTGCCCCTGACGCGCAACTACCGCTCGCGGCCCGAGGTGCTCGCGGCCGTGAACGAGCTCTTCGGCGGGCACTTCGGCCCGGAATATCAGCAATTGGCTGCGTCGGGCGAATTTCCGGATCCCGTCTTCGGCCACCCGGTCGAGCTGCTCGTCACCGACAAGTCGAGCTATGCGGACACCGGCGTCCACTGGCGGCGCGCGGAAGCACGCCAGATCGCGCGGCGCGTACGCGAGCTCGTCGACACGGGCGCGGCGGCGCCGGGGCAGATCGTGCTCCTCTTCGCGGCCGGCACCGACGCGGAGTGGTACGAGGAGGAGCTCCGGAAGGCGGGGCTGCCCACCTACCGGGCCACCGGTCGCGGTTACTTCGGCCAGCAGCAGGTCGCCGACCTGCTCGCCTACCTGCGCCTGCTCGGGAACCGCTACGACGATCGCGCCCTCGTAACGGTGCTCGCGTCGCCCTTCGTCGGCGTCTCCAACGACGCGCTCGCGCTGCTGCGCGGCGCAGCCCCTAAGCGCCCGCTGTTCACCGGGCTCGAGAAGACGCTGCCGCCTGCTCTTGCTCCGGACGACGAGCGGCTGTTGCGCGCCTTCCACCAACGCTACGAGCGGCTCGCTGCGGCCTCACAGCGTCTTTCGCTCGAGCAGCTCTGTGAGCGGATCGTCTCCGAGCATGACTACGACCTCGCCGTGCTCGCTCAGTGGGACGGCCGGCGCCGGTACGCGAACATGCGCAAGCTGGCCAGGCTTGCGCGCTCGTACGAGGAGCTACGCGGGCGCGACCTCGAGGGCTTCGTCCGCTTCGTCCGCGAGCAGGAGGCGGTCGGAGCGCGCGAGCTGGAGGCGGTCGCGGAGGAGGAGGGCGCGGACGCGGTTCGGCTGCTGACGATCCACGCTGCCAAGGGGCTCGAGTTCGACGTTGTCATCGTCGCCGACGCCGGCCGCGAGAAGCCGCCGCCCTCGGCCGAGGAGATCCTGGCTCTCTCCGACGGGCGGTTCGGGTTCAAGGTCGCCGACCCCGCCACGAGCAAGCGCCTCAGCGCGTTCGACTACGACGCCGTCCGCGCGGCACGCAAGGAGGAGGAGGAAGCCGAGAAGTTGCGCCTCTACTACGTTGCGATGACGCGCGCGAAGGACCGCCTGATCGTCTCCGGCGCGGTCGATCCGGGCAAGCTCGAGACGACGACGCCGATCGGCTGGGTACTCCAGCGGCTCGAGGCTGCCGGGGAAGTGGCCGAGGCCGGAGCGGCCGCAGTCGACCTCGAGCGCGGTGAGGCGCGACTCCTGCTCCGCGTCGACCGGTACGCGCCGGAGCCCGAGATCGAGCTCGAAGCGACGGAAGACGGTCAGCTCGCGCTCTTCGACGGCAACGGCGGCGGAGCGCTTGCGCAGGCCCCGAAGCTCGCGCCGCTGCCGGAGATCCCGCCGCCGCCGCCGATGCGTGTCCGCTCGCTCTCCTACAGCGCTCTCTCGCTCTTCGCCCGCTGCTCGTACCGCTTCTACGTCGAGCGGATCGTCGGCATGCGGGAACGCGACGGCAGGCTCGGCGGCGGGGACGGGCTCGCCGCGACCGAGGTGGGTGACGCTGTCCACCGGCTACTCGAGCACGTCGATCTGCGCAGGCCGCGGGCGCCGGAGCTCGATCAGGTGCGCGCGTGGTATCCCCGCGTGTCCGAGGAGGAGCTCGAGCGGATCGGGGCGTTCGTCGCCAACTACTGCAATTCGGAGCTCGCGGGGCGCGTGGCGGCGCTCGAGGGCGCGGCCGTAGAACGGCCTTTCGCCTTCGAGCACGACGGCGTCGTCCTGCGCGGCAGGCTCGACGTCCTGCATAGAGCGGATGCTCGCGCGCTCGTCGTCGACTACAAGACGAACGCGCTCGAGGAGGGCACCCCGGATCAGATCGTCGAGGACGACTACCGCCTGCAGCGGCTGGTGTACGCGCTCGCGTGCTTCCTCGACGGCGCGGAGGAGGTCGAGGTCGTCTACCACTTCCTCGAGCGACCGGACGCCGTCGTGGCGCGCACCTTCGCGCGCGACGAGCTGCCGGAGCTGGAGCGCGAGCTCTCCGAGGCGATCGCCGAGATTCAGGCGGGAGTCTTCCGGCCGACGCCCGGCGAGTTCACATGCGCGGGCTGCCCGGCCCTCGATGTCGTCTGCGCGGGGCCGGGGCTGCCGGTCGCACGTCCGGAGCTCGCCACCGCCTCCTGACCCCGTGCGCAGCTATGTCCACGAAGCCCGCCGCCGCGTCGGGCCGAAGCGGCAGCGGATCGGGCCGATCATCGAGCGGCTGAAGCGGGCGCATCCGGACGCCACGATCGCGCTCCGCTTCCAGGACGAGCTCCAGCTGCTCGTCTCGGTGATGCTCTCGGCGCAGACGACGGACGTGAACGTGAACCGCGTCACGGAGCGGCTCTTCCGCAAGTACCGACGACCGGAGGACTACCTCGCGGTGCCCCCGGCTGAGCTCGAGCGCGACATCTATGCGACCGGCTTCTTCCGCCAGAAGACGAAAGCGCTGCGCGGGACGATGAAGATGATCGTCGAGGAGTTCGACGGGCGGGTGCCGCGCCGTCTGGACGATCTGCTGCGCCTGCCCGGCGTCGCCCGAAAGACGGCAAACGTCGTCGCCGCCGAGCTGGGCGAACCGCAGGGAATCGTCGTGGACACGCACGTGCGCCGCCTCTCCCAGCGGCTGGGCCTGACCCGCCACGACGACCCGGTGAAGATCGAGCGCGACCTGGTGAGGCTTGTCCCTCGAGAGGAGTGGGGGGTGTTCCCGCACCTGCTGATCTGGCACGGCCGCCGCGTCTGCCTGGCACGCGCGCCGCGCTGCGACGAATGTGTGCTCAACGACCTCTGTCCCGCAAGCCGCGTCTGACCAGGCACACCTCGGTCACATCTCACCGTCTAGGCTCGAAAGCGTTGCGCTCGGTCGACCTCGCCGTCTACGCGGACGCCCTCGCGGGCGAGGCCGCGGCTTTCGCGGCGCGCGCGGAGCGCGCCCGCTCGCGCCTGCGCCAAGCCGCGATCGAGCGG
>JBARRS010000092.1:0-10322 GCA_049644345.1 Gaiellaceae bacterium
TTCGAGGCCCAGGGGAAGGCGACGACGCGCGTTCGCTCCGAGAGCTGCCGCTCGACGTCCTCGAGGTCGAGCGTGCTGTCGTCCAGGATGTCGGCGAAGCGGACGACGATCCCCAGGTCACGTTCCAGCTCGAGCCACGGCGAGATGTTCGCGTCGTGGTCGAGGCGCGTGACGACGACCTCGTCACCGGCCGACCATTCCCGCGCCGCGGCGCGGGAGAGCGCGAAGTTCAGAGTCGTCATGTTCGCGCCGAACACGACCTCGTCCGACGAGCAGGCGAGAAACGCTCCGGCCGCGAGCCGCGCGTCCGCGATCAGCGCGTCCGTTCGGCGGCTCGTCTCGAACGGGCCTCCCGAGTTCGCGTTCGACTCCCGCAGATACACGGCGATTGCTTGGATCACCTCGTCCGGTGTCTGCGTTCCGCCGGGGCCGTCGAAGAAGGCGAGCTCGTCTCGAAGCGCCGAAAAACGCGCACGCACCGTCTCGACGTCGAACGCGATGGTGCTCACAGGACCACGGTACACAGTTGCGTCTCAGCGTCAGATTGAGAGAATCGGGCCGATCGAAGGGAGGGGCCAAATGCCCGAGGCAGCCGCAGCACCCGCGGTAGCGGTCGATTCGCCATACACCGGTCCGGTCGTCGAAGCTCACCAACTGACTCGCCGCTACGGCGAGGGTGATACCGCAGTCGACGCGCTGCGAGGCATCGACCTCGAAATCGAGCGCGGGAAGCTGACCGCTGTGATGGGGGCTTCGGGCTCGGGCAAGTCGACGCTGATGCACCTGCTGGCGGCGCTCGACCGACCGACCTCGGGTTACGTCGTCGTCGCGGGGACCCGGCTCGGGCAGCTGAGTGACGCCGAGATCACGAAGCTGCGCCGGAAGCACATCGGGTTCGTCTTCCAGTTCTTCAACCTGCTGCCGATGCTGACCGCCGACGAGAACATCCGGCTGCCGCTGTCGATCGCGGGCGAGAAGCCCGACCCCAAGTGGTACGAGGACCTGCTGAAGCAGGTCGGCCTCACCGATCGCCGTACCCACCGCCCTGCGGAGCTCTCGGGTGGGCAGCAGCAACGCGTGGCGATTGCACGCGCGCTCGTCACGCGTCCTACGGTCGTCTTTGCCGACGAGCCGACGGGCAACCTCGACTCCCGGACGAGCGGCGAGATCTTGGAGCTGATGCGCAGCTCGGTCGACTCGTTCGGCCAGACCACCGTCATGGTCACCCACGACCCGCGCGCGGCTGCGATCGCCG
Organism: Gaiellaceae bacterium; assembly: GCA_049644345.1. Classification (GTDB taxonomy): domain Bacteria; phylum Actinomycetota; class Thermoleophilia; order Gaiellales; family Gaiellaceae; genus JBARRS01. The sequence goes on from JBARRS010000092.1 coordinate 1,256, forward strand.
ACCGGATCCTGTTCCTCGCCGACGGGCTGATCGTCAAGGACCTCGGCAAGGCCGAGGCGCACGACGTGATCGTCGCGATGGAGGAACTCGACCGGGCATGATCGCCGTCGCGCTCCGCGGTCTCCTCGGCCGCAAGCTGCGGGCGGCGCTGACGGCCTTCGCGATCGTCCTCGGCGTCGCCATGATCAGCGGCGGCTACGTCCTCACAGACACGATCACGAGGGCGTTCGACACGATCTTCCAGCAGTCCTACAAGAACGCCGATGTCGTGATCTCGGGCAAGGCGGCCTTCAAGAACGATCAAGGGAACGGGGTCGACATTCCGACCTTCTCCCAGTCGCTGCTCCCGAAGGTGCAGGCGCTCCCGGACGTCTCCTATGCCGCAGGAGACGTCGGTGACAACCAGACGAGGCTCGTCGACAAGAACGGCAAGTCGATCTCGACCGGAGGCGCACCGAACATCGCAGCCGGCGTCTACCCCCACGGCGACCAGCGTTTCAACCCGCTGACGCTGAAGGCGGGGTCATGGCCTGTGGGGCCGAATGAGATCGCGATCGACAAGAACACCGCGGACAAGAAGCACTTCAAGATCGGCGACTCGATCGGCGTCACGTCGCGCGGGGCGGAGCGCACGTTCCGGATCTCCGGGATCGTCGCTTTCTCGTCGGTGTCGTCGATCGGCGGCGCGACGATCTCCGTGTTCGACATGCCGACGGCGCAGCGGCTCTTCCAGAAGGTCGGCAGGCTCGACCTCATACGCGTGCAGTCGAAGGCGGGCGTGCCGACGTCCAAGCTGCTCTCGGAGATCCGCCCGCTCCTGCCTCCCACCGCCCAGGCGAGAGACGCCGCGGCCCAGGCGAAGGCGGACAAGAAGGACGTCAACGGCTTCCTCAACATCATCCGGTACGCGCTGCTCGCCTTCGGTGGGATCGCGCTCTTCGTCGGCAGCTTCGTGATCGCGAACACGCTCTCGATCACGATCGCGCAGCGCGTGCGCGAGTTCGCGACGCTACGCACGATCGGGGCGTCCCGTCGCCAGATTCTGTGGTCGGTCGTGCTCGAGGCGCTCGTCATCGGCGCGATCGGCTCGATCGCGGGGCTCTTCCTCGGCCTTGCGATCGCAAAGCTTCTCAATGCCCTGATCACGGCGATCGGGATCGACCTGCCGCAGAGCGGGACCGTCTTCGCGACGCGGACGATCATCGTCAGCATCGCCGTCGGGGTCATCGTCACCCTGCTCGCGAGCCTGCGGCCCGCGCGCCGCGCGACCCGGGTGCCGCCGATCGCGGCGGTTCGGGAAGGCTTCGTCTTGCCGCCGGGTCGGTTCGCCCGCTTCCGGACGCTCTTCGGCGTCCTCGTTTCCGCTCTCGCCGTGGGCCTGCTCGCGCTGGGCATCTTCGCGCACGGGCAGACGGTCGGCCAGCATCTGTTCGAGCTCGGCCTCGGACTGGTCCTGCTCTTCGTCGGCGTCTCGATCTTTGCGCCGAGGATCGTCCCGCCGCTCGCTTCCGTGCTCGGCTGGCCCGCGACGAGAGTCGGCGGCGCAGCTGGGACGCTCGCGCGCGAGAACGCGATGCGGAACCCGGGCCGGACGGCGTCGACGGCGGCCGCCGTGATGATCGGCCTCGGGCTGGTCACCTTCGTCGCCATCCTCGGACAGGGCCTGCGTACGTCCTTCGAGAGCGCCGTGAACCAGCTCTTCGTCGGCGACTACGCACTCACGTCGACGAACACGTTTCAGCCGCTCACGGTCAAGGCGGAGCAAGCGCTGCGGAAGACGCCGGGCCTCGAAACCGTTTCGGGGATCCGCGCCGGCTCCGGGAAGTACCTGGGCAAGGTGCACAACCTGACGGCGGTCGAGCCGAACGTGGCCAAGGTGATCCGGCTCGACTGGAAGGAGGGGTCGAGCGCCGTGCCGGCGCAGCTCGGGCCCGACGGCATGTTCACGAACGACGACTACGCGAAGAAGCACCATCTGCACCTCGGCTCGCCGGTTCGCATCCAGGTTCCGAGCGGCCAGTTCGTCAACGTCAGGGTCAAAGGCATCTTCAAGAACCCGAAGGGAGGCTCCCCCTTCGCCGAGGCGACCATCTCCGCTGCGCTCTTCGACTCGAAGTTCCCGCGACCCCAGAACGAGATGGCGCTCATGAACGTCAAGGGCGGCGTCACGGACCAAAACACGAAGGCGCTCGACCGGCAGCTCGGTCTGTTCCCCGACGCCAAGGTTCAGACGCAGTCGCAGTTCAAGAAGAACTTCGAGAAGCCCATCAACAATCTGCTCGCGTTCCTCTACGCCCTGCTCGGCCTGTCGGTGATCGTGAGCGTGTTCGGGATCATCAACACACTCGTTCTCACCGTCTACGAGCGGACGCGCGAGCTCGGGATGCTGCGGGCAGTCGGCATGACGCGCCGCCAGGTGCGGCGGATGATCCGGCACGAGGCCATCGTCACGTCGCTGATCGGCGCCACGCTCGGGATCGGGATCGGATTCGTCCTCGCGGCGCTCGTCACGACCGAGCTCTCGAGTCAGGGCTTCGTCTTCGCGGTCCCCTACGCCACGATCGTCTACTTCGTCATTGCCGCGATCGTCGTGGGGATCCTCGCGGCCGTACTCCCAGCACGCCACGCCTCGCGTCTGAACGTGCTCGAGGCGCTTCAGTACGAGTAATCACGGCCGTTGACGCGCCAGCGGTAGCGGGGCGGCTCGGTCAGGGAGGCGCCGACGAAGCAGTCGCGCTCTGCTTTGGCGAGGAGGTCACTCAGCTCCGGCTCGGGCGGCTCCGGCTCGAGCTCGGCCTCGACGGTGACGTCGAGCTCGACGAAGGCGTAGCGGCCGTCGCTCTCGCGCTTCGTGACGGCGCCGGCGGCTGAAGCGCTCGCCTTTACGGAGATGCCCGCGCGGCCGGCGTGGTGATCGAGGCTCGTCAGCGTGCAGCGGGCGAGCCCCGCGAGCGCGAGGTGCTCCGGTGTCCACGCCTCGCCGGGCTCGAGCGGCCCCTCGCCGTCTGCGAGTAGCAGCCCCTCTGAGGCTGTGACGACGTATTCGAGCCTTTTGGGGCGTGCCACCCGCGGACCGTATCCGTCCGCCGCGGCTCATACGCTGCGGTCGTGCTGCGGAGGCTGAGGCCGCTGACCGAGGCGGAGTGCTACTGCCGCTGCTACGACCGCCGCGACGACAACGTCCGCCTCGTGCAGCTCGAGCCGAGGCGCCCCCGCGGCTTCGCTCGCCTCACCGGCGAGCAGCTGCGACGCCTGTTCGAGGAACGGCTCGATGCTCGCGAGGCCGGCGTGGAGGCGGCGTGACCAGCTGTCCTCGAGTCCGACGGTCGGGTCGGTCGTGGCGAGCTTGGCGGACACCCCGCCGCTTCGGTACCTTCGCTCCTCGTTGCCGCCTTCGACCGGCCGTGCGTCGATAGTCCGAAGCGCCGTCCCCGACGTCCTCGCGCCGGGACTGAAAGTCGTCTTCTGCGGCATCAACCCCGGACGTGTCTCGGCCGCGGCTGGCGCCCACTTCGCCAACCCGCGCAACGACTTCTGGCGGCTCCTGAAGGACGTCGGGTTCACGCCGCGCGAATACGCGCCGGAGGAGCAATACGCGCTGCTCGACCTCGGGATCGGCCTGACCAACGCCGCCTACCGGACGACGCGCGGCTCGGGCGACCTCCGCCGCACCGACTTCGCGGGGGCCGCCGAGCGGCTCGAGCGGCTCGCAGAGGAGCTTCGGCCGGTCGCGATCGCGTTCGTCGGCAAAGAGGCGTACCGAGGGACCTTCGGCGAGCGTCCCGAGCTGGGATTGCAGGAGCGCAGACTGGGCAAGACGCTCCTCTTCGTGCTTCCTTCGACCTCGCCGGCGAACGCCGCCGTCCCTTATGCCGAGCGCCTGCGCTGGTTTGGCTCGCTACGCGACCTGCTCGGCGTCTAGCCGCGCCAGCGGTTCGTGATCGGCGTGCGTCGGTCACGGCCGAACGCCTTCGGCCGCAGCCGCACGCCGGGCGGAGCCTGGCGGCGCTTGTACTCGGCTCGGTCGATCATCGAGACGGCGCGCTCGACTACGTCCGGATCGAAGCCGTCGGCGCTCAGCTCCTCGCGCGAGAGATCCTGCTCGATAAAGGCCGCGAGCACTGGGTCCAGCGCCGGATACGGCGGGAGCGAGTCCTCGTCGAGCTGGTGGTCGCGTAGCTCTGCGCTCGGCGCGCGGTCGATGATCGACTGCGGGATCAGCTCATGCCCGGCCCGCTCGTTCAGGTGCTTGGCGAGCCGGTACACGTCAGTCTTGAACACGTCCTTGAGCAGCGCAAAGCCGCCGGCCAGGTCACCGTAGAGCGTCGAATAGCCGACCGACAGCTCGGACTTGTTGCCTGTCGCGACAACGAGCCAGCCGAACTTGTTGGAGAGGGCCATCAGCATCGTGCCGCGGATACGCGCCTGGAGGTTCTCCTCGGCGAGATCCGCCTCGCGGCCCGCGAACTGGTCGGCGAGCGCCTCCTCGAAGGCGGCGTGGACGCGGTGGATCGGCAGCTCCGTGAACGAGGAGCCGAGGCCCTCGGCCAGCCGCCTGGCGTCACTGCGGGTTTGCTCGGAGCTGTAGCGGGACGGCATCGAGACGCAATGGACGCCTGACGATCCGAGCGCCTCGACCGCGAGCGCGGCCGTCAGGGCGGAGTCGATGCCGCCGGAGACGCCGATGACAACGTCTCGGAAGCCGTTCTTCTCGACGTAGTCGCGCAGGCCGAGCTCGAGCGCGAGCCGCATCTGCTCGAGCTCCGGTATCCGCGGCGCCACCGGGCGCTCTGCCGGCCGTCCGTTCTCGTGGCGCGGCGATCCGATATGGACGACCGGCGCCTCGGGCGGCGTGTCCCGCTCGCGTGCAAGCGCGCGGCCGCGGATGTCACGCAGACGGCGCCCGACCGCGTCGGCGGGGTCGATGTCGACCACGACCAGGGCCTCCTCGAACCCCGGGCCGCGCGCGAGCAGCTCGCCCGATTCGTCGAATACGAGCGAGTGCCCGTCGAAAATCAGCTCGTCCTGGCCGCCGACCGCGTTGCAGAAGGCCACGAAGCAGGCGTTGTCGCGCGCTCGCGTCGCAAACATCTCCTCGCGCTCGCGGTCGCGACAGACATGGAACGGCGAGGCCGAGATGTTGACGAGTAGCTGCGCCCCGGCGAGCGCGAGGTCGGTCGCAGGCGGGCCCGGCTGCCACATGTCCTCGCAGATCGTCGGCCCGATCAGCGTTTCGCCGTGCTCGAGCAGGACGAGCTCACGGCCGGATGCGAAGTAGCGATCTTCGTCGAAGACGCCGTAATTGGGCAGGAAGCGCTTCCGATACACGGCCTTGACCTCGCCGGCGGTGCAGACGGCGCATCCGTTGTAGAGGTCTCGATCGAAATGCGGGAAGCCGACGAGCGCGGCGATCCCGCGGGTCTCCCTGGCGATCTCGTCGAGCGACCGGCGCGCGGCACGGATGAAGCCGGGCCGAAGCAGGAGATCCTCCGGCGGGTAGCCGGTGACCGCGAGCTCGGGGAACAGGACCAGGTCGGCGCCGGCGTCCTTCGCCTCCTCTAGGCGAAGCAGGATCATCTCGCGGTTCCCGTCCAGGTCGCCGACGACGGTGTTGATCTGCGCGAGGCCCAGTCTCATAGTTTTAGACTAGCAGTCGAAAACCTTTTTCACCGGCGCAGGCGGATCGCGTTCAGGTCGTCCTTCACGATCTCGTCCGCTCGCCGGATCAGATCTTCGATGTCGTCGTGCTCTGCGTGGATGTAGCGTCCGGCGAGCGCGTCCGCCCTCCCCGAGGCCAGCACGCGGACGAGTCGCGGCGCGAGCTCGGGCGGCGTCCACGCCGCGTCGTCGGGTGCGGTCGACGTCATCTCGGTCTTCACCAGGCCCGGGCTGATCACGAAGACGCGTACCGGCGTGTTCTTCAAGGACTCCGCGAGGGTCTCGCCTAACCGGTACACAGCTGCCTTGCTCGCGCTGTAGGCCGTCGTGGTCGAGCCGGGGAGGTACGCCGCGCCGCTCCCGGTAATCACGATCCGGCCGGATCCGCGCTCGAGCATCCCCGGGATCACGGCCTTGCAGCAGAGGTAGACGCCGAGCACGTTCACCTCGAAGACGCGCCACCACTCATGCGTGTCTGTTTCCCAGAGGGGCGCCCTGGGCCCCCCGATGCCTGCATTCGCGCAGAGCAGGTCGATCGGGCCGAGTTGCCGCTCTGTCTTCTCGACCATCTCCTCGACGGAAGCCTCGTTGGAGACGTCGACCTGGAGCGCGAGCCCGCCGACCTCGCGCGCGACCTCCTCGAGCTGCTCGCGCGTGCGGGCGGCGACCGCGACCTGCATTCCGGCCTCGGTCAGCTCACGCGCGATGTTCGCGCCGATCCCGCGCCCGCCTCCGGTGACGAGGGCGACTTGGCCGTGGAGATCGTCCTGCGCCACTTCGCGGGAGGATAGAGGTTCCCAATTAACGTTCTAGGACGGGATGGCGTGCGGGCCGCGTAGAACGAACGAGATCAAGCGGGTCAAGCTCCTCGCACCCGCTCTAGGGGCCCTCGCCGCGCTGATGCTGGCCGCCGGCTGCAGCGGGGGCGCCCAGAAGCGTCAGTCGGCGACAGCTTCCACGCTGGCCGGCTCGTTCGTGATGGACCTGACCTGGATCAGCGACCGCACGGGGTGGGCGCTGGCCGGCGCCCCCTGCGCTCGAGGGCTATGCCCGGAGCTCGCTCGGACCGGGGATGGTGGGCGGACGTGGCGGCGCCTGCCCGCGCCGCCAGGGTTTATCCAGGGAATTCATGTGGATTGCGACAAGAGGCCTTGCGTGACGCATGTTCGCTTCGCGACCGCTTCGGTGGGCTACCTGTTCGGCCCGGCTCTGTTCGTCACCCGGGACGGCGGGCGAAGCTGGGCCCGCGAGAACAGCCCTCCCGTGGAGTCGCTCGAGCCGGGCTCGGGCGGCGTGGTCCGGCTCGTCTACGACCACACGGGCTGTCCCGGTCCCTGCGACCGCACCGTCCAGGTGGCGCCTGCCGGCTCGACGACGTGGCGAACGCTCGTCCGCCTCGGCTTCCCGCGCGCCGACTCTCGCGAGACCGGCGCAGAGTTGATCCGCGGAGGTAGCGGCGTCATCTACGTGCCGATCTATGGCAGCTTGGCCGCCGGCGCCGGAACCCAGCACACGATCATCTTTCGCTCCCTCGACGGCGGACGCTCTTGGCGCCGGCTGGGCGACCCCTGCGGCGGTAGCGGCTTCCGTGTCCACGACGCGGTCGCGTTGGCCGCGGTGCCGGGCGGCCTACTCGCCGCCTTGTGCGTACCCCGCACCGCTACGCCAAAGGGCAGGTTCGTGCTCACCTCGACCGACGAGGGATCTTCGTGGGGGCCTCGCCGTCCAGTGCCGGGATCCCCATGGTTGATCGCCGCCGCCAGTTCGACCCACCTGGTCGTCGCCGATGGTCCGGCCGGCGGCCGTGGTCCGCACACCTACCGGTTGGCTGCCTCCGCGGACGGCGGCGTGCGCTGGAAGACGATCATCACCGACCGCGAGCAGATCAACCCCTCGGCTCCGTCCCGCGCGTTCCTCGGCTTCGAGGATGCCGACGTCGGCCGCTGGGTCGGCTACGAGCGAGCGGTCTGGACGACTCGGGACGGCGGCGCACACTGGATCCGCCGCCCGTTCCGATAGAGCCCGACTCGAAGGACCATGGCTTAAACGACGCGGGCGATTTCGTCCAGTGATTCCGGATTCTCGAGCGACGAGAGGTCGCCCGGATCCGTGCCGAGCGCCTTTGCTCGCACCGCGCGGCGGACGATCTTCGCGCTCCGTGTCTTCGGCAGCGCGGGGACGAACAGGACACGCTCCGGCGCGAATGCCTTGCCGAGCGCGCGCGAGACGAGCCCGCGAAGCTCCTCCGCCAGCGCGTCGCTCGGCTCGGTGCCGGGAACAAGCGCGCAGAAGATCCACGGCACCTCGCCCTTCACCTCGTGGGGAACTCCGACCGCCGCCGCCTCGGCCACCTCCGGGTGCGCAACCACGGCGGACTCCAGCTCCGCCGGCCCGACTCGCTTGCCGGCGATGTTGAGCGTGTCGTCGGAACGCCCGTGCAGGAACCAGTAGCCGTCCTCGTCCACCGAGGCCCAGTCCCCGTGCACCCAGATCCCGGGAAGCCGGCGCCAGTACGTGTCGAGGTAGCGCTCCGGGTCTCGCCAGAACCCGCGCGTCATACCGGGAAAAGGCTTGCGGCAAACGAGCTCTCCCACCTCGCCCCGCACCGGCCTCCCCTCGGAATCGACCACGTCCACGGCCATTCCGAGCGCGGGCCCACCGACCGAGCATCCCTTGATCGGAACTGCGACCGTGGGCGAGAGGAAGCAGGCGCCGACCTCCGTCCCTCCCGAGCAGTTGATGATCGGGCAGCGGCCGCCTCCGACGCGCTCGAACAGCCAACGGTAGGGCTCGGGGTTCCACGGCTCCCCGGTCGTCACGAGCACCCGGAGCGACGAGAGATCGTGGCGTTCGACGAGCTCCGCCCCGTGCGGGATCAGGGCCCGCACCAGCGTAGGCGAGAGCCCGAGGATCGAAACCCCATCGCGCTCGACGATCGACCAGAGCCTGTCGGCCGGGAAATCCGGCGCTCCCTCCGCGAAGACGAGGGTACAGCCGAGCGCATGGCCTCCGACCACCATCCACGGGCCCATGATCCAGCCCATGTCGGTGGCGAAATGGATCACGTCCTCCGTGTGCGCGTCCGCCTGGTAGGCGACCTCGCGGGTGATCGAGACGAGGAACCCCCCCTGGACGTGGAGAACTCCCTTCGGCGGCCCGGTCGTCCCGGACGTATACGCGAGCAGGTACGGGTGCTCCGAGTCGACTTGGAGCGGCGGGAGCTCGCCTGGGCCAAGCTCGATCCCGTCCCACGAGCCGTCGCGGCGTGACCACGTGACGACGTGCTCGACCGAGGGCGCCTCGGCCAGCACCTCCTCCACGCTTGCGCCCATCGGAACCTCCCGGCCGCGCCGAAGCGAGAAGTCTGCGGTCAGCACGACCTTCGCGTCCGACGCCTGCAGCCGTTGGA
>JBARRS010000093.1:0-4806 GCA_049644345.1 Gaiellaceae bacterium
CGAAGGGCGTAGAGTCGCCCGATGGCTAGCCTTATGGCGATGATCCGTAAGTGGCTCGGGCTCGGGAAGAAGTCTTAGCTACACCCGGCACCCCGAGCACGCTGCACAGTCCGCAGAAAGTGGAAAGTCCCCAGTGCGGGGACTTTCCTTGTGGGCCCGCCTGGATTCGAACCAGGGACCAACGGATTATGAGTCCGCTGCTCTGACCAGCTGAGCTACGGGCCCCAAACTGAGAGAGTAACGCGGTGAAATCCAATCGGAGCGCCCGGCCGTATGCGCTGGCGATGAAGATCGGCACGGCACTCCTTCCCCTCGGTGTCGTCGTCATCGCGGCCGGCTGCGGCGGCGGGTCAGGCACCTCCAAGAGCTCCAAGCCGGCCGCCGGGGCCGTCGTCAAGACGATCACGATCCACGAGAAGGAGTTCGCCCTCACCCCCAGCTCGGTCACGCTCTCGAAAACGGGCACGTACGTCTTCAAGGCCGTCAACGACGGCACGATCGGACACGCCTTCGAGCTCAAGGGCAAGGGCGTCGAGCAGAAGACCTCCACCATCTCCCCCGGCTCCTCGGCCACGATCACGGTCAAGCTCTCGAAGTCGGGGAGCTACGACATCTACTGCCCGATCGACGGCCACCGTCAGCAGGGCATGCACGGCACCGTCAAGCTCGGCTCCGGCGGCGGCTCGTCCGGCGGCACGACCACCGGCACGACCACCGGCGGCTACGGCGGCTACTGACGGTTTCCCTAGACGCCGCCACGCAATAACCCTCACAATACGCCGGTGCTCCACACGGCCGTAGACGAGTGAGGAGGGTGAGCTAGCGGTGAAGGTCTTCCAGCACGAGCGACAGTTCCGCACTGCAGGTGGTCTCTCCGTTCGCGACATCACCGACGAGGTGGTCGAAGCCGTCCGGGATAGCGGGGTCGTCGACGGGATCGCCTGTGTGTACTCGCCCCACACGACCTGCTGCGTCCGCGTCAACGAGTTCGAGAGCGGCTTCCTGGAGGACTTCGCGAGCCTGCTGAAGCGGCTTGTCCCGAGCGACTTCTACTACGCGCACGACGACTGGGACCGGCGCACCGAGAACATCTGTCCCGAGGACATGGACTTCGGCAACGGGCACTCGCACTGCATGGCGATGCTGCTCGGGACGGCGGGCGAGTCGATTCCGGTCCGGGAGGGCGAGCTGTGCCTCGGCACTTGGCAGCGCGTGCTCTTCCTCGAGCTCGACCGCGAGCGCGACCGGCGCTGGATCGTTCAGGTCGTCGGGAACTGAGGCGCCGGCTCGGCCGGACGCACACCCGACCCGTCCAGCTCGAAGACGAAGAAGTCGCGTCGCATTACCGGCACGGCGACGTTGTAGACGGGGACGTCGCCGATGAACCCCTCGAAGCGCCCGAGGTGGCCGTGTCCGTGCAGGACGACGTCCGGCTTGTGCTCGGCGATCGGCGGCGCCATGCGGTCGCTGCCGAGAAACGCCCAGATCACCCGTGGTTCACCCTCCAGCGTCGTCGTCGTCGGGGAATAGTGCAGCAGCGCGATGCGGTAGTCGCAGTCCGCGATCGCCTCCAGACCGCGCTCGAGCGCCTCCACCTCCGCGGTCGTCTCCGCGTAGACCTGACGCAGCAGCGGCTCGCCGAAATCGGGTAGCTCCGAGTCTGGAAAGCCGCCGACGAAGCCCTTGACGCCGACGATCCCGACGCGGGCGTCGCCGATCTCGCAGACGACGAAGTCGCGCTCGAGCAGAGTGACGCCGCCGGACTCGAGCTCGGCCGCGACCTGGTCGCGCCGGTCGGCGTGCCAGTCGTGGTTTCCGAGCACGGCGACGACCGGCATCGGGAGCGGCCGGCAGATGTCCGCGAGCACTGCGGCCTGCTCCGGCTGGCCGAGCGTGGTCAGGTCGCCGGCGAGCAGAACGAGGTCGACGGCGCTGTCGATGGCCCCGAATGCGGTCTCGATCTCGGCGCGCGCCTGCTCGCCGGCATGGATGTCACCCGCAGCGGCGATGCGGATCGGCCTCGGCATTCGGCACATTCAACCAGCCTCGTTTTCGAGCGCGGCGGCGGCGGGTACCCCATGCCCGTGACCGAAGACGAGCTCTCGTTCGACCAGATCTGCGCGACGATGAAGAAGGGGGCGGCCGCGCTCCGCGACGCGGACGTCCCGTTCATGCTGGGCGGCGGCCTCGCCGTCTGGGCGCGAGGCGGGGTCGAGTCAGACCACGACCTCGACTTCATGGTCGCGCCGGAGGACGCCGAGCGGGCGCTGCAGGCGCTCGTCGACACGGGAATGAAGCCGGAGCGGCCGCCGGAGGACTGGCTCTACAAGGCCTGGGACGGCGAAGTCCTGGTGGACGTCATCTTCAAGCCCGCCGGAGGCCCGATCGGCCGAAAAGAGTTCGGGCGCGCCGACGAGATCGAGCTGCTGGCGATATCGATGCCGGTGATGGCGCTCGAGGACGTGCTCGTGAACAAGCTGCTGGCGCTGCGCGAGCACGAGCTCGACTACGACGCGCTGCTGACGCTGGCGCGGCCGGTGCGGGAGCAGGTCAACTGGGACGACGTCCGGCTGCGGACATGGCACTCGCCGTACGCGAAGGCGTTCTTCACGCTGCTCGAGGAGCTCGAGATCCTGTGACGACTAGGCGGCGCGGATGGAGTCGATCTCGCGGTTCATGGCGAGCCGCTCGAGCGCGCTCGACTCGATCTGGCGCACCCGCTCTCGGGTGATCCCGAGCTCACGGCCGATCGCGTCGAGCGATTTCGGATCGCGGTCGCCGTTCAGCCCGTAGCGGAGCTTGACGACCTCGCGCTCTCGGTCCGGCAGCTCGGCCACCGCTTTGTGGAGGGCCTCCTGCTCGAGGCTGACGTGCACCTCCTCCTCGGGCTCCGGCCCCTCGCCTGCGAAGAGCTCGCCCAAGGTGCCTTCGTTCTCGCCGCCGATCGGCCGGTCGAGACTGGTGACGGCGCGAGCCGCGTGCCGTACCTCTCGCACCTGCTTTACGGGCAGCTTCGCGCGTTTCGCGATCTCCTGGTCGGTCGGTGTCCGCTCGAGCTTCACTGCGAGTTCGCGCTCGGCGCGGCCGATCTTCGCCTCGCGCTCGACGATGTGGACCGGGATCCGGATCGTGCGCGACTTGTTCGCCACTCCGCGCTGCACGGCCTGGCGGATCCACCAGGTTGCGTACGTGGAGAACTTGAAGCCTCTGCGCCAGTCGAACTTCTCGACCGCACGAATCAGGCCGATGATCCCTTCCTGGATCAGATCGAGCAACGACAGCTCATGCCCCTGGTAGCGCTTCGCGATCGAGACGACGAGACGGAGGTTCGAATTGACCATCCGGTCCTTCGCCTCCTTGTCGCCGCGCTCGATCCGCTTCGCGAGCTCGACCTCCTCGTCGGCGGTCAGCAGCGGGTAGCGGGACGCCTCGTTGAGGAAGAGCTGGAGCGCATCAGTCGTCGCGGCCGCCAGGTCGCCGTTCACGTACGTCGGCTCGGGACTCTCCTGGCCACAATCGTCGAGAACCTCGATCCCGCGTTCGTCAAGCTGCTCGTAGATTCGAGCCACCTCCTCGTCGTCTAGCTCGAGCTCCTGAACGAGCTCGGTGAAGCGGGAAAGCTCGATGCAGCCCGCTTCCTCGCCCTGCTCGATCAGCGTGCTGAGCTGGTCTTCGGTCATCCAGATGCATTTTCCCTGTTGAAACCCGGTTTAGTCGCCCCCTTAAAGAACTCCGCACAAACGAGCCGAGCTCGGCCAGGGTGAGAAGCCACGACCGGCGCGGCGAGCGCGCTCCCCGACCCAGATTTGCTCGAGCGGCGTCCAGCGGTTCGCCCAGCCGCGGCGGAGCAGGTAGCGCGGCGCGTAGGCGGACATGAAGCCGCGGTCCATCTGAAGGCCGCCCCAGTACGGGTCGCCTGAGTCATGCCAGGACGCCTCGAACCGATGGATGCAGAGCCAGGCTCGCTCGTTCGGCGGATGCATGGCCTGTTGCCGGGAGGCGAGCGCCCGGTGCTTCCAGAATCGGAGTACGCGCCAGGTGCTCGGCTCGATCGGGCCGCGCGAGCGCCGCTTCCCCATCAGGATCTGCCAGCGCCACGCCTCTGAGCGGAAACGGCGAATCACGCGTGGATCCGCCGGCCTCGGCCGGTGGATCGTGAGCGCGCGCGCGAGGTGGACCGGCGGCGGCATCGCCGAGCCGCGGGCCGCAAGCCACGCCACGGTGAGCACGAGGGGTAGCAGAGCGAGCAATCGCTTGTTCGAGCGCAAAACGAGACCCCTTTCTCTTGGCGTTCAATCGGGCTCGTCGGTGGGCGCTCGGCTCGCGCTGCGGCGTCAACGGCCGCGCCCAGGGTCTTGGTGACCGCTTTCCGACGAAGTAAAACGCCGGGGCGCCCGAAAAGTTAGTGCGACGGACCGAAGTTGCAGTTAAAAGTGCAACAAGCTGCTCGATTCGCAACTTCGCTACCGTCCAGCCCGTGCGCCGCCTGCTTCTCCTCGTCAGCGCGATCGTGGCGGTCGACACGATGTTCTTCGCCGTGCTGACGCCGCTTCTCCCCCATTTCGCGCGCCACTACGGGCTCTCGAAGGCGACGGCGGGCCTGCTCGTTGCGGCGTACGCCGGGGGAGCGCTCGCGACGGCGGTACCGGGCGGCATCGTCGCAGTCCGTTTTGGGCCGAAGCCGGCCGTGCTCGCGGGGCTCGCGACGATGGCCGCGGCAAGCCTCGGCTTCGCGCTCGCGGGGGACGCCTGGTCTCTCGGGCTCGCGCGGCTCCTCCAGGGCGCCGGCAGCGCCTTCTCCTGGGC
>JBARRS010000094.1:0-2065 GCA_049644345.1 Gaiellaceae bacterium
GCCGACCCGCCGAGTAGTCGTCGATCTCTGCCGCTTTTCGCTCGTCGCCACGGTGACAGCGATCACCACGGCGAGCACCAGGATCGCAGCGGCCAGCCAGTAGATCCTCTTCACCGGAAATGTTTACGTCCGCGGCGCCGACGCGCATCCCGCTCGGTGTCAGACACGCACGCAGGTCATCAACAGGGTCGCCGATACCATTTCGCTGGTGGAGAGCTCGCTTCGGATCGGCGTCCTTGCCTTGCAAGGAAACTTCCGCGAGCACGCCGCGATGCTGCGGCGTCTCGGCGCCGACGTCATCGAGGTGCGACTGCCCGAGCAGCTCGAGGGGCTCGACGGGCTCGTGATTCCGGGAGGCGAGTCGACGACGTTCATGCGGCTCATGCGCCTGTACGGGCTGGACGAGGCGGTTCGGCGCTTCGCAGGGCCGGTGCTCGGCACCTGCGCCGGCATGATCATCCTCGACCGTGCCCACCTGGGCGCCGTCGACGTCGAGGTCGACCGCAACGCCTACGGGCGCCAGGTGGCCAGCTTCGAGGCCGACCTTCGCCTCGACGGCGAGGAGGAGCCGCTGCGCGGCGTCTTCATCCGAGCTCCGCGCGTGCGCCACGTCGGCCCGGGCGTGGAGGTTCTGGCCGAGCTGGACGGCGAGCCCGTGCTTGTCCGCCAGGGCCGCTTCATCCTTGCGTCGTTCCATCCAGAGCTGACAGACGACTCGCGCGTGCACGAGTGGTTCCTCGAGCTCGTGACGGAGGAGCAGAATGTCCGGGCATAGCAAGTGGTCCTCGATCAAGCACAAGAAAGGCGCGGCCGACGCCCGGCGCGGCAAGCTCTTCTCGAAGCTCTCACGGGCGATCATCGTCGCCGCGCGCGAGGGCGGGCCGGACCCCGCCGGCAACCTCGCCCTCCAGAACGCGATCGAGAAGGCCCGCTCCTACTCGATGCCGAAGGACACGATCGAGCGGGCGATCGCGCGCGGTGCCGGCGCGGACACGGACGCGGCCGCGTTCGAGACGGTCGTCTACGAAGGCTACGGCCCGAACGGTGTCGCGGTGATCGTCGAGGCGCTGACCGACAACCGCAACCGCACCGCCTCCGACGTACGCCACGTCTTCTCGAAGCACGAAGGGAACCTCGGGGGCTCGGGCTCTGTCGCCTGGCTGTTCGAGCGGCGAGGCATGATCCTCGTCGACGCCGACTCGGTCGACGAGGACGAGCTGATGCTCGCCGCCGCCGAGGGCGGAGCGGACGACGTCTCGCTCGACGGGTCGACCTTCCAGGTCGTCTCGGACCCCGAGAATCTGAGCTCCGTCCGGGAGGCGCTCGAGCAGGCCGGCTTCACCCCGGAGGCAGTGGAGACGACGATGGTGCCGAAGACGACCGTCACGGTCGACGAGGAGACCGCGGCGCGGCGGCTGATCCGGCTGATCGACGCGCTCGAGGAGCTCGACGACGTGAACGAGGTCTACGCGAACTTCGACATCCCCGAGCATCTTCTCGAGGCGGTAGCTGCGTAGCGAGGGGAGGAACGTCCGGCCCGCTGCCTAATCTCGCTTCGTGAGAGTTCTCGGCATCGATCCGGGTACGGCGGCGTGCGGGTACGGAATCGTCCAAGAAAGCGGAGGCCGCATCAAGGCGGTCGAGTTCGACTGGTGGCAGACGCCTGCCGGCGGCCGCCCCGAGCGGCGCCTGAAGACGATCTACGACGGCGTCGCCGAGCTCATCCAGGCGTATGGGCCGGATGCGGTCGCACTCGAAGAGTCCTTCGTCGGCGCCGACGCCCGTACCGCGCTCTCGGTCGGGCAGGCGCGCGGCGCCGTGCTCGTCGCCGCCGCCTCCGCGGGCGTGGAGTGCGCTGAGTATCCGCCCTCGCGCGTGAAGCAAGCCGTTTGCGGCTACGGCCGCGCCGAGAAGGAGCAGGTACAGCGGATGGTGATGGCGATCCTCGGGCTCAAGCAGCCGCCGTCGCCGCACCACGCCGCCGACGCGCTCGCCGTCGCGATCTGCCACGCGCTGGCGCCGCCGCTTTTGAGGGTCGCCGGATGATCTCGCGCCTCCGGGGCAC
>JBARRS010000095.1:0-24550 GCA_049644345.1 Gaiellaceae bacterium
GGATAGAACCAGCTGAAGAGGCCGATCACGAAGACGAGGGTCAGCACGCCCTTTCCGACGATGCCTCCGAGGGTGATGTCATTCAGCCGCTGGCCGACCGTGCTTGCGAGCGCGATCACGAAGAGCAGGAACGGGAACGCCATCACGATCTCGGTCAGACGGGAGACGAGCGTGTCCACCCAGCCGCCGTAGTAGCCAGCGATCGCGCCAAGCAGGACGCCGACGATCATGCTGACGAGCGTCGCGCCGACCGCGACCTCGAGCGAGACCTGCGCCCCGTACAGAAGGCGCAGGAACTCGTCGCGGCCGAGGTTCGAGTCGGCGCCGAGGATGAAAAGCGTGTGGGTGCAGTGCGAGGCCCCGGCGCAGACGCCACTCGGAGTCGAGATGATGTGCGTCCAGGGGCCGACGGGGAGGAACGTCTTCGAGTCCAGCGCCGACTGGATGAACTGGTCGTTGGGGCCGTGGCCGAGCAGGCGCGCCGCGATCGGAGCGCCCGCGAAGGCCGCGAGGATCAGGAAGACGATGTAGCCGCCGCCCGCGATCGCAGCCCTGTCGCGCTTGAAGCGGAGCCAGACCTGCTCCCAGTAGCCACGGGCACGGATCGCCTCGACTTCGCCGAGCTCTCCCTGCGTCTCGATCGCAACCGTGGACGCGAGGCCTGCTCCGGCTGGGATGAGCTCTGGTTTTTCCCGGGTTGCCACAGGCGGGGTCGAAGCATAGCCGCGGCTAGATCGCCGCGCTATCCCTTGAGACGGCGCTTTTCGGGCCTGGTTAGCCCCCGTGGGGAAACCGGGTTTCCCCCCGAACCTCCTCGTGCGCGCCGCGGATTTCTTTATCCGGTTAGAGCGTCGGCGCCGGCGACTACCTCGAGGATCTCCTGTGTGATCTCCGCCTGGCGGGCTCGGTTCATGGCCAGCGTTAGGTCGTCGATCAGCTCCGCGGCATTCTTCGAGGCGTTTCGCATCGCGGTCATCCGGGCGCCCTGCTCCGATGCGGCCGACTCGAGCAGCGCGCGGTAGAGCTCTGTCTCGACGTAGACGGGCAGCAGCCGCTCGAGGATCTGCTCCGGCTCGGGCTCGTAGATGAAGTCGCCGGTCAAGGCCTGCTCGTGCTCCTCGCCCTCCCGGGCCGCGAGCACGTCCTCGGGGATCGGCAGGATGTCCTGCTGCCTCACGCGCTGCGTCAGCGCCGAGACGAACTCGTTGTAGAGGACGATCACGCGGTCGAACTCCTCCTCCTCGTAGAGCTCGGCAAGCCGGTGGGCGATCGCCTGCGCGTCGTGATAGGCAGGCCGGTCCGAGAAGCCGGTCCATGCCTGCTCGATCCGGAAGCGCCGGAAACGAAGGGTCGACTGGCCCTTCTTCCCGGCGACGAGCCACCGCACCTCGGCTCCGTCGGCGCGGAGCTCGCGCTCGAGTGCGAAAGCCCGCCGAAGCACCTGCGCGTTGAAGGCGCCGGCCAGGCCGCGGTCGCCGGTGAGGGGGACGATCGCCACCCGACGCACGTCGCGCCTCTGGAGCAACGGCAGGCCGCGAACGGAGACGCTCGCCCGCGCCGTTCGGGACATCAGCTCCTGCATCCGGTCGGCGTAGGGGCGCATCGCCTCGATCCGCGCCTGCGCGCGGCGCAGGCGCGCGGAGGCGACGAGCTCGAACGCCTTCGTGATCTTGCGAGTGTTCCGGATCGAGCGGATCCGGCGCTTCAGGTCCTGGACGGAGGTCATCAGGCTGTGACCAGTGGCTCCTCTTCCTCGACGTTGAAGCCGCGGACGAAGCGGTCGAGCTCCTTGCGCAGCCGCTGCTCGAGCTCGTCGGGCAGATCGCCGCTCTCGCGGATCTCCCGGTAGACCGACTCTTCCGCGCGGAGGTGCTCGCGCAGCTCCTCGTGGAACCGCGGCACCTGCGGGACGGGCACGTCGTCGAGATATCCCTGCGTGGCCGCGAAGATCGTGACGACCTGCTCCTCGACGGGCCACGGCTGGTACTGCGGCTGGTTGAGCGTCGCCACCATCCGCTCTCCTCGCGCAAGGGTCCGCTGCGTCTGCGGATCGAGCTCCGAGCCGAACTGCGCGAAGGCCTCGAGCTCTCGGTACTGAGAGAGCTCGAGCCGCAGGCGCCCGGCGACCTTCTTCATCGCCTTGACCTGTGCGCTCGAGCCGACGCGCGAGACCGAGATGCCGACGTTGATCGCCGGCCGCACGCCGGAGTAGAAGAGCTCCGACTCGAGGTAGATCTGCCCGTCCGTGATCGAGATCACGTTCGTGGGGATGTAGGCCGAGACGTCGCCCGCCTGCGTCTCGACGACGGGCAGCGCGGTCAGTGAGCCCCCGCCGCGCTCGTCGGAGAGCTTGCAGGCACGCTCGAGCAGCCGCGAGTGGAGGTAGAAGACGTCGCCGGGAAATGCCTCGCGCCCCGGCGGGCGGCGCAGGAGCAGCGACATCTGCCGGTACGCATCGGCGTGCTTCGAGAGATCGTCGTAGAAGCACACGGCGTGCCGGCCGTCGTAGAGGAAGTGCTCGCCGATCGCGGCGCCTGCGTACGGCGCCATCCACTTGATCGGGGCCGCCTCGGCCGCCGGCGCCGAGACGATGATCGTGTAGTCCATCGCTCCGGCGTCCTTTAGCCGCTCGAAGACCTGCGCGACGGTCGAGGACTTCTGGCCGATCGCGATGTAGACGCAGATCATGTCCTGGCCGCGCTGGTTCAGGATCGTGTCGACGATGATCGCCGTCTTGCCGGTGGTGCGGTCGCCGATGATCAGCTCGCGCTGGCCGCGCCCGATCGGGATCATCGAGTCGATCGCCTTCAGCCCCGTCTGGAGCGGCTCCTTCACGGGCTGGCGCTCGACCACGCCGGGCGCCTTGAACTCGAGCGGCCGGGTCTGGTCGCTCTCGATCGCGCCTTGCCCGTCCAGCGGCTGGCCGAGCGGGTTGACGACGCGACCGATCAGCGCGTCGCCGACCGGGATGCTCGCGACTCGGCCGGTGCGCCGCACAGGCTCGCCCTCGACCACGTGCTCCCACTCGCCGAAGAGCGCGACGCCCACGTTGTCCTCCTCGAGGTTGAATGCAAGACCGGTGACCCCGTGCTCGAGCTCGAGCATCTCGCTGGCGACGACGTTGTCGAGGCCGTAGACGTGGGCGATCCCGTCGCCGATCTGGAGGACGCTCCCGACCTCCGCGAGGTCGGTCTCGACCTCGTACTCCTCGATCCGCTGGCGCAGGATCGACGTGATCTCTTCTGGTCGCAGTTTCAAGCTCGGCTCCTCGCTAGTTCCTGACGTAGACGGTTGAGGCGGCCGCGGACGCTGGCGTCGAGGCGGAGCGAGCCGGCCTGGAGGACGATTCCGCCGATCAGCCCCGGATCGACCCGCCGCTTCACGACGACGTTGCGTCCCGACGCCTTCTCGATCTGCTTCACGAGGTCCTTGGCCTCCTTGTCCGAGAGCTCTACCGCGGTCGTGAGCTCAACGTCGAGGAGGCCCTCCTCCGCGGCAGCGAGCCGCTCGAACTCGCGCGCGATGTCCTCGATCTCGGCAGCCCGTCCCTTCTCGATCAGCAGGAGAAGGAAGTTCCGCAACAGCTCGTTCGCCGAGCCCGTGAGCTCCTCGATTGCGGCCGCCTTGACACGCTGGTCGAGCTGAGGATTGCGCAGCAACTCCCTCAGCTCGGGTACGTCCTGCTCTGCCGCGACGAAGTCGGCAAGCTCCTTACGGACTGTACCGAGCGCGTCGCGCTCCTTGGCGGCCTCGTACAGCGCACGCGCATAGACGGTGTGAACGACCGCCATCAGCGCTCCAGGACCGAGAAGTCGAGCTCGCCGACCGCCTCCTCGATCAAGCGCCGCTGGTCCTCGTCGGTGAGCACGCGCCCCGTCACCTTCTCCGCCGCGATCATGGAGAGCTCGGCGACCTCGGCTCGGATCTGCTCGAGCGCGCGCCGCGTCTCCGCCTCGATCTGGCGGCGGGTCTCCTCGAGACGGCGCTGGCGCTCCTGCTCCGTCTCCTCCTTCATGCGGCGCTCCATCGCCTCGGCCGTCCGGCGGGCCTCCGCGAGGATCTCCTCGGCCTCGCGGCGCCCCTGGGCGATCAGCCTCCGGTGCTCCTCGACCAGGCGGCGTGCCTCCGCGCGGGCGTTGTCAGCCTCTTCGATCGCCTGTCGGATCCGCTCCCGCCGCTCGTCGATCGCCTTCTGGATCGCGCCGAACGCGTAGCGCTTGAGCACGAAGAAGGTCAGCGCGAAGGTCACGAGCGTCCAGACCATCAGGCCCGGGACGACGGTGATGAGGCTGGCGACGATCATGGCTAGTGCTCCTTCAGTGAATGTTGCCGAGCCTAGGTGTTCGCGACGAGGACGAAGCCGAGAAAGCCGCCGACGAGCCCGTAGAACACGACGGCCTCGGTCAGCGCGAAGCCGAGCCACATGATCCCCTGGAGCTCGCCTCGCAGCTCGGGCTGGCGGGCGACCGCCTGGATCATGGACGCGAACACGATGCCGATGCCGATGCCGGCGCCGAGCGAGCCGAGACCCATCCCGAGGGCGAGGCCGAGCGCTTTGCCTGCCTTGATGACGTTGCCCGCAGCGAGCACGGTTGCAAGCACGAAAATCCCTCCTTCTCTAGTGCGCGGGCTCGATGGCCGAGCCGATGTAGATGGCGGTCAGGGCGGCGAAGATGTACGCCTGAATCGTGACGACGATGACGACCTCGAAGATGTAGAAAACCGTCGCGAAGACAATGCTCACCGGCGCGAACGCGACCGTCCCGAGCACGAAGATGAGGCCGATGAAAAGGAGGATCAGCATGTGCCCGGCGAGCATGTTCGCGTAGAGCCGGACGCTGAGCGACACGACCCGAAAGATGTGCGAGATCGTCTCGAGAACGGCCATGACCGGAACCATCACCTTCGGTACACCTTCCGGCACGAACGTCTTCACGTAGCCGAGACCGTTGAAGCGGAAGCCCTCGACGTGCGTGAAGACGACGGTGAGGATTGCGAGGGCGAGCGTGACCGAGAGCTGGGCCGTCGCGGCGTAGATCCCGAGTGTCGGAAGCGCGACGCCACCGATGTGGAACTTCTCGCTCGTCAGCGGCAGCGGGATGAAGCCGATGAAGTTCAGCACCCAGATGAAGAGCGCGAGCGAGGCCACGTAGGGGAACCAGGTTCCGATCGCCTTCTGCGGCAGGCCTTGCTCGGCGATCTGGCTCTGCGTGATCTCGTAGATCGCCTCGCCGACGGTCTGCCGCCGGTCCGGTAGCAGCGCGAGCCGGCTCCGCATCAGGAACCACGCGAGCGCGATCGTCACGAGCGAGCCGAGCCAGAGGTACGCGACGGCCTTGTTGATCGAGAGGTCGAGGCCCGCGAGGTGGATCGACACCCACGGGTTGAGCTCGAACTCCTTCTCGGGGTGATACTCGTGGATCGCAAGCGCAGGCGCCGGCAGCGCCAGCGCGAGACCCGCGCAGGCGGCGAGGGCGGTCCTGAGCCTCATTGGCCGCCGCCGAAGTACGAGATCAGCGACAGGCCGAGCTCGACGGTGTACGCGAGCACGTAGACCGCTGCGGCCGAGGCAGCCAGCCTGACGTTCGACGAGGCGAGCGCGATCAATACGACCATCACGCCGATCCCGCGGAACGTCATCCCGACGGCACGCGCCCCGGACGAGCCGAGGTGGTCGACTCCCAGCGGCAGCCGCTCGAGTCCGAACAGGAACGCCTCGCCGGCGGCCCACAGGACCGCCGCGAGCGCCCAGCCCGCGAGCGGCAGGCCGGCGACGAGAAAGACGGGGAGCGCGAGCACGATCAGCAGCGTCGCAGCCGCTGCAGGCCCTTTCCTCGCCGGAACTGGCCGCGGCCCGGCGCGCAGCAGGCCGATCACGTGAAGTACCCCCGGTAGCGGTGGTAGACGGCGAAGACACCTGTCGGGATCCCGATCGCAGCCCCGGCGAGCGCACCGACACCGACCGAGCCGGCCGCCCAGCCGACGAGCGCACCTATTCCGACCCCCGCGACCGCGGCTCCCCCGAGGAGGGCCCCCGCGCCGGCGGGCGCGAACGAGGAACGGGGCGCGGGCTCCATGCGGTGGCGACGATATCAGAGGAGACGCGGCTCGAGGCCTCAGCTTGTAACAACTGCGATCCGCCTTTCTTCCACGAAAAGCAGCCGTTTACGGTGGAGTTTGTTCAGGGGTTATCGTTGCTGCGTGCCCGACCTCCACGTCGAGACGATCGGCACCGGCCCGCGTGTCGTCTTCGTCCACGGCAGCGGTTCGGGTGGGCGCGAGGCGTGGAGCTCTCAGCTGTCGCTCGCCGAGCGGTTCACGCTTGTCATCCCCACCCGGAGCGGATATCCACCGAACCCGCCGCTCGCGCGGATCGACTTCGAGCAGCAGGCAGAGGAGCTCGCGCCTCTGCTGAAAGGCGGCGGGCACCTCGTCGGGCACTCGTACGGTGGCGTCATCTCGCTCTTGATCGCCGCCCGGCGGCCTGACGACGTCCGCTCGCTCGCCGTCTCCGAGCCGCCGGCGTTCGGCCTCGCCCGCGCCGATCCTGCCGTCGGTCCGCTCGTGGCTGACTTCGAGCGGCTCTGGGCGGCGGGCTTGGAGCCGGAGCCATTCCTGCGTGCGTTTCTGCGCTCCGTCGGCAGCAACTGGGAGCCGCCGAGCCCGCTGCCCCCCGAGGTCGAGCAGGGGACGAGGGCGACGCAGGCGGAGCGAGGCCCGTGGGAGGCCGAGATTCCGCTCGAACGACTCGCGATGACGACGTTCCCGAAGCTCGTGCTGTCCGGCGCCCACCACCCCGCGTTCGACGCCGTCTGCGACGTGCTCGAGCGACGCCTCGGCGCGGCGCGCGCCGTCGTTCCCGGTGCCGGCCACAGCATCCCGCGCGCGCCGGGCTACAACGAGCGACTCGCCGGGTTCCTCGACGCCGCCTGATCTGTGGACAACGCGACACACTTTCGCGCGCGTGTCTGACACCGTGTAGCCGTTGCGCGTCTGGGTCGACTTCACGAACACCGCGCACGTCGTCGTGCTGCGCCCGCTCGTCGAGCTGCTCGAGCGCGAAGGACACGACGTCGAGCTGACCGCGCGGCCGCTCTCGCAGACGACCGAGCTGCTCGAGGATTGGGGGCGCCCTTACCGTGTGCTCGGCCGCCACGGCGGCGTCTCGCGCGCCGGCAAGGCGCTCGCCGCCGCCGAGCGTGCGCCGCAGCTGGTCCGCTTCGGCCGCGGCCGCCGCTTCGACTGGGCGCTCGCCCATGGGTCGACCGACCTCCCTGTCGCGGCGCGCCTGCTCCGGATCCCGAACACGACGATGTTCGACTACGAGTGGGCGACGGTTCAGCACCAGGTCAACTGCCGGCTGGCCACGCGCGTGCTCGTCCCCGACGCGATCCCGGCAGAGCGGCTCGCGCGCTATGGAGCCCGTCCGCCGAAGCTCGTTCGCTACCCGGGCCTGAAGGAGGAGTACTACCTGAGCGGGTTCGAGCCGGACCCATCCGTGCTCGAGGAGCTCGGCCTCGACCCGGACCCCGTGCTCTGCGTCGTCCGCACCGCGCCCTCCTATGCGCTCTATCTCCACGGCTCCGAGAACGAGCTGCTCTCGAGCCTGCTCGCGCGGCTCGGCCGCTCGGATGTTCAGACGGTCGTGCTGGCCCGCACGCCCGAGCAGCGGCAGGCGGCCCGCGCGGCCGGCAAGCGCCTCGTCGTCCCCGAGCGCGCGGTCGACGCCCGCAGCCTCGCCGCCTTCGCCGACGTCGTCGTCTCGGCCGGCGGGACGATCCTGCGCGAGGCCGCTGTGCTCGGCACGCCGGTCTGGTCGATCTTCGAGGGCCGCCGCGGCGCAGTCGACGAGCAGCTCGCGCACGAGGGCCGCCTCCGCTTCCTCCACGACCCGGACGAGCTAGAGCTGAAGAAAGCGCCGGCAGAGCGCCAACGCCGCGCCCGACGCGACCCGGCCGAGCTGCTCCGCCTCGCCGTCCCTACCGACGTGCAGCCGTGAGCTCACGCTCGACCGCTTCCTCGCGATCCGACTCCGGCTCAGTGGCGTGACCGAGCCCGAGCGCCTGGAGGTGGCGGGACTTCAGGATCTCGAGCGTATAGACCATCCAGACCGAGGCCGCGATCACGACCAGGCCGACCGCAGTCGCGATCAGCGAATTCTCGAGGTTCCAGACGCCGCGCGGCCGGGGCGGCACGAACCGCAGCAGGATCGCATAGCCGGCGAGTAAGGCCGCCCACACGTGCAGGTAAGCAGCCGTACGCCGCTGCGAGAAGCCGATCCGCAGGAAGCGGTGGTAGAAGTGGTTGTGGTCGGCCGCCCAGGGCGGACGCCGGTACTTCAGGCGCTTCAGCACGACAAACGACGTGTCGAGAATCGGCACGGCGACGAGGAGCATCGGGGCCGCCAGCGCGATGGTCGCGGCCTTTTTCAGCACGCCCTCGACGGCGACTGTCGCAAGCACGAAGCCGAGCGCGAGCGCGCCGGAGTCGCCCATGATGATCCGCGCCGGGTAGTAGTTGCGACGGAGGAAGGCGAGCGTGGCGCCGCAGACGATCGCGGCGAGCGCGGCGGCGCTCAGGCGACCGAACGAGGCGGCGAGCAGCGCGAAGGACGCAGCAGCGATCACCACGATTCCGGACGCCAGCCCGTCCATGCCGTCGATCAGGTTGACGAGGTTCGCGAGGAGAGCGATCCAGAAGAGGGTCAGCGGCACTGAGACCGCGTGGCCGAAGTTGTGGGCGCTGATCAGCGGCAAACCCAAGTGGTTCCAGGTGACGTCGAAGCCGACGACGGGAATCAGCGCCGCGGCGACGATCCCGATCATCTTGATGCTCGGCCGAATCCCCCAGATGTCGTCGATCAGGCCGAGCGCGGCGACACACAGCGTGCCGAGCAGGATGCCGAGGTAGTGGCCCCCGCCCGGCCGGATGAAAACGATCATCGGGATCGTGATCCCGGCGACGATCGCGAGGCCGCCGATTCGTGGCAGCGGCCGCTCGTGCACGCGGGGGCGGTCGCTGTGGCCGGGGTCGTCGACCGCGCCGATCCTCGGTGCGAGCCGCTCGACGAACGGCGTCAGCACGAGCACGATGCCCGCAGCCGCGAGGAAGCCCCAAACCGCGCGACCGTCCTCGAACAGCGCCCGGACCGAGTCCGCGAAGGACATCCAAGCGGTTATAGCAGAGCGCCCGGAGAATCCCGGGGGTGCCTCTGCTAGCCTGAGTCGGCCTTTTGAGCGAGGTCGTCTCCACCCAGTCAGCGTTCGACGGGCGCATTGCCACGCGCGAGGCCAGCATCGGCATCGTCGGCCTCGGGTACGCGGGGTTGCCGCTCGCCATGGCGTTCGCGGAAGCGGGCTTTCCCGTCACGGGCATCGACCTCTCCCAGTACCGCGTCGAAGCCGTCAACGGGCGCCGCTCGTACCTCGTCGACGTGCCCGCAGAGCGGTACGAGGGCCTCGACGGCCGGCTCAGCGCGACCACCGACTTCGCCGCGGTCGCAGAGCTCGACGCGCTGACGATCTGCGTGCCGACGCCGCTCTCGAAGACGCGCACGCCCGACCTCTCCTACATCGTCGCCGCGGCTGAGTCGGTCGCCGCCAACCTCCGGCCCGGGCAGCTCGTCGTCCTCCAGTCGACGACCTATCCCGGGACGACGGAGGAGATCGTGCTCCCGATCCTGGCGAAGACCGGCGCGAAGGTCGGGACGGATTTCTTCCTCGGTTATGCGCCGGAGCGCGTCGACCCCGGCAACAAGACCTTCACGATCAAGAACACGCCGAAGCTCGTCGCCGGCGTAACCGACGAGTGCGAGCGGCGCACCGAGCTCCTCTACCGCCAGATCGTCGACGAGGTCGTGCCCGTCTCGAGCCCGATAGTGGCCGAGACGGCGAAGCTGCACGAGAACACGTTCCGCGCGGTCAACATCGCGCTCGCCAATGAGCTCGCGCTCATGTGCGACAGGCTGGAGATCTCCGCGTGGGAGGTAATCGAGGCGGCGTCCTCGAAACCATTCGGCTTCCTCCCCCACTACCCGGGCCCGGGCCTCGGCGGCGATTGCATTCCCGTGGTGCCGCACTTCCTGGCCTGGCGGCTGCGCGAGTACGGCTACTCCGCGCGCCTGATCGACGCCGCGCACGAGATCAACGCAGCGATGCCGCTCTACGTCGTGCAGAAGATCTCCGACACGCTCAACGAACAGGGCCGGCCGATCAGGGGCTCGAAGCTGCTCTTGCTCGGGATGGCCTACAAGGCGGACGTCCACGACACGCGGGAGTCTCCGAGCCTCGAGATCATGCGCCAGCTGCTGCACCGCGGCGGCGAGGTCACGTACTGCGACCCGTTGGTCGGGTTCGTCGAGCTCGACGGTGTCCAACACGAAACCGTGGACTGGTCGGCCGAGCAGGTGGCGGACGCCGACTGCGTCGTGCTGCTGACCCCGCACAGGCGCTTCACCGAGGAGCCTCTCTGGGAGCACGCGCGGCTCGTCGTCGACACGCGCAACGCGGTGCCGCGGGCGCCGAACGTCCGCACGATCTAGTTGCTCCTCGTCCTCGGGGCGGGGTACGTCGGCGCAAAGCTCGCGGAGCTTGCGCTCGACCGCGGGGACGAGGTGGTACTCGCCGACAACTGGTTCGCGACCGAGGCGGCCCAGCTGGAGCCGCTCGAGGCACGCGGCGCCCGCGTCCTGACGGCCGACATCCGCCGCCGCGACGAGATCGAGGCGCTGCTCGCGGAAGGGCCGGAACGGGTCTACCTGCTCGCCGCACAAGCGAGCCGCCCGCTCGCCGAGCGCGACCCGGACTACACGGAGGAGACAAACGTCACCGGGATTCGGCGCGTCGCTCAGGCGCTCGCGTCGGCCGGCGGTCCCGGCGCCGTCTTCGCAAGCTCGCTACACGTCTACGGGCCCGTCGAGGGGGAGGTCGGGCCCGAGACGCCTTACGGACCGCAGACCGACCTCGCGCATCTGTCGAAGATCTACGGCGAGCTGTGCCTCCGGATGCACGCGGCCCAGGTCTTTCCGCTCTCGATCCTGCGGCTGGGGATCGTCTACGGACCGAGCCCTGTCGAGCACGAGCGGCCGGAGTCGCAGACGGTCGTCGACAAGTTCCGCCGACTTGCCTCCGCCGGCGAGAAGCTCCCGCTCGATGACGGCGGACGGACGGCGATCGGCGTCGTCCACGTCGAGGACGCCGCGCGGATCCTCCTCGAGGCGCCAGAGGACGCGATCGAGAACGTAGCCGCCGAAACCATGACCGTCTCAGATGTGGCCGCGCTGGCCGAAGGACGCGAGCCGGCGGGAGGATCGCCGTGCACGTTTTCGAGCCCGTTCGAGTACCGGCACCGGCTCGCTGAATACTTCCGCGGATGAGATTCCTCGTCACCGGCGCGACCGGCTTCCTCGGCTCGCGCGCGGTCGAGCGGCTGCGCGGGCACGACCACGAGGTGATCGCGCTCGCGCGCCCCGGAGGCGCGACACGTGCGACCGCGGCGGACGCCGTGCGTCTCGATGCGGGAGACCCCGCGGCGCGCGAGCTCGTCGCCGGCTGCGACGCGGTCCTCCACTTCGCGGGCATCCCGGATCCGGCGCGCGCGCGGAGCGACCCTGCCCGCGCCGTGCGTGAGAACGCGGGCACGACGCTGAACCTGCTCGAGGGATGCGCCGAGCACGGAGCCGGTCTCGTCTACCCCTCGACGCACCGCGCCGCGCTCGAGCCGCCGCCCGACGAGTACGCCCTGTCGAAACGTCTCGGCGAGGAGGCCTGCGGCCTCCACCGCGGGCGCGCGACCGTCGTTCGCTTCCCGTCCGTCTACGGACCGGGCCAGGTCGCGTGGGAGGGCGCGACCGGGGCGATCGCGACGTTCGCGGCGCGCGCGCTGGAGGGCGCGCCGATCGTCATCGTCGGCGATCCGAAGCGCACGCGCGACTTCCTGTACGTCGACGACGCCGTCGCGGCGATCGAGCAAGTCGTCGCCGACGGCTTGTGGGACGAGACAGTCACGACCGGGAGCGGCGTAGGCACGCCGCTCTTGCGCGCCGCGGAGCTCGTCCGCGAGGCGGCAGACTCGTCGTCGCCGATCGAGACGCCGGGAGGGGACCTGCCTCCTGGAGAGAACGAGAGCTACGAGGCGGGCCCGCAGACCGCCTCGCTAGGGTGTCTCCCGCTGGAGGAGGGGATCCGACGCTATGTCGACTGGCTTCGCAAGCATCCCGCTGCTCAAGGCCGCACCGGAGGCTGACCAACTCGACGACCGGCTGGATGGCGGCCCCTGGCGCGGGATCGAGCTCGCGCTCATGCCCCGGCATATCGCCGAGGATGACGCCCTCGAGTGCGCGATCGAGGCGACGCGGGAGGCCACAGCCGGTCTGATCCTCACCGCCGAAGCTCCTGTGGCCTGGCCGAGCGGCGCCTTCGTCCGGGTCGACCGGCTCGACGACGAGGCCCGGGCCGGCATCGAGCGCAGCGCCGAGTTCGCTCGCGCGATCGGCTCGCCGGTGCTGACGATCCACCTGTTCGCGCCGCTCTCGCCCGGCGAGTTCCGGGCGGCAGGGCTGCCCGACGACGCTGAAACAGAGCGCTTCCTGCGCTTCTACGCGGACGCATGCCTTGCGCGCGGCGTCACCCCGCTGATCGAGAACGTGCCGCCGGTCCTCCGGATGCGGATGGGAGGCGTCTTCCTCTCCCCCGTCGGCGGCCACTGGCGCGACCTGCTCGCCTGGCGCGCCCGCATCCCGGAGCTCGGCTTCACGCTCGACACATCACACGCGGCGCTGTTTCGGAGCTTCGTCGCCGCATACCCCGCCCTCTTCGGCCTCGCCTCGGATGACGAGCTCGACCTCGACCGCTACGTCGACGAGCTTGGGCCGGCCGCCCAGGTCGCGCACGTCTCCGACGCACATGGGCTGCTCGGCGAGGGGCTCCCGTACGGGAGCGGCGAGCTCGATCTCGACCGGGTGGTGAGGCGCCTGGCAGAGCTCGTCCCGTACGTCGTCGCCGAGATCAACGAGCCCGACCCGGCGCGCTCGGGCGACATGAAGGCGGGCTACCGCGCAATCGAACGCGCCCTCACCGCGAGGTCCGAGCCGCGACCGGCCGCCAAGCGGCGGCTCCCCGCCGACGCCTTCGACTGGCAGGCGGTGCTCGAGCGGCGTGACCCCGTACCGTCGGTGCTGGAGCTCCAGGAGCGCTTCGGCGGCCGCCGGGTGCTCGTCACCGGCGGCGGCGGCTCGATCGCACGGACGCTCGCGACCTTCCTTGCCGGCTTCCGGCCGGAGCGGATCACGCTGATGGACTCGCACGAGCCGTCGCTGACCGCCGACCGGCGCGGCCGCGACGCGGCGCAGCTCGAGCGGGTCGGCCACGTTCTGTGCGACGTCCGCGAGCCCGGCCGGCTCGAGCGCGAGCTCGCGCACGCACGACCGGACGTGGTCTTCCACATGGCCGCCTACAAGCACGTCGACTGGGCTGAGATCTTCCCCGAGGAGTTCGTCGACACGAACCTCCACGGGAGCTGGAACCTGCTGCGCGCGGCCGAGGCCGCGGGGGTCGACACGGTCGTCGTCGCCTCGACCGACAAGGCCGCCCTCGCCGCGAGCTTCTACGGCCGGACGAAACGGTTCATGGAGCAGCTCACCGCCTTCGCGGCGCGACGCACCGGCGCCCGACGGACCGCCGTGCGGCTCGTGAACGTGCTCGGCAGCGCCGGCGCCGTCTCGGAGACGTTCCTGCGCCAGGCGCGCGCGGGCGTCCCCCTGACGGTCACCGACACCGGGATGGTGCGCTACTGGATCACGATGACCCACTCGGCCTGCCTCGTCGCGCAGGCGGCGCTCCTCGCGGGCGAAGGAGCATTGCTCTGCGCGCCGCACGACCCGGTGACGCTCACCGTAGGAGAGCTCGCCGAGCGGGTCTGGCGCCTGTGCGGAAATCCAGGTACGCCGGAGCTCGACGTGGTCGGGATCCGCCGCGGCGAGACCCTCTCCGAGGTGCTGATCGGCCCCGGCGAGGAGCTCGGGGACGAACGCCACCAGGGGATCGCTCCGATCGAGGCCGAGATCTCGACCGCGGGCGCCGCCTGGGTGGTCGAGCGCCTCCCCGACCGAGCGAGCCGCGAGGACGCCCGCGCGATCTGGCTCGAGGCGATGCAGCGCCCTGGCCTGCTCGCGCCGGCGCGCGCGGGCGGCTAGCCGAAGCCGCCGAACTCCCCCGCTATAGTGGTCGCGCTGCAAGCGCGATGAGGCTCGCGCCGAACCGCGGGAAGTCCCGCTGATGGCCTCTACTCCTGGGGTTGCCTGCAGAGGTAGAGGAATGAGCGACATCGATGGCAGCAGTTCTGGCGGCGACGATCGTCCGCTGAGCGCGCGGCTTGGCCTTCCGGGCGGTGAGATGACGCTGGTCGACATCGACCTCGACGATCGCGATGAGCAAGAACTGAGGCGTAGAGCCGAGGTCGACGCCCTCGCACCCTCGGACTACGCGGCGCTCGCCCGCTACGTCCTCTATCTGGGCTTCGCCTTCCTCGAGGCGGAGATGCTCGCCGAGGACGCCGGCTCGCCGGCCGAGGCGTTCGCACGGCTTCACCGGCTCTATGGGGGCGTGGGCGGAGAGGGCGCCGTGCTGCGTTTCCATTACAGCGAATCGGCACGCGGCTTCGCGGAGGAGAAGCGGGCGCGTGCGGCGCACGAGCGGATGGCCGGCGCCTACGAGTTCCTCATCGAGAAGATGCAGGCGGAGATCGCGACGCGCGAGGAGCGCATCGGCCGCCTCGCGGAGGAGCTGGCCGAATGAGGATCGAGCTGCTGGCGGCAGACCGTGAGGAGTTCGGCGCAGCCGGAATCGAGCCCGAGGACGCGTTTCGACGCGGCGTGGCCGCGCTCGGCTCACGCCCGACGCACGGGAAGCCCAGAGAGGCGCCGGGGACGGCGGCCGGGGTCGAGGAGCTCGTCCACCTGTATGCGGAGGCCGCTGCCGACATGCGCTTGCTCCGGTTCTCGTTCGCGACGAAGGCCGGCGACTACCATCGCTCGCGCGAGCGCTACGACGCGGTGGAGAGCTCGATGGCAGACCTCAAGAAGGGAAAGGTGCCCGCGCTGCGCGCGCGACTTCGTGAGCTCCGTTCGCACGAGGCGGAGCTCGAACGGAAGCTGCGCGAGTGCGGCCGCGACCCAGGTCGGATCGGACCGCGCGTGCCGGCCGAGACGGCGATCGACCCGACGCCGAAGCCGGGCGAGGGCGACGAAGGGCGTCGAACGCTTCCGCCGCTGCCTCCACGCACGAGGCTCCTCGCCCGCCTGCTCGGCCCCGGTGGACGCCGTTTCTTGCCTAGCGAGTTCCGTACAGCCGGTCGCCGGCGTCCCCGAGACCCGGAACGATGAAGCCGCGCTCGTCCAGGCCGCGGTCGACCGCTGCCGTGACGATGTGCACATCGGGATGATCGGCGTGCACGTGCTCGATCCCCTCCGGCGCGGCCACGAGCGAGACGAGCATGACCGAGCGGGCGCCCGCCTGCTTCACCGTCGAGATCGCGGCGACGCTCGAATTGCCCGTCGCGAGCATCGGGTCGAGCACGATCACGTCCCGCTGGTCGAGGTCGGCGGGCAGCTTGACGTAGTACTCGACCGGCTCGAGCGTCTCCTCGTCGCGGTATAGGCCGATGAAGCCGACGCGCGCGCTCGAGACGAGCGAGAGCACGCCGTCGAGCATCCCCACGCCCGCCCGCAGCACGGGGCAGACCGCAACCTTCTTCCCCGAGATCCGCTGCGCGGCCGTCCGCTCGAGCGGCGTCTCGATCTCGACCTCCTCCGTCGGGAAGTCCTTCGTCGCCTCGTAGGTGAGCAGCAGCGTCACCTCGTTCGCGAGCTTGCGAAAGTGAACGGTCGGCGTCTCTCGGTCGCGCAGATACGAGAGCTTGTGCTGGACCAGCGGGTGGCCCACCACGGTGAGGCGGCCTGTCGTGAGGCTCACGAGTAGGAAGTGAAGCCCTGGAAGCCCGGATAGAGCGGGTGCTTCGCGCAGAGGGCCTCAGAGCGCGAGCGGAGTGCGTTCAGGTCGGGGTCGGGGCCGAGCGCCTCGACGATCACCCGGCCGACCTCGCGGAAGTCCCCCTCCTCGAAGCCGCGCATCGTCGCGGCCGGCGTCCCGATCCTGACCCCGGACGCGACCGTCGGCGGCCGCTCGTCGAACGGCACCGTATTCCTGTTCACCGTCAGCTTCACATCGGCCAGCCGCTCCTCGGCGTCCTTGCCGGTCCACTCCGTCCGCCGGAGGTCGAGCTGGAGCAGGTGCGTGTCGGTGCCGCCGGTGAGGACGTCGAGACCACCTTCGATCAGGGTCTCCGCCAGGGTGTCGGCGTTCACGCGGATCTGGCGCTGGTATTCGCGGAAAGGCTCGGTCGCCGCGATCCGGAAGCACGTCGCCTTCGCCGCGACGACGTGGCAGAGCGGGCCACCTTGCATCCCTGGAAAGACCGCGCGGTCGATCGCCTGCGCTTGCTCCTCCTTGCAGAGGATGAAGCCCGCGCGCGGCCCGGAGAGCGTCTTGTGGGTCGTCGAGGTGACGAAGTCGCTGTGGGGCACCGGATTGGGGTGGAGGCCTGCGGCGACGAGCCCCGCGAAATGAGCCATGTCGCAAAGAAGCAGAGCGCCGACCTCGTCGGCGATCTCACGGAAACGGTCCGCCTCCACCGTTCGCGGGTAGGCGGAACCTCCGCAGATGATCAGTCTCGGCCGGTGCTCCTTCGCGAGGCGGAGCACGTCGTCGTAGTCGACGACGTTCGTCTCGGGATCGACCCCGTAGTGGACGATGGTGTAGAGCCGGCCGGAAAAGTTGACCTTGAGCCCGTGCGTGAGGTGGCCCCCGTGCGAGAGCTCGAGCGAGAGGATCGTGTCGCCGGGCTCGCAGGCGGCGAAGTAGACGGCCATGTTGGTCTGCGCGCCCGCGTGCGGCTGCACGTTTGCGTGCTCGGCGCTGAAGAGCGACTTCGCGCGGTCGATCGCCGTCTGCTCGATCTCGTCGATCACCTCGCAACCGCCGTAGTAGCGCTTGCCCGGATAGCCCTCGGCGTACTTGTTCGTCGGCACGCTGCCGGTCGCCTCGAGCACGCTCGGCCACGTGAAGTTCTCGGAGGCGATCAGCTCGATCTGGCCGCGCTCACGCTCGAGCTCGCGTCCCAGGAGCTCGGCGATCTCCGGGTCGACCTCGGTCAAACCGGCGGTGCGGAGGTGGTCGATCGTCTCCTGGGCGACTGCCATCGTGCCTTTGATCCTACTGGCGCGTCCGGCCGGTCGTGAGCGGCGCAGCCACGGTGCGGAGCCGCTCGAGCGCCTCCGCGGCAGGCGCCGCTCCCTCCCGGAGCACGCGCGGCTCGCGGCCCGTGAGATCGATCACGGTCGAAGGAACGCCGGGAAGCTCGCCGCCGTCGACCAGCGCGGCGCACCCGCAGCGGAGCTCTTCGGGCACGTCGTCCAGACGCCGCGGATCGGGGCCCCCTGGGAGGTTCGCGCTGGTAGCGAGCACGCTGCCGACATGGTCGAGCACGACAGTGGTCACCGCCGGTAGCTCCGGGACGCGGATCCCGATCGCGTCCGGGTTCGAACCGGTCAGCCAGGGGTAGCGACGCGCCGGATTCGGCACCACGACCGTGTACGGGCCGGGTAGGAGCGCCCGCAGAAGAGTTGCCGCGCGGCCCCGCAGCTCCGGCAGGCACTCGAGCAGGTAGTCGAGGTCCCGGGCGAGCAGCGCCGTCGGCTGCAGCTCGTCACGGCCCTTGAGACGGTACGCGCGCCGGGCCGGCTCCGGGCGGTACGGGTCGGCGCAGAGCCCGTAGACGGTGTCGGTCGGAAGGACGACCGGCTCTCCGGCCCGCAGCGCCGTCACTGCCTGCTCGACCGCGTCTTTCACGCCTTTCGTCCCTCGACGACTCGCTCCAAATCGCTCAGATCCTTCGTCATCCTAATCTCGCGATAGCCCAGCTCCTCGAGCAGCGCCACGATCTCGGTCGCCTTGTCGGCGGCCGTCTCGAGTACGAGCCAGCCGCCGGGCCGCAGTGCCTCGGTGGCCGCCCCCGCCACGGCTCGGGTCGCACCGTTCCCGACCACGGCCGCGCGCGGCTCCCAGTCGCGCACCTCGGGCTGAAGCGTCTCGATCTCCCCGGCCGTCACGTAAGGTGGATTCGAGACGACGAGGTCGAACTCGGAGGGCCCGAGGCCGCGGTGGAAATCGTGGTGCAGGAAGCGGACGCGGGCTGCCAACCCGGTGCTCTCGGCGTTCTCGCGCGCGAGTGCGAGCGCCTCCTCGGAGCTGTCGATCGCGGTCACCCGCGCGGCAGGGTGCTCGTCCGCGATCGCGAGCGCGATCGCGCCCGAGCCCACACCGACGTCGAGGACGTCGGGCTGCTCGAGCTCCCGCAGCAGCTCGAGGCAGCGCTCCACGACGATCTCCGTCTCCGGCCGGGGCACGAGCGCCCGACGGTCGACTCTC
The DNA here is from genome assembly GCA_049644345.1 of Gaiellaceae bacterium. Taxonomy (GTDB): domain Bacteria; phylum Actinomycetota; class Thermoleophilia; order Gaiellales; family Gaiellaceae; genus JBARRS01. The sequence continues at coordinate 18,483 of JBARRS010000095.1, forward strand.
AGGGTCAGCCGGCGAAAGCCCCACTCGCCGAGGATGTAGGCGAGCGGCTCACGACGTCCGCGCCGCAGGATCAGGGCGCGATAGGTCTGGAGCTCGTGCCGGTTCAACGGGCGTGCGTAGTCGGTGTAGAGCTCGACACGCGTCTTGCCGAGGGCCCGCGCGAGCAAGAGCTCGGCGTCGAGCCGTGGCGAATCGACCCCCTTGGCCGCGAGAAACTGCGTCGCGCGGCGGAGGACGTCCCTGAGAGTCACACGGCGGCGGCTTCGAGCGCGCGGCGCCGCTCCTCGGCGGCGAGCGCCTCCGTCAGCTCGTCGAGCTCACCGTTGAGCACCGTGTCGAGCCGGTGCAGCGTCAGCTTGATCCGGTGGTCCGTGACGCGGTTCTCGGCAAAGTTGTAGGTGCGGATCTTCTCGGCCCGCTCGCCCGAGCCGATCTGCGAGCGCCGTGTCGCCGCCTGCTCCGCCGCCTGCCTCTCGCGCTCGAGCTCGTAGAGGCGCGCCCGCAGGACCCGCATCGCCTTCTGCTTGTTCTGGAGCTGCGACTTCTCGTCCTGCATCGCCACGACGATCCCCGTCGGCACATGCGTGATCCGCACGGCCGAGTCCGTGGTGTTGACGCTCTGTCCGCCGGGCCCCGTCGAGCGGTAGACGTCGACCTTCAGGTCGTTGTCGTTGAGCTCGACCTCGACGTCCTCGGCCTCGGGCATGACGGCGACGGTCGCCGTCGATGTATGGGTCCGGCCCTGTGACTCCGTTTCCGGCACGCGCTGGACGCGATGAGTGCCTCCCTCCCACTTGAAGACCGAGTAGGCCCCGTCGCCCTTGACCGCGAAGCTGATCTTCTGGAAGCCGCCGCCATCGTTCGGGTTCGCCTCGAGCTGCTCCCAGGTGAACCCTCGCCGCTCCGCGTAGCGGGTGAGCATGCGAAACAGGTCGCCGGCCCACAGCGCCGCCTCGTCGCCGCCCGCGGCGGCTCGGATCTCGACGATCACGTCCTTGCGGTCGGCCGGGTCGCTCTCGACGAGCGCGAGCTTAAGCTCCTCCTCGAGCGCCTCGAGCCGCTCCTCGAGCTCCGGCACGAGCTCGCGCAGGACGCCGTCGGAGCGCGCTTCGTCGAGGTCGCCGCGCACCCGACGCCACTCCTGTGCGAGCGCGTAGGGCTCCTCGAGCTCCTTCAGGCGGCGCCCGACCGCCGCCGCCTCACGGTGGTCGTTGTAGACGGCAGGGTCCGACATGCGCTCCTGCGTCTCGAGGTAGGAGCGCTCGAGCTCTTCGACGAGCGAATCGAGCTGGGGCATACGCCTAGGTTAGCCCCGGCCGAGGAGGCCGCCCAGCGGCACACGGCGCGCGTTGCCGGACGCATCGGCCGCGTAGAGCGTGGCGCGCCAGCTCCCGGCAGGAGCGCGGAGCCGGACCGACCCGCGCATCGGCCGGCGGCCGAGGTCGTGTGTGAAGGCGGGGCCGCCGCCGTAGATCCGCACCCACAGGTGCAGGTACGTCGACACATCGTCCGTCGCCCGCCAAGAGAGCGTCAGGCCGCGCAGCCGCGCCGACACCACCGGCGGCGTCGTGTCGCGACGGATCTCGAGCGGCGCCAGCGCCTGCGTGGCGGCGTTACCGGCGAGGTCGACCGCCCGCACGGCCACCGGGTACTCGCCTGGAGCGAGCGGCTTCGGCCGGACGACGACGCCGTGCCAGCCTCCCAGGAGCCAGACGCTGACGCGGACCCCCGCCGCGGTGAGGGTGACCTGCGCCGGCTTCGAGAGCCAGAACTTGACGAGGGCTGCGTCGCGGACCGTGTCACGCGGGTAGACCGGCGGCGCTTGCGGGCCCGGCTTCAGCGCGGGCGGTTCGGTGACGTAGGCGCTGAAGCGGTCGGCATAGCTCTTCCAGAAGGGATCCTTCGTCCGCACGGCGAGCTTGGCGAGCAGAGAGACCACGTAGGTGTGGTAGTTCAGGTTCGCGTAGGGCCCGCCGAGCGAGTAGAGGGACCAGTAGCCGGTATCGAAGCGCGGCAGAAGCGTCCGCGACGACTGCGCGAGCGCGTCCGCCAGGGTTTGTGCGCCGGTGTCCCCGGAGAGCGCCGCGTAGTCGCCGAGCGAGATCACCGCCTGGAGCTGCGCGTTCAGGACGGCCTCGCGGCTGAAGTCGTAGAGCTTGATCCAAGGCACGCCGGCCACGAGCTCGACGAGCCCAGCCGGCACGGTGCGGTACGCGGCGCGAGCATCGTCCATCAAGGCCGGGTCGAACTTCGCTGCCGTGCGGGCCAGGGCCTGCGCGGCGACGGCCTGCGCCATCCCGGACACCCACGGCGGGCTAGCGCCCTCGAAAGGGAACCCGTATTCCCACCGCATCCGGTCGCCGACGGGGACGCCGCGTGCGATCAGCGCCTGAGCCAGCGGAACCGTCGCTGGGTCAGCGGCGAGGACGAGCGTATTCAGCCGAGCAAAGTTCGCAAGCGGATGGAACTGGAAGCCCTGACCGGGAAAGGCTCGGTAGACGATCCCGTCGCTCGCAACCGTCGTCGTCCCTGCCTGGGGCGGGTCGCGCCGCGCCAGATAGCGGACGTTCAGGTCGAGCATCGAGAAGAGCGTCAGCGCGTTCGCGGCGTTGTAGGCGCGCCAGCGGAGCGCCACGTCGTGGAGCACGCCGGCGAGATCGCGGTACCGGTAGCGATTCACGAGCGGCAGGGCGTTCTCGGTCCGGTAGAGGATGCCCCGGTAGCGCGCGGCGTCGGCGGGATCGAGGCGCCCCGACTCGACGGCAAGCCCGAGGCCGCGTTTGGCGAGCCCGACGTCCACGCGCCAGGTCTCGCGTGCGGGGGCGGCGGCGGGAAGGATCGCCACGACGACCGCCAGCAGGATCGTACGGCGAAGCATCGGACCCAATGAGTCTGACGAAGGTACGGCCGAGCGGTTAGCGGCCGTCCCGTTTTCTAGGCCATGATCTCCACGCGCTGGTCGTCCGCGGAGGTGCCCCGGCCCTCGAGGGCGAGCACCTCCTTGAGTGCGCGGATCGAGACCTCGAGCTGATCCAGAGTCGGCTCGCGGGTCGTCAGCCGCTGGAGCCAGAGGCCGGGCGCGAGCAAGGTCAGGAGGATGCGGTTCTTCGAGTGTTTTCCGGCGAAGCGGATCAGCTCGTAGGCGATCCCGGCGATCACCGGCAACAGCAGGATCCGGCTGGCGATCAGCCAGTACCAGACAGGGCGGCCGAAGAACGCGAAGACGAAGATCGCGATCACCATCACCCAGAGCAGGAAGGCCGTGCCGCAGCGGGGGTGGATGAGGCTGTAGCGCTGCACACGCTCGGGCTCGAGCTCCTCACCGGCCTCGTACGCGTTGATCGCCTTGTGCTCGGCAGCGTGGTACTGGAAGACGCGGCGGAGGTCGGGAAGGAGCGAGATCACGCCGAGGTAGAGGACGAAGATCGTCACCCGGATCAGGCCTTCGACGATCACGAACGGACCGGTCCCGTGGATCGGCAGCCAGTTCGTGATCAGCGCCGGCGTCACCTTGAAGAGCAGCACGGCGAAGACGATCGCGACCGCGAAGGCGAAGATCAGCGCGCCCCGGGTGAGCTCCGTCTCGACCTCTTCGTCACCCTCCTGTGAGGCGTACTGCGCCGAGATCGACAGGGCGCGGAAGCCGATCGCGAGCGACTCGCCGAGCGCCATCACTCCGCGGACGATGGGCAGCCGGAGCAGGCGGTGCCGCGCCATGGCCGACTCGATCGGCCGGCAGACCTGAGCGATCGTCCCGTTCGGCTTGCGGACGGCGACCGCCCAGTTCGACGGGCCGCGCATCATCACGCCCTCGAGGACGGCCTGTCCTCCGATCGGAGCCGACATGTCCCTCAGTTAAGCGTCTCGAGCGGTCTGCGCGCGCTCGAGACGGCGTTGGAAGCGCTCGACGCGGCCGCCGGAGTCGACGAGTTTCTGCTTGCCAGTGTAGAAGGGATGGCACGCCGAGCAGATCTCGACGTGCAGCTCGGCCTTGGTCGAGCGCGTCTGGAACTCGTTGCCGCACGCGCAGCGCACGGTCGCGAGTGGATATTCGGGATGAATTCCCGCTTTCACGGCCGTCCGAGAATAGCAGAGGCCTTTTCGAGGCCGACGTTGCCTCCTGAGACGACAACGCCGACCGCGGAGGCCGCTTCGAGCGGGATCTTCCCCGCGAGCAGAGCCGCGACTCCGGCCGCTCCGGCCGGCTCGCAGGCGAGCTTGGCACGGGCGTAGAGGAAGCGCATTCCTTCCTCGATCTCGGTCTCGGAGACGAGAACGGACTCGACGTCCCGGGCGCGGCAGATAGCCAGCGCCAGCTCACCCGCGAAGGGCGCGTTGAGCCCGTCCGCGACCGACTCGGGCGAGACGGGCACTGACCGTCCGGCGGCAAGGCCCTCGTGCAGCGCAGCGGAGCGCTCAGGCTCGACCGCGACGACGCGGACGTCGAGAGCGGTGGCGATCCCGGCGACGAGCCCGCCGCCGCCGACCGGCACGACGACGACGTCGAGCTCCGGTACGTCCTCGGCGAGCTCGAGGCCGACGGTGCCCTGCCCCGCGATCACGAGCGGGTCGTCAAACGGATGGACGAGCGTGCGGCTCGTCTGCTCGATCAGCTCGTGCAGGCGGTCGAAGGCCTCAGCGGGGTCGCCCGCCTCGAGGTCGACCTCGGCGCCGTAGCCGCGGGTTGCCGCCAGCTTCGCCGCGTCCGCGCCGCGCCACATCACGACCAGCGCATCGGTGCCTGAGAGCGGCGCGGCCCATGCGAGCGCCTGGGCGTGGTTGCCGGCCGAGATCCCGATCACCCCGCGCGTCCGCTCGTCCTCAGAGAGGGAGGCCAGCTTGTTGAGCACGCCGCGCGGCTTGAAGGAGCCGGTGCGCTGGAAGAGCTCGGCCTTCAGGTGGACAGGCCGCCCGACACGCGCCGAGAGCGTCGCCGAGCTGAAGACGGGCGTGCGGTGGAGGCGCCCGCGGATCGTCTCGGCAGCCGAGAGGACCTCGTCTTTCGTGATCACGGCACCGTCAGCGGCTCGGTCACGAACTGGTCGGCGGCGGGCGCCGGCTCGAGCCGGCGCAGCTCCCGCACGTCGCGGACAAAGAGCACGGCCGCAGTAGACAGAACGACCCAAGCCGTTGAGACCCAGAACGTCGTCGAGACGCCGATGGCGCCGGCGACGGGTCCGGCCACGGCGAACCCCAACGGCATGAACGCGATCGAGCCGAACCAGTCATAGGAAGAGACGCGCGAGAGCTTCTCCGGAGCAACGTGCTGCTGCAGCGTCGTCTCCCAGAGCGCGCCGAACAGCCCCATCGCGATCCCCGCCCCGAGCTGAGCGGCTGCGATGGCGGCGACGGGTGCGCGCAGCGCGAGAAGAGCTGTCGCAGGCGTCACGAGGAACACGCTGACCGTGCATGCGAGGATCGGTCGCGCCGGCCGCCACCGGAGCGCGATTGCCCCGCCCGCGAGCCCGCCTGCGAAGAACGCGCTCTGGATTGCCCCCCAGGCCGGCGCGCCGCCGAGGGACTCCTTGGCGACGAGCGGGCCGAGGACGAACATCGGCGCCACCACCGCGAACAGGTATGTCGAGGCCCAGACGACGATCACCCACAGCCATGTGTGCGAGGTGAACTCGCGCCAGCCCCCCGCGAGCTCGGCGACGAACGTCTCCCGCCTCTCCGGTCGTGCAGAAGGCCGCGGCCGCAACATCGCCAGCGAAACACCGCTGACGACGAACGTTCCGGCATCGGCTGCGAACGCCACGCCCGCGCCGGCAAGCCCGACGAGCACGCCGGCGATCGCGGGCCCGGCCAGGCTCGCGACGCTGTTCGAGACACCCATCAGCGCGTTCGCCTGCTGGAGCCTCGGCGTGCTGACGGTGCTCGGCAGCAGACCCGTCGCAGCAGGGCGGAAGAACGCCTCGGCCGAGCCGTAGATCGAGGACAGGACGAGCAGGTGCCACAGGCGTGCCTGATCGGTGAGGAGCAAGACCGCGATCGTGGCTTGGCACGACCCACGGACTGCGTCGGAGCCGAGCATGACGAGTTGCCGCGGCAGGCGGTCGGCCCAGACG
>JBARRS010000096.1:0-7927 GCA_049644345.1 Gaiellaceae bacterium
AGGACTTCGGCCGCTTCAAGGAGGACTTTGAGCTCGTCGGCACGCACCTCGGTCGCGCACAGACGAAGTTCGGCGACGCGGAGAAGCGCCTCGGGCGGTTCGAGACGAAGCTGGAGCAGGCGGCCGAGACGGACCTCGGGCCCCCGGGCGACACCGTCGCCGAGCTTCCGCGCGCGGCCGACGCGGCCTAGGCGTCCGCTTTACGCCACCGCGGGTTGCTGCTCACGCAGATACCGGATCAATCCGCCGGCCACGACGATCTCGCGCTCGCGCGGAAGGAAGTCGTGCGTGAGCGTGATCGTCTCGGAGCCCTCGATCTCGCACTCGAGCTCGTCGGCGCCCTCCGCGATCGAGTGAAGGCCTGAGACCCGCCAGGTCTGGCCGAGCTCGGCCTTGTCGTAGTCCGACTCGTCCTTGAAGAGAAGCGGCACGACCCCCTGCGCGATCAGGTTGCGACGGTGGATCCGCGCGAAGCTCTTGGCGATCACGGCCCGGACGCCGAGCTGCGCCGGCGCGAGCGCCGCGTGCTCGCGGCTCGAGCCCTGCCCGTAGTTGTGCCCGGCGACGATGAAGCCTCCGCCCCACTCCTTCGCCCGCCGCGGGAACTCCTTGTCGCGGTGCTGGAACGTGAACTCAGCGATCGCGGGCACGTTCGAGCGGTACGCCATCACCGTGGCGCCGTCCGGCGAGAGCTCGCCCGTCGAGACGTCGTCGGGCGCCACGATCAACACGCGCAGCTCGAGCTCGTCCGGCAGAGGCTTCTGCTCGGGCGGCGGGTGGATGTTCGGCCCACGGGGGACCTGGATCGACGCGGCCTCCGACTCGGGCGCGGGCTCGAGGATGTGCTTGCTCACCACCTCCGGCCGCGGCGCCGGCCGCTCCGGCAGCGCCGGTGCTTCGAGCTCCCGCGGGTCGGAGATGACGCCCGACAGCATCGACGCGGCCGCGACCGCCGGCGAGCACAGATAGACCTTGTCGTCGGCTGTGCCGCTACGGCCCGGGAAGTTCCGGTTGAACGTCCGCAGCGAGTTCGACCCGGACGGCGGCGCCTGCCCCATCCCCACGCAGGGCCCACACGCCGGCTCGAGCATGCGCACGCCGGCCATCAGCAGGTCGACGTAGGTGCCCGAGCGCGTGATCTGGTCGAGGATCTGCCGTGAGCCGGGCGTCGCAGTGGCCGAGACGAGCCGATCCGAGATCCGTTGCCCGCGCAGCACCGCGCCGACGATCGCGAGATCCTCGTAGGACGAGTTGACCGACGAGCCGATGCAGACCTGCGTGAGCTCGGTGCCGACGATCTCGTCGACCGGGACGACGTTGCCCGGGCTCGACGGCTGCGCGACCAGCGGCACGAGACCCGCGAGGTCGATGTGCTCCTCCTCGTCGAAGTCACCCGTCTCGCCTGTCGGAAGCTCGACATAGTCGTTCGCGCGGTCCTGTTCCTCCAGCCACATTCGGGCCTCAACGTCCGCGGGGAAGACCGCGCCGGTCGCGCCGAGCTCGGCGATCATGTTCGCGATCGTCCCGCGCTCGGTATAGGAGAGCGTCGTGACGCCTGGGCCGGTGAACTCGAAGACGCACCCGCGCCCGCCGCGGACGCCTCGGCGTCGGAGCAGCTCGAGGATCACGTCCTTCGCCTGGATCCACGGGCGGTCGAGCTCGTTCTCGAGGAAGACCCCGACGATCTTCGGGCACGGGAGCTCGAACGGATGCCCCGCCATGCAGACCGCGACGTCGAGCCCGCCCGCGCCGATCGCGATCATCGCGCAGGAGCCGGACTGGGTCGTGTGGCTGTCTGCGCCGACGAGCGTCTTGCCCGGCGTCGCGAACCGCTCGCAGTGGACGTAGTGGCAGATCCCGTTCCCCGGCCGCGAGAACCAGGCGCCGTACTTCGCCGACATCGCCTGGAGGAAGCGGTGGTCGTCGGGATTCTTGAAATCGATCTGAAGGATGTTGTGGTCGACGTAGACAACCGCGGTCTCGACCTGGACGCGCTCCACCTCGAAGAGCTCGAGCTGCATCATCGCCATTGTCCCGGTCGCGTCCTGCGCGAGTGTCTGGTCGACGCGCAACCCGATCTCCTGGCCGGGAACCAGCTCGCCGCGAACCAGGTGCTCTTCCAGGATCGAGCGCGCAAGCGAAGCCATTGCGCTCTAGCTTAGTTACTAGTAACGGAGGAGCGCTCCTACGCCCTCGACGGGCTCGAGGTCGCGGTGATGCCGGAGCGCGAGCACCGAGCCACCGTGTGCGAGCGTCTGGTGAACAGCGAGGTCGAGGCCCTGAGCGCGCTCTTCCATCCGCGTTCCGTCGAGCGGGCAGGCACCGGCCTCGGAGCTGAGGCGCCCACAGGCAGGGCACTGCCATGCCGGGCGGTCGACGCCCTCCTCGAAGAGAAGCAGCTCTACGCGCCCGTCGGAGGCAGCCTCGAGCGTCTCAGGCCAGCCCGCAGCGGCGCGGGCGTGCCGCCCGGCCTCCTCGCGCCAGCGTTGGATCGCCTCGTCCTCTTGCCGTGAGCGCCACTCCTCGAGCACAGGCCGCGCGATCTCGAGGAGCTCGGGCGGCGCCGCGTGCGACTCGGCAGTCGTCCAGCCGATCACGACGCTCTTCACGTCATGTGAGAGCAGGTCGTCGAACTCCGTGCGCGTCTCCTCACTCGCGACCACGACGACGGGGGGCCGGTGGAGGCGCCGGACGTGGCGGTCGAGCAGCTCGGCGACCTCCTTCAGGTGCTCGAGGACGTGCTTCTCGATGTGCCGCTGGTAGCGAGCCTGCGACCAGCCCCCTTGGTCATGGCGGCTCAGCTGCTCGTCGAACTGCTCGACGAGCTCGTGCAGGCGTCCGCCGCGCAGCTGGTAGATCTCACCACGCTCCCGCCCGACGACACAGACGAGCGCGCCCTCACTTCGTCCGACGAGCGGAACGAGCGGGGCGAGGAGGAACTGCCGGCCGACGTTGATCTCGTCCGGCACCGGCTCCGAGAGCGAGATCGCCCGCCAGAAGTTGTCGAGCCCGGCGACGAAGATCGCAAGCCCCTGAGCCCCCTCGCGCGAGAATTCGTTGTCGAAGTACGCCTGTATCCGTGCGAAGTCGGCGTGCAGCGCCTCGCGCTGCTCGTGCGTCAGCTCGCTGCGTCGCTCGCTCTCCGTCTTCTCCCCCTCCTGGAGCAGCGCGCTCACGCGCGCGTCCACGTCCTTGGAAGTGGGAGAGATACTCGGGTCGAGGTTGACGAAGCAGCTGATCGCGCAGCCCTTCTCGGCCCGGAAGCTCGCGAGATCACGCAAGCCGTTCCAGTTCACCGTTGCCGCCACGGACACTCCCCTTGCCTGAAAACGGCGATTCTATGCGCGTGCGGGTATGCACGATCGGGCACGGGACGAGGCCGGTCGAGGAGCTGCTCGAATGCCTCGGAGAGGCCGGCGTGCGGACGCTCGTCGACGTGCGCCGCTTCCCCGGCTCCCGTCGGAACCCGCAGTTCAACCAGGCGCCGCTCGTCGAACAGCTGGAGCGCGCCGGCATCACGTACCGGCACGCGATCGAGCTCGGCGGCCGGCGCGGCGGCGAGCCCGGCCAGGAGCGTTTCGCATGCATCCGCCAGGCCGGGTTCCGCAACTACGCGGCGCGGATGGCACGCCCGGAGTGGCAGGAGGCGCTTGCGGCGGCTCTCGCGGAGCCCGACCCTTGCTTCATGTGCGCCGAGACGCCGTGGTGGCGCTGCCATCGCCGACTGATCGCCGAGCTGCTCGTTGCGCGCGGGCACCAGATCGTCCACCTGATCCGCCCGCACGAGCACGACCGCCACCGGCTTTACGATGAGTCCGAGGTGCGAGAAGGCAAGCTCTACCTGTGCGGCCGACTGGTGGCATGAGGAAGTTTTGACCGGGGTTTTTCGTTACATAGATACGTGGGGCCTTAGGCCCCGCCTGAATTTTGGAGGAATCTGTGACTGAGAACGGCGTTCGAGAGCTGATCATCATCGGCGGCGGCCCTGCCGGCTACACGGCCGCGCTGTACGCGGCGCGGGCGAACCTGGAGCCGCTCGTTATCGAGGGCTTCAACTGGGGCGGCCAGCTGATGATCACGAGCGACGTCGAGAACTATCCGGGCTACACGGACGGCGTCCTCGGCCCCCAGATGATGCAGGACTTCCGCCGCCAGTCCGAGCGCTTCGGCGCGGAGTTCATCACCGACGATGTCACCCGTGTCGACTTCAGCGAGCGGCCGTTCCGAGTCTGGGTGGGTAACGAAGAGCACCGCGCCGATGCGGTCATCATCGCGACGGGAGCGACCGCGCGTCAGCTGGGTCTCGAGTCGGAGAAGCGACTGCACGGCCGCGGCGTCACGTACTGCGCCACGTGCGACGCCGCCTTCTACGGCGACAAGGAAGTCGTGGTCGTCGGCGGCGGGGACTCGGCGATGGAGGAAGCGCTCTTCCTGACGAAGTTCGCGAGCAAGGTGACGATCGTCCACCGCCGTGACGAGTTCCGCGCGTCGCCGATCATGCTCGACCGAGCACGCGCGAACGAGAAGATCGAATGGGTCACGAACGCCGTTGTCGAGGAGGTGCTCGGGGAGCAGAAGATCGAGGCCGTCCGGCTGCGCTCGACGACGACGGACGAGACCTGGGACCTGCCGGCCGACGGGCTCTTCGTCGCGATCGGCCACGATCCCACGACCGCGCTCTTCCTCGACCAGCTCGACCACGACGAGGCGGGCTACCTGGTGACTCACGACGGCACGGCGACGAACATCTCCGGCGTGTTCGCGGCCGGAGACGTCGTCGACCACGTCTACCGCCAGGCCGTCACGGCGGCCGGGATGGGCTGCATGGCCGCGCTCGACGTCGAGCGCTTCCTCGCCGCGGAGCGCGGGCACGAGGCCGCTGCTCTAACGGCGCCGCGCGCCGAGGCCGCGGAGGTCTAGAGCCCGCCGGCGAAGGTGACGCCGAGCAGCAGGAGTGAGAGGGCCGAGGTAGCGAGAACGGTCGCCCCGGCGAGGACGTTGAACAGTCGTCCGTTGGCGTAGGGGCCCATCAGCTCCCGATTCGCCGACAATCGCCATACGAAGAAAAGCGTCACCGGCAAGAGCGCGCCGTTCACGACCTGGACGAGAACGAGCAGCGAGATCACCGGGATGCCGGGGATGATGGCGACCAGCGTGCCGATCGCGATCAAGGCGGTGATGACGCCGACGAACACGGGCGCCTCGCGGATGCGGTGGGATATCCCCTTCTCGAAACCGAACGTCTCGGCGATCACGTATGCAGCCGTCACAGGCAAGATCGCCGCGGCGAGCAGGCTCGCGCCGAGTAGGCCGATCGCGAACAGAACCTCGGCGAACCGACCGGCAAAAGGCTTCAGGGCCCGTGCCGCGTCGGCAGCATTGTTGACCGTGTGATCGCCGTGCACGAAGAGAGTCGCCGCTGTCGCGATGATGATGAAACCGGCGACGAGGTTGGCAAAGAGAGAGCCCGAGGCGACCTCCGCCCTCTCCGCGTTCAGCTGCTCCGGGCCGATGCCCTTCTCGACCACAGCCGACTGAACATAGAGCTGCATGAACGGTGTGATCGTCGTCCCCGCTGTGGCGATGAAGAGCAGGAGATATCCGCTGTTCGTCTGCATGTGCGGAGCGACGATCGCCTTGCCGACCGCGCCCCAGTCGGGGTGGGCGAGAACGGCGGCGATCGGGTAGGCGAAAAAAGGGATCGTCATGGCGACGAAGATGCGCTCTGCAGTCTTGTAAGAGCCGCGCACAAGTAGGAACCAGATCAGCAACGCGGCGATCGGCACCGACAGCTGGAACGGGATCCCGGCGAGGTCCAGGGCCGCGCCGATGCCGACGAACTCGGAGATGCAGATGCCCAGGTTGGCCAGCAGCACCGAGGCTGTGGCGAAGAACGACCAGCGGACGCCGTACTGCTCTCGGATCAGCTCCGCAAGCCCCTTGCCGGTGACCGCGCCCATCCGCGCCGCCATCTCCTGGACGACGATCAGCGAGACGGTGATGACGATCATCATCCAGAGGAGGTCGTAGCCGTACTTCGCCCCAACCGAGGCGTAGGTTGCGATGCCGCCGGCGTCGTTGCCCGCGTTGGCAGCGATCAGGCCCGGGCCGAGGAAGGCGAAGAGCGCCGCGAGCTTGAGGAGAAGCCGATTACGCGGACGGCCGAGCCGGCGCAGGCGAAATGAAAGCCGCCCGCCGCGAGCGGCTTGAGAGAGACGCGCTGCGGCGCGTACTCGCACTCCCGTCGCTCAACCGCTCGAGCAACCTCATCGCGCTGGTGAGCGTAGCGGTCTACCCGCCGCCGAGCACGCCGAACTGGCGCCGCCAGCCGCGCGGTAACAGCAGCTCGAGTAGGTCGTCGACGGTTACGACCCCCAGCGGGCGCTCGTCCTTGTCGACGACTGGGACGATGGTGAGGTCGAAGTCGGCCATCAGCTGCGCGATCTCCTCCAGGTCCGCGTCAGGGCGGACGCTCGGAGCCGGCGCGGCCAGCTCTCCGAGCAGCCGACCCTCGTCGGCGCGAAGCAGGTCGACCACGGCAACCTGTCCTTTCAACCGCCGCGCGGTGCTGACGACGAAGACGGCGGCGAGGGCCTCGGCTGGAGCAGACGAGCTGCGCACCTTTGCCAACGCCTCGTCTCGCGTCGCCTGCGTGTAGAGAACGACGAAGTCGGGTGACATCAATCCGCCCGCGCTCGCCTCGTCGTAGCCGGTGAGCGCGCGAATGCGCCGCCGCTGCACTGCAGGCAAGAGCTCGAGCACGTCCTCGCGACGCTCCTCCGGCAGGTCGCCGATCAGGTCGGCGGCGTCGTCGGCCTCCATTCGGCTCAGCAGCTCGGCGACCTCCGCGTCGGAGCGCTGCGCAATGAACTCGAGCTGATGGTGGCTCTCGAGCTCTTCGAAGAGGTCCGCCTCGAGCTCGGGGTCACGCTGGACCGCCTCGATGATCTCCTCGCCCTCCTGGTGCGAGGCGGCCTCGACGAGATCGGCGAGCTGGGCAGGATGTAGACGGGCAAGCTTCGGATGCGGCACGCGCAGGCGGACCGTCGGGACATGGCCTGTGAACGGCTCGACCGAGTTCCAGTCGAGGAAAGGCCCGGGGTCTATCCGGTCTGCAAGCGCACGTGGGACAAGGCGACGAACCAGGCCGCGCGGCCCGATGTCGACGCCGACGACCCGCCACCACCCGTCGATTCGGGCGATCTCGATCTCGTTCGACCGCACGAGTCGCGCTCCGTCCACGTTGATCAGCTGGCGATCGAGAACATCCTTCTTGAGCAAGACCTCCTGGGGGCGCCGCCTGAACGGCTGCAGGTCGAGGCGGACCTCGCGCAGCGCCACGCGGCCATGTTCGAGGTCCGCGATCAAATCCGCGGGGACAAAGACTTGGCGGTTGGCGACGGTGGCCACAACGCCCGTCACCGGCGGGTATTCGTCCTCACCGAGACGAACGATCAGGTCGTCGACACGCCCGAGCCTCGACCCCTCGCGGTCCAGGAGATCACTTCCCACGACGAGCGAGAGGTGAAGCAGCCGAGGGGCTGCAGTTGTCATCGGCACAAGGGTAGGACGTGCCGCACAGCCGCGATGGGAGTAGCCGACGACCGCGCTAGCCTCGGTGCCGGTGGCCGAGGACTCGCGCTGGCTCGATCTGCTCGACCCGAGCGAGCGCGAGCTCCACGATGCGCTCCCGCGGGAGATCCACGAGCGAGCGCTCGAGCTCCTGCTCGAACCGGCGCGGCACGACGACGAGCCCCGTCCACGCCTCGAGGGGCACGACCACTATGTCTTCGGCGTCTTCCTCGTGCCGATCTGCATCCGGGCGGAGGACCGCGTTTTCTACCAGGAGGTCGACATCGTCGCGACGGGCGACCGTCTGATCACGGTCCGGAAGACCCCTGAGCGCGGACATCCGTTCGATCCCCAG
>JBARRS010000097.1:0-3691 GCA_049644345.1 Gaiellaceae bacterium
CGGTCTCGCTCGTGCGGATCGCGAACCGGCCGCGGCGCGGGATCGGCGACACAACGCTCGCGAAGCTCGCCGCCTACGCGGACGCTGATGGAATCTCGCTCTGGGAGGCGCTCGAGCATGGGGAGGAGGCCGGTGTGAGCGCCGCGCCGCTCCGCGCCGTGGCCCAGCTCCGAACGACGCTGCAGTCGCTGATGGCCGGCGCGCTCGAGCTCGACGTTCCGGAGCTGCTCGAGCGCGTGCTCGAACGGAGCGGCTACATCGCCTCGCTCGAGGCAGAGCGGACGATCGAGGCGCAGGGTCGGACCGAGAACCTGCAGGAGCTCGTCGGGGTCGCCCAGGAGTACCAGCAGCAGTCGCCGGAGCCGAGCCTCTCCGGCTTCCTCCAGGAGATCTCGCTCTACTCCGACCAGGACGCGATTCGCGGCGAGCAGAGCCTCGTCACGCTGATGACGCTTCACAACGCCAAGGGGCTCGAGTTCCGAGCCGTGTTCATGATCGGGATGGAAGAGGGGATCTTTCCGCACTCGCGCTCGCTCGAGGAGAACTCGCTCGAGGAGGAGCGCCGCCTCTGCTACGTCGGGATGACTCGCGCGCAAGAGCGCCTCGTCCTGACGCACGCAAGCGCCCGGTCTCTCTGGGGCAACCGCTCGTACAACCTGCCCTCGCGCTTCCTCGACGAGCTGCCGGACGAGGGTGTCGAGCGTCACCAGCTGCAACCGGCGTCCTGGGCCTCGTACGGCTCGCCGACCGTCGCGCCTCGGGTGGACGTGCCGGTGCTCTCGACCGGCGACTCCGTCCGCCACGGGACGCTGGGAGAAGGCGTGGTCACCCGGATCGAGCCGGGCGGCGTCGTCACGGTTCGCTTTGCGGGCGACGGCACGGAGCGGCGGCTGATGCTCGACTACGCGCCGCTGGAGCGGGTCGTCTAGGCACCAATGGCTATCGAGGTCAGGGTTTGCGCTCCTGACGAGGTACGCGGGGCGCTCGATCCCATCTGGCACTACTTCGGACTGCGGGCAACTGCCGAGGACGTCGAGCGCTTCGCGCCGATCCTGCCGGCGGAACGCGTGCACGCCGCGTTCGAAGACGGCTCGATCATCGGCGGCGCGGGCGCGTACCTGTTCGAGACGACTGTGCCCGGCGGCGCCGCCGTTCCGACTGCGGGCGTGATGGCGGTGGGCGTCCTGCCGACGCACCGCCGGCGTGGCGCCCTTAGCGAGCTGATGCGCCGGCAGCTTGCCGACGCCCACGAGCGCGGCGAGGCTCTCGCGACGCTCTACGCGTCCGAGGGCGGGATCTACGGGCGCTACGGATACGGCCTCGCCTCCCTGGCCGGGGACATCGACCTGCCGAAGGAGCACGCGCTCCTGCGCGACCCCGACCCCATTGGCCAGGCGCGGATCCTCGACACGGAGGAAGAGGCTCTCGACGTGCTTCCTGCGATCTACGACCGGGTCCGGCTCGAGACCGTCGGGATGTTCACGCGCACGCCCGATTGGTGGCGAGCCCGCCGCTTCTTCGAGCCGCCCGGGCAGCGGGACGGCAGGCAGGTGCGCGTCGTCGTCGAGATCGAGGGCCGGGCTGAGGCGTACGCGCTCTACCGGCTCGACTTCGCGGCACAGCACATGGTTTCTGAGACGGCACTCGAAGTGGTGGAGGCGGTCGGAACCTCACCACGCGCGCTCGCTGCGATCTGGCGGTACCTGCTCGCGGTCGACTGGGTCGCGAGAATCCGGGCCCACTGGCTGCCGCTCGACCATCCCCTCTTTCTCTGGCTCCGCGAGCCGCGGCGGATGGGGTTCTCGGTCGTCGAAGCCGTCTGGGTTCGGCTGGTCGACGTCGGCGCGGCGCTCTCGGCCCGCGGTTACAAAGGCGACGGAGCGATCGTCTTCGACGTTCGTGACGAGTTCTGCCCCTGGAACCAGGCACGCTGGCGTCTCGCGGAAGGGACTGCCGAGCGGACGACGGCCGAGGCGGACATCCGCCTGACCGCCGGTGAGCTCGGCTCCGTCTATCTCGGCGGCTTCACCTTCGACCAGCTCCTTCGCGCGGAGCGGCTCGAGGAGCTGAGCAAGGACGCGGTCGCCAGGGCCGACGAGCTCTTCCGGACCAAGCGCCAGCCGTGGTGCCCCGAGCTGTTCTAGCGGTTCAAGCGCCGCACAGCGTCTGCCGATCATCCCCGCGAGGCGGTCGAATGTAGTTCCCTCTGCACGATCGCCCCCTCTGGGCCGAGCTCGGCGCTCGTGGGCGGGTGTCGGGTTCGGCCTTACCCGTGCTACTCTCAGCCGTCCTCGAAGGGGGGATTGGGGAGAACCGGGTTCCGGGCCGAAGTCCATTGCGACGTAGGACTCCATCCCGTTCGGCTGGTCGAAGCCGTCCTTCGACGCTGTGGTCAATCGGACGCTTAACGGGAGGGCATCTGATGTTGAAGTCAATGAAGCGCCTGACGGCAGTCGGGCTCGCCGCGGCGGCTGTCGCGGTCGCGTCGCCGTCGGCGCTTCCGCTCGGAACGGGCCTTGCTTCCGCGGTCGTCGGCAACTGCACCCCGGGCAGCACCTGGGGAACGCTTCGTCAGGACCTGGTGCAGCAGGTCGTCGACCTCGTCAACCAGCACCGAACCGCCATGGGCCTTCAAGCCTTGAGGGTCTCGCCGACGCTGACGAATTCCGCGATCTGGAAGTCGCGGCACATGGCGTACTACGCGTACATGCAGCACGACGATCCGGCGCCGCCGGTCGCCCGCACGTGGGTCGACCGCCTGACGGCATGTGCCTACCCGACCGCCAGCTCGTACATCGGCGAGAACATCGCCTACGGCTACTCGACGCCGCAGGCCGTCATGACTGCGTGGCTGAACTCGGCGGGGCATCGCGCCAACATCGAGGGCTCGAACTACCGAGTCATTGGCGTCTCCGCCGCCGCGAGCTCGAACGGGACGTTGTACTGGACGCAGGACTTCGGTAGCTACGACGACTCCGGCAGCTCGCCGCCTCCGCCGCCCCCGCCGCCGCCTCCACCTCCTCCGCCTCCACCTCCTCCGCCGGGTGTGAACGCCGTCCAGAATCCCGGGTTCGAGAGCGGCAATCTCGGTTCGTGGAGCGCGAGTGGGGCGTTCACGCCCGTGCTGGGCACTTCGGCCCACAGCGGGAGCTACTCGGCTCGGCTGGGCTCGACGAGTGCCGTCAATGGCAATAGCACGCTGGCGCAGACGGTGACCGTCCCGACGGGCAGTTCGAGGCTGACCTTCTGGTATCAGCCGCACTGTCCGGACACGCTCACCTACGACCAGATCCAGATGCAGATCCGCAGCACCTCTGGTGCGACGCTGGCGAGTGTGCTCAACGTCTGCTCCAACTCGGGTGCCTGGACGAGCGTGAGCGTCGACATGAGCGCCTGGGCGGGTCAGACGGTCGTGTTGTGGTTCAACGACCACGACGACGGCTATGCCGGTGATCCGACCTACTTCTACCTAGACGACGTGGCCCTCAGCGGCTCAAGCGCCTCACCGCCGCCTCCGCCTCCTCCGCCTCCGCCTCCACCTCCTCCGCCGGGTGGGAACGCCGTCCAGAATCCCGGCTTCGAGAGCGGCAATCTCGGTTCGTGGAGCGTGAGCGGGGCGTTCACGCCCGTGCTCGGCACCTTGGCGCACACTGGGAGCTACTCAGCCCGTTTGGGCTCGACGGGGCCGGTG
>JBARRS010000098.1:0-13653 GCA_049644345.1 Gaiellaceae bacterium
GGCCTGAGCGGCCGCGCGGCTCTTCGCCGGCGAGGCGCCGTCCTTCTTCGCCGTTCTTGCAGGCGGGTTCAGCACCTTCTTGGCCACGATGGGTTTCCTCCACTTCGATGACTGGGCAACGCGTGGAGCCTATTCATTTTCTACTCCCGCAACCCTTCACGCAACAGTTGGCACGAATCGCAGATCTCCGAACCGCCGCCCCGAGGGTCACGCGCTTTCACTGGAATCCGATCGTCTTTTGCGATAGCGCCACGAGGCCATGGCCTGGAACGGTGATCGTGGCTGCGCCGACGGCGTCCGTGCTCAAGCGCCTCAGCGCATGCAGAGCGCCGTCACCCTCGCGATTCCAAACCGCCGCAAAATAGCCGGCACCCGGTTGAAGGCCCTCGACTCGCACCTGCTGAGACTGCGAACGACGATTCAGCGTCACCACTGACTGGTTGCCGTTCGGGGCGCGAAATGCGCCCACCAGCAAGTTCGAGCCGCGCCCTAGCCCAGCCGCTTTCCATCCCGGCTCCGTTAGGTGGTCGAAGAGCCATGTCACGCGGTAAGTCGGCGTGCGGGCGAAGTTCTTGCTGGGGGCGTCGATCATGCCCCAGCCGCCAAAGCTCGAGCCGTCCGTGCGGTAGAGCGCCCACTTGGAAAGGCCGACGCAACCGAACTGCGGCGCGAGCGCGTTGAACCAGGCGTGTTCGAAAGCGGTTTCCACCATGTGCTCGACGTTCATCCCGTCGATCGTCCCTGGTTCGCCCGTGTTCGAGGCCTTCACACCGTATTCCGTCACGTAGATCGGCTTCTCGATCTTCAGTTCCGCGACCAGGTCGAGCAGGTGGCTCAGCCGCTTCTCGAACTTCTTGAAATCGCCTTGAACCCAATAGACGTGGATCGAGTAGCCATCCAGCAGGCTCGCCATCTGCTCTTGCATGAACCGGAGCCAGTCGTCCTGCGATGCGATGCCGCGTTCGACGAGGTCGCCGCCCACGAGCTGGACGGCATCGCGCAACGTTGCTGAGTCATCGGCGGGATTCGGCAGGGCTCGCAACGACTCGTCGAGGTCCTCGTACAGAAGTCTGTAGAGCTCCATCGACTTCTTTGGGTCGTGCTGGTGGGCGATGTCAACCGAGTTGACCTCGTTCTGGATGGTGAGGTGAGTGATGCAGTCGTACCCGCGTCTTCGACCTTCCTCCACGATCCCGGCGAAGCCGGCCATGAGCTCCCTGCGTCCTTGCGGGTCTGGCGGGTAGGGGCCGTACCACCACGTCAGATTCAGGTTCGCACGAGCTTGCTGCGCCAGCGCGATCGTGTTCATTAGCGCCTCGCGCTCGGCGTGGCCCTGAGGCGTCGGTGCGACAGTCTCGCGGCGGACGAAGATACGACTGTGACCGAGGTGCAGGTTGGCGATCGTCGCTTGTAGCGCGGCGAGCTGCTCCGGTCCGATTCCGTCAGGCTCGCCCTTCGGGGTAAAGAGATCGGTGTCGAACTGCCCTCCAAACCCCCAGAGCGGATTGATGACGCCGACCTGGCTGAGGACAGGCGGAGGAGCTAAGCCAACTGTCGCGATTGAGCCCAACGCTGCTTCCAGTTGACCAGCCGAACGCAAGCCGTGACGCAGCCGCGCAAGCGCCTGGAGGATCCACTGTCTCAATTTGGGTGCGGCTCGCCCCGTCTAGGCACGGCGCCTACACCAGTTCCTGCCATGAGATCGGTGCCGCCGCGACTACGGCCATCGCGAGCGCCTGAGCAGCGAACAGCGTTGCCCAGGTGTTGAGGTGGATGGCCCCGGAATCCGGCTGGTACACGATCGCCAGCCCCCGCTCGTCGCCACGCGCGACTTCGATCAGCCGTGTGAGGGCGCGATCGACTGCGCGGGAGCGCAAGCCGAGGGCGAGCGCGAGGCGAACCGCTTGCGCGGTCACGTCGGACTGCTCGGGGGCCCTGCCGTGTTGCTTGCCGTTCGCCGCGAATCTCGGCAGCCCGCCCTGCTCGAGCTGATGCGTGAAGACCCATTCGACGGCCATCCTGGCGTGTCCGAGCGCGTCCTCGTCGTTGGCCGCCGTTCCCCAGATCCACAGCCCCTCGGCGGCATACAAGTGCGGGTGAAGCATGATCGTCGCCTCGCCCTCTGTTGGCATGCGCCCGTCGGCGGCCTGGAGATGCTTGACGGTTTCGATCAGCCGGGCTGAGACGGATTTGTCCGCTCTGTCTTCAAGCTCCTCGGCGAGCAGGAATGCCTGAACGAGCTTCGCGAGGTGTGGCACTCCGCGGCTCGACCAGCTCGCGCGCTCGGAGTGGGGACCCCGACGAGAGACCGCTGAGATCGACCGGGTGGAGCGCGTCTCGTCTCGGAGGAAGCTGACGAGAAGACGGCCGGTCTCGAGGTACCGGTCGACCTCGGTGCGACGCCCGAACGATAGAAGCCCGGCGGCGATCATCCCGAGGTCGAACAGGTAGACAGCGTTATTGTCCCACCCGTCCCTGGCGGCAAGATTGCCTGTCCGCACTCGCTCGCTCAGCCATTCTGCTGCGCGATGCCCTGCCGAGCGTTCGCGTTCTGAGAGGGACGTCTGGCCTGCAAGGTAGGTCAGGGCGTAGCCGCTGATCTCGGGGTAGTCGTAGGAGCGGCAGCTGTTAGCGAGGTCGAACCAGGCGACAAACGCCCCGTTCGCCCCTTGGCATGCCCCCGAGGAGATCCACGCCCGCAGCCCGGCGGATGTCGCCGCGAGCGCCTCAGGATCGTGGGCCAGGATCGTCCCGGTCGTCGGACGAGTGCTCACTGAGGGTGTCGGCGATCCGGCGTGCTGCGTGGCCGTCGCCGTACGAGTCGGTCACGCGCGCCATGCGTTCGTAGAGGATGGGGTCGGAAAGGAGCCTCATCGCCCACGTCTCGAGAACGTGTTCGTCGGTGCCTACCAGACGTGCCGTCCCGGCGGCGATGCCTTCGAGGCGCTCGGTCTTCTCCCGGATCACGAGCACGGGCTTGCCTATTGCCGTCGCCTCTTCCTGCAGCCCGCCCGAGTCGGTGATCACGAAATGACTCCTCTTCAGCAGCCAGATCATCGGCTGGTAGTCAAGCGGCGCAACCAGCGTGATGTTCTTGATCCCGGAGAGCAGGTCGCGCACGGTATGGCCGACGCTCGGATTCGGATGGACCGGACAGACGATCTGGACGTCCTCGTGCCGGCCCGCGATTGCGATCAGCGCGCCGCAAAGCTCCCCGAGAGCCTGCCGAGAGGTCTCTCTTCGGTGCATCGTTGCGACGACCACGCGCTTGCCTTCGAGTGGGATCTCGGCCAGGACCGTTCCGCCCGGCTCGAACGGGATCGCCGACACGAGCCGGAGTGCATCGATCACCGTGTTGCCTGTCACGTACAACCGGTCCCTCGAGACTCCCTCCCGATAGAGGTTGTCTGCGCTGGCGGCCGTCGGCGCGAAATGGAGATCGGCGATGACGCCGGCCACCCTACGGTTCATTTCCTCCGGCCAGGGATCGCGCTGGTCAAAGGTTCGCAGGCCCGCCTCGACGTGGGCGACGCGACAGCCGTGGTGGAAGGCGCCCAGCCCTCCCGCCATCGTCGTCGTCGTATCCCCCTGCACCAGTACCCAGTCGGGCTCCTCCCTCGCGAGAACGTGCCGCAGCCCCGCGAGAACGCCAAGGGTCACGTCCGTGGGCGACTGGTCGTGGCTCATGACAGCGAGGTCGTAATCGGGCCGAATCCCGAAGAGATCGAGCATCTGGTCGAGCAGCGCACGATGCTGCCCGGTGACGCAGACCCGCGATTCGAAGGTTTCCTGCCGCTGCTCGAGCTCCCTAATCACGGGCGCGAGCTTGATCGCTTCGGGCCTAGTGCCGAAGACCGTTAGGACGCTGATCATCGCGGGGATTCGATACTGCTCGACGTGTCGGACAAAGTGCCTTCCGGGGCGGCCGACACACGGGTCGGCTCGCCAAGCGATCCTCTCATGCCCGGCGTAGAGGTCAATCCTTGGTAGATCGCGAGCAGCCGCCGCGCCAGCCGGCTCCACGAGTATCGCTCGAGGGCGCGCGCTCGAGCAGCCTCGCCCAGGCTCCGGCGCCGAGGCTCGTCCTGCAAGAGCGCGATCAAAGCCCCCGCGAGAGCGCCCACGTCGCCGGGCGGGACGGTGATCCCTATTTCCGGGGACATCACCTGCGCGTAGCCGGGGATGTCCGAGGCCACCACAGGCGTCGCGCAGCCGAACGCCCGAGCAAGCACCATCCCGAACGACTCTCCACCAAGCGAGGGTGCCGCCAACGCTTTTGCCCTCCCGAGCTCGGCGGTCAGCGGCTCACCGACAAGCACGCCGAGCAGGTCGACCCCTTCCGCCGACAGACGCTGCCGTGTCATCAGCAGCCGCACCGATTGCGGATCGGCTCCGACCAGTCGCAGGCGGGCGCCCGTCCGGCCATGCACTTCCTGCCACGCGCGCAGCAGGATCTCGAGCCCTTTGCGCGGATCGTTGCGTCCCACGCAGACAACTGTGTTCCGGCGGCCGCCCGGATCGGCCTGCGCCGGGATCGTGATCCCATTCGGGATGATCTCGTAGTCGCCTGGCAAGTGGCGGACTGCCGCTGACCGCGCCAGCTCCGAGACTGCGATCCGGTAATCGATCCTCTCCATCAGGAAGCCCCACAGCGGCAGCGCCGACCTCGTCCAACGCGATTCACCCGTCGCATGCCACGTCGCGACGATCGGGCAGCGGGCAAACGCAAGCGCGGCGACGCCGATCGCAGGCGTCATCGGCTCATGAACGTGGATCACGTCGAAGCGCTCCCGCTCGAGCAACCTCCGAATGCGAAGCGGCGCCGCCGGGGTCAGCGCGATGTGCGCCCGCGAGCCGTTCGCGGGCACCGTCACCGTGGTGCCAACCGAGACGACCCTGCCGGGTCGAGGATCACGACGGGGGGCGTCGGGGTGAAACAGCCGAGACACACCCCCCGGCGGATCGTCCCCGATGATCACCCTCGTCTCGAGCCCTAACCCCTGCAGCGCCTCCGCTTGGCCGTCGGCATGCTCGCCGACACCGCCCATGTACGACCACGAGAAGGGAGCCACGATCCCGACCTTCATCGGGAGAACCCTAACTCTCCGGCATTCCGTCACAAGCCCTCCCGCCTCCGGTTGACACCACCGGGGTCGTAGCAGGATCATCGGGCAGAGCACGGTCGCCCTCGTGCCCCAACCGAGAGGAGCCTCGCCATGTTGCTGGGCCTGTACCTTCGCCTTCCTGCGGTCGCAATCGTCCTTGCGTTCGTTCTGATCGCCGCAGGTTGAAGATAGGCGTGCTGCCGAAGCTGTTCGGCAGGCGTCAGACTTAGGGGACACCCTCGCAGATGGAGGGTTTCGGCTCAGCGGAGCGGACGCCGGAGTCGAACCGACCGAGCCGTGGGCTACACGACCGCACCGGTGTTGGCCGCCGGCAAGGGCGCCTAGACGGCAGTCGTTTACAGCTCGCCGTTGGTGGGTTGCCGGATCAGGGTTACTTCCTCGTCTGGACTCGGGGGAGCCGGATTCGTACGTCCAACCTCCTGGGCGGCGCTACGAAGGTTCTCCATCAACTCGTGGAGGTTCACTTCCAACGCGCGGCGCTGGCGTTCTTTCCGTTCGACTTCGTGCCGAAGTTGGTCGTTCGCGGCAACTGTTTGCTCGAGCCGCGCCTGGAGCTCGCGCTCGCGTGCATCGACCCGGTGGGCGCCGGCCTCGACGCTCGAGGCGAGCTTGGCGAACTCGTGCTCGGCCTTCTGCGCCCGACGACGGGTGTACCGGAGCTGCTGACGAAGCTCGTTCGCCTCGCCCTGAGCCCGGCGATGCCGTTCGGCTTCGTGCGCCAGCTCCGCTTTCGTCTGGACGAGGGCCTTTGCGAGCGAATCGACCTCCGTCGCTATCAGAGCAAGCTCTCTGGCGAGATTCCGCTCGTTCATGACCCCGGGAGATTCTAGGCTCGCTCCCGAGAACCTGCCCCATCTCCCCGTACGCGCGGGCGGGTTTTGGCGTTTCCACGGAAGTGGTTTGAGACGAATGCGGCAAGTCGGGGGGCGCCGGAGTTGAACCGACCCACCCTGGGGTTGCCAGACCGCACCGGTTTTGAAGACCACGGCCAAAATCGTCCGCTTGCAGCGAAAGCACGGCTCTCTTTCTGTGCCCTACCCGAATCGCTCGACCCGTCGAACGCGATCGAGCTTGTCGACGAAGGCGCGGTCGATGCCTGGGCCGCCGTCGACGGAATCGGGGTAGCCGTCCCAGGCCCAGATCGTGTCGTTGCCCGGGCCGCCGTAGATCCGGTCGCGGCCGGCATCGCCCTGGAGACGATCGTTTCCCGGGCCGCCGTAGAGGACATCGTTTCCGTTGCCTCCGTTGAGCACGTCGTTCCCTGGCCCGCCGTAGAGGATGTCGTTCCCGTTGCCGCCGTCGAGGACGTCGTTTCCGGGTCCGCCGATCAGGATGTCGTTCCCGCCCATACCCTCGATCACGTCGTTGCCGCCCAGCCCGCAGATGACATCGTTGCCGGGCGTGCCGATCAGATAATCGTCGCCGGGCGTGCCGGTGATCGTGCAGGCAGGAAGCGAGCGGCGCGCGGCGTCACTCTGTGCGGCTGCAATAAGCACGAGCGCTGCCAAGCCGACGATTACGGCTTGAATCTGTTTCGGGCGCTGTCGGTTCATCGCTCACCTCATCAGGGAGACTCCCTTTTGGGAGACTCTGCGCGGGGCCGCACCGCCGTTCGGTTCGATTTGCTAGATCGGCACGACCGAGCTGACCCGCGATCCCTGTGAGGTGTCAAAATAAGGGCGTATTCGTCCCTCTCGCCCGAGCGTAGCCGCCTCTGGTTGTCGCAGAGGAGCCGAAGGACGACACCGCGAGGCTAAGCTCGCAGCCTGATCGTCTCCCTTCACGTTGCGACCGGTGCTGCCGGCGGTGCGCTCGTCCGTTCGCGGCTCGGCTCGTTGCCACTCGGACTGCTCCTCCACCTCGTCGGCGATCGGATGCCGCACGGTGACATCCCCGACCGCCGCTTCGAGGCCGGCTCGGGCATCGCCGCAGTCCTGCTCCTCGCCGCGGTGCGCGGACCGTTCGATCCCGCGGTGACCGGCGCGCTCGCTGCTTCTTCTCCAGACCTCGAGCACCTCTTTCGTCTCCCACGGCCGGGCGGGCGAAAGCTCTTCCCGAGTCATCGCCTCCATGGCTGGCACAGGAGCGGCGGTCTTCCGGCGCCGATTCAGCTCCTGCTCGCGGGTTTCCTCATCGGCCTCCTTCTTCGCCGCCGCTAGCTCGACTGGCGGCGCACTAGGGCTCAGCGGATTGTGGTCCGCCAGGCGACTTTTCGCTCCGGCGGACACGAGCCCCCGCCGTGCATGGTGACGACGAGCACGACGAGTCGCTTCCCCCTGCTCGACTTTGTCAGCAAGAACGAGCAGCTCGTCTTGCCGTTTGCTGATCGAACCCGACCTTTCAGCCGAATGGAGAACAACGAGGTTCGCGCGTAGCCGCTGCAGGCCGCCGAACCTTGGACCGTCACAGCCTTGTACCAGTGGCCGGACACTGGGCGCGTGTGGTTGACGCTGATCGCCGGGCACGGCGCGGCGGCTAGCAGCAGACCGATTAGAAGACCCCTCATACACTCAGTTTAGGTCGCGGTTCGAGCAAAGTGGGGTCGAGCCGCCGCTAACCGCTCGGGCAGTTCATTGATTGTCGGGGGCATGCTCGTACTCTTCTTTACATGGGGAGGGGATCCTCGGGCTCGTCGCCTTAATTGGGGTGTTCGTCTTCGGCGTATTCGCAGCACTGAGCGTGGGCGCGCCGTGTGCGTTCGCCATCTGCGATTCTCGTCGCCGCCGAGGGCTCCCAGCTCAACGGCGACCAGCAACGACCTCCTGAGTAGCGGTCTCCGATGATGACAGCGAATCTCCGGTCGGAATGAGCGAAAGCGATCAGCCCCATGGGCATCGCCGCCTACTGGAGGTTCGCGCAGGCGCACCCGTCGCTCCGCGAGCCATGACCTTCGCATTCCTCGCTGGCCTGATTGTCAGCGCCCTACTTTCGCTCGGGGTCCGCACCGCCGGCAGACAGTGGCTCGACGTACCCAAGAGCCTCTCGACACTGAAGACCCAGACCGTGGTCATATCGGTCCTCATGCCCGTGCTGGGCAACTGCTTCGGCTTCTTCATGGCCTACCGGAAGCCGGGCCGCCGTTCCTTGCTCGTCTTTCTCGGACCGGGCGCTCTCCTGGTGACGTTCGGCATCACGATTCTGTTCCTGCAGCTACCAGAGTCGCCCAGCACACCGTCAAGACTGGCGACAATCGCGATCGCCGTGATTCCCACAGCGGTGATCGTGCCGCTGCTCCTGCGTATGCGGAGGAGCCGACATGCCGTTTACCACCCCAGGGCGCGTCCCCGTTGAGGCCGGCGTAGGCGTTCGCCTGCGGTGCGCGCACGGGCGTACGCTCGATCCGTGTGACGATCTGATGAAGGGCCGAACGCAAACACGCTCTTCCCAGCAAACAAGCGGTTCCGACCGTCCGCTTCGAATTTACGCACCCCACACGCCTTCCGGAGGCGGACCCTCCGCGACGTGCAACTGACGCTGACCCGCCCCTTCAACCAAGCACTCGTTTGACAGCGTACGACCTGCTCGAGCGCGGCCACTCTCGCGCGATCATCCAGTGCCTCTACAGGGTGCGGATCTTCGGCGCCGAGCGGATCCCCGCAAGCGACCCCGTCATCCTCGTCGCCAACCACGAATCGATGTTCGACCCGTGGATCCTCGCGCTCGTAACGCCACGACATGTCCGGTACATGGCGAAGGCAGAGCTCTGGCGCTTCCGGCCGGTCGCGCGGGTGCTCGAATCGTTCGGGGCGTTCCCTGTGGAGCGCGGCACCGGCGATGCGACGGCGATGTCGCGCGCTGCGACGTTGCTCCGGAGCGGGGAGGTGCTCGGGATCTTTCCGCAGGGCACTTCGAAGCGACTACCGAGAAGGCCGTACCATCGCGGCGCCGCCCGGCTTGCGCTGACGACGGGTGCGCCGGTTTTCCCCGTGCGGCTGATCGGCACCCGGGGCTTTCCGTATCCGGGCCGCTCCCCCGCACGCGTGATCGTCGGCGAGCCGATCTCCGTGACCCCGGCGAAGCCGACCGTCGCCGCAGCCAGGGAGCTGACCGAGCGCCTCGAGCACACGATCGCCGAGACAACCGCGTGATCGAGCACCGCGCTGTCGGGCCGCACCGGAGTTCGGCAGGTTGAAGCTCTGCGCCGCGGCGACCGGATCAGCCGCCTAGCCTTCGGCCTCCGGCAAGGTGACCACCCAGCGCAGGCCGATCGGCGTTTCGGAGTTACAACCGCGTGGGGTGCTCCCGTTCGCAGCTGAGATCACTCTGCGAGTGCGGGGCCGAACCAATGGTGAGCATCTCAGTGTTGATCTCGCCGACGGAAGCGCATCCGGCTAGGCCCATGGTGAGGTCGAAATCTGCCATGAAGTTCCGGATCACCTCGCGTACCCCGACCTCTCCCGCGATCGCGAGGCCATAGACATAGGGACGTCCGATGAGTACGGCACGGGCTCCGAGCGCAAGCGCCTTGAAAGTGTCTGCTCCTCCGCGGATGCCGCTGTCGAAGAGCACCTGCAGGCGACCGCCGCTGGCTTCGACGATCCCCGGCAACGCGTCGAGCGCTGCGATCGCGCCGTCGACCTGGCGTCCGCCGTGATTGGAGACGACGATCGCGTCTGCGCCGTGCTCGACCGCCGCTTCCGCGTCGGCCGGATGCAGGATCCCTTTAAGCACGATCGGCAGACTCGTGAGACCTCGCAAGAACGAAAGGTCATTCCAAGTCAGCGACGGACGCGAATAAACAGACAGGAACAGCCGAACGGCGCGGCGGGGCCGTCCCGAGCGGAGGTTCGACCAAAACGACCCGGGATACGCGCGCGCCAGCTGGACGAGCGCCCACGCCGCCGCGGGCGTGACTTGGCCGGAAGACTCGCGCTCATCCGCCCCCATTCGTGCGAGCAGCGAGTTGAAAACCGAATCAGAGGTGTACTGAGCAAAGCCCCTCCCAAGCAGGAACGGAAGGTGAGCGCGATCGAGGTCACGGGGTCGCCAACCAAGCATCGTCGTGTCAAGCGTCACCACAATCGCACTGCAGCCGCAGGCCTCGGCGCGTTGAACGAAACTTGCCACGAGCTCGTTCGACGTACTCCAGTAGAGCTGAAACCAACGCGGCGAGTCGCCCATCGCAGCCGCGCAGGTTTCCATCGCTACCGACGCCTGGCTAGAGAAAATCATCGGTATACCCTCCCCGGCCGCCGCCCGGGCGGCGGCGAGATCTGCCTGACGGTGCGCGAGTCCGAGGACTCCAATCGGCGCCAACAGAAACGGCCCCGGCAATCGCTTGCCGAACAGCTCGACGCTCGTATCCCTGATTGAAACGTCCCGTAGCAACCGCGGCACTATCCGCCACCGCTCGAACGCCGCTCTATTTGCCTCCATCGTGCTCTCGGACCCCGCCCCACCAGCGATATAGGCAAAGCCGGCCGCAGACATCGCCTTCCGCGCCTTTGCCTCGAGACGAGTCAGGTCAGCAGGAACTGCAGGCTTCCGGCCGCGCGCGCCGCCGAGATAGACCTCTGCTTGCCGCTCCACGCCGTCGCTCACGGGCCGCCACCTCCCGCTCCCGGCCCAGGCCATCGCCCTGCTGCGGCAACCCTAGGACGATCCGAAGCGGCGTGCGTTTCGATCATGAGCCCTGGTTACGCGTGCGTACCGTCCGTGAATCTAGCCTGAAGGACGTCTCTTTCGGCCCGGCGCGCCGAATATTGGCACCCCACACGATCCGTTTCGCGTGCAGCGTCGGCATCTGCGACACGCATAGCTCTGACTCTGCAGCGACGCAACGGTGTGCGATCGCTTTGCGCGATCGTCCCGATTGCGGGTCCACGGCCATCCGGTGTGTCGGAAGCACTACCCGAATCACAAGCAGATCGGACAGGCGGAGACCGCCTGACCGCACGACTTCGTCGAAGCGCGACGCGCGTCAGTCAGTTGCCCTCCGCTGGGCCAGCGTCCCTGCGGCCGCTGCGTGGCGGCGAGACGCTCGAAACGGCGAGCCGGTGCTGCGCGACGGCGCCCACGCGCTGGCGGCGAGCCTGGAACGGCCGCCCTGGAGCAGGTCGTCGCTGTATTGATCACGGCTGCTACGGAGCGGCGCCGGAGTCGAACCGACCGAGCCGTGGGTTGCACGACCGCACCGGTTTTGAAGACTCCTGGCGTAACCGGGTGCTTGCAGGGAAAACGCGGCTCACCAAGGACGTGCGCGCCTGTCTGCGCGCCGGTCCGCCGTAAGGCCCTGGTTTTGAGCAGTAACTCGTGCTTGGGCGCCTTTTGGGTAAAGCCTCCATCGCGGGCATCGTGGGCCGAGAAACTTGGGCACCTTGCTCGCGAACCCGGCCCAGGCATCGACCGCGCCTTCGTCGACAAGCTCGATCGCGTTCGACGGGTCGAGCGGTTCGGGCAGGGCACAGACAACCAGGCTCGACCGAATCTGAAGCAACCTGAACCGCCACCACCGGGCGCTGATGGAAGCTTCACCGCCAACAACGCATAGCACGAAAGCGCGAAGGGTGATCAGCGCAGCTAGCGCGGCTTACCTTCGGAGTAGCGCTCGAGCCCGTCGTCCGGGATCGGCTCCCACGCGCACGCATAGTCGACATACGAGTGCCACTGCGGCCGGATGCCGTGGCCGGGATCGAACAGGCCCAGCCGGACGCTCCCGACGTCGCCGGTGTCCGGATACTTGCTCCAGAGCGCACTGCCGCAGACGGAGCAGAAGCACTTCGGCCAACCGTCGCCCGGCGCGTACTCCCGCACCAACTCCTCGCCGGCGAGAAGACGGAAAGAGCCGGGCGCTATCCGCGCCTGCACGGAGGCTGCGGTGCCGGTCCTGCGCTGGCACCGCGTGCAATGGCAGTAGCCGGCCGACAGTGGCTCCTCCAAGACCTCGAAGTGCACGCCGCCGCACATGCAGTGCCCGCTGTAGGGAGGCCTGGCCACTGCCGGCACGATATCCGCCTGCGCCCCCTCCGAAGGTCGAAGCCGGTCTCAAATCTAGATCCCGGCGTTTGGGCCTCGACGATCTCCTCGGCTCGGCATAGGCGAAGCAGGGGCCGACGATGCCTGGAAGGGAGATGGTCGATCGAAACGACCCCGGCCCACTAGAGGCTTGATGTACACAGCGCGACGAGAGGGACTCATCGGACGGTCGATCGGTGATGATCCCAGCCGATGCCCATTGCCCTACTTGCCGCGCGATCCGGGAGCGGCCCGATCCTGCTGTTGCTCCTGGTCGTGTTGGTCGTCGTGCTCATACGCCGCCGGCGTCCGCCACGGCGCTAGGTCGCTCCCTTGACGTCGGCGTTCCTCTGACCGTCGCGGCTCCGTTGTTCGGCTGAGCCGGGGCGATGGCACATCCCCCTCACGCCGGGGCGCCAGTCGGCCGCATCGACTCAGGCGCCCGGCCCCGGCTCCTGTCCGATTTGGACGGTCCCTGCCCGGGCTTGCTGGGCTCACGGCGATGAGTGCCGGCTAGCGATTAGTCGCCTGCTCCGAGGCGGTACGCCACTGGCCCGCCGCCGAGGCGGCACGTCATCCGTCCGGGCATAATGGTCTGGGAACGTTGGCTTTTCTGACAACAGACTGGACAGCGACCGACGAAGGCCGCTGGTGACGGAGACCCGCTACCTCATCCCCGCGGGTGCGGACTGGGCCGTCTGGGACGACGTCAACGGCACCCTGACCTTCATGACCGACGCCGAGGCCGTCGAGAACGCCCGCGAGAACCAGGCCGTCCTCGGGGAGGAGTTCGGCCGCCGGCTCCCGCCCGACCCGACGCCCGAGCAGGCGTGGCGCTACGTGAACGCGCTCTGGGAAGGGGACCCAGGCGGCCGCGGGTGGCAGCTCCAGGTGCCGTCGGGCGCCACCTGGCTCTCGCTGCGCGACGACGAGGACGACCCCGCCCGCGGCTCGGGGCCCGAGCCCACCTTCGGGTTCGGCGAGCCGCCCGTGTCCGAGGGCGCCTGGGAGGAGCCGGGCTGCTGACACGACGACGGTGTTTCCAAAGCGCGGATTCTCGGTTCGAGTGAGGTGAAACGGTTGGGGGCGCACGGACTCCGCGTGCGCCCCGCTCCAGCACAAAGCTATGCCCGGGCGTATCTGATGTGAGTCACCCCGGGCGCCTCGACCGACTCGACCTGCTCGACCTTCGCATCTCCCACGTTTTCGAACAGCCGAGCGCCGCCTCCGAGCAGGATCGGGACGACCGAGACGACGATCTCGTCGAGCAGACCCGCTGCGAGGTACTGCTGGGCGACGGACGCCCCGCCCCCGAGAGACACCTCCTTCTCTCCGGCTGCTGCCCGCGCCTGTTCGAGCGCCGACCCGATCCCGTCCGTGACGAAGTGGAACGTCGTTCCGCCCTGCATCTCCAGCGGCTCGCGCGGATGGCTAGTGAGGACGAAGACGGGATGGTGGAAGGGCGGATTGTCTCCCCACCAGCCCTTCCACGACTCGTCCCACGGTCCCGGGCCGCCGCCGAACATGTTCCGGCCCATGATGGTCGCGCCAGCGCCGCCGAGGATGTCCTCGG
>JBARRS010000099.1:0-4042 GCA_049644345.1 Gaiellaceae bacterium
ACCTCGGCCCGCGCGAGCTCGCCGTCGAGCTTGACCACGAGCCCTTCAAACCCCTCGTCGGCGACAAGCAGATTCGAGCCGAGACCCACGGTTGCCACCGGAAGCTCCCGCTCCCGCGCCCACGTGAGCGCCTGCTCGAGCTCATCGGCGGTCTCCGGACGAGCGAAGGCGCGCGCCGGACCGCCCGCCCCGAGAGTCGTGAAGCGCGCAAGCGAAACGCCCTCTTCCATGTTCACGGGACGGCCTCCAAGATCAGCGGCACCGCTCGGTCGACGTCACCGGCGCCGATCGTCAGCACGAGATCGCCGGGCCGCGCCCGCCGCGCGACGAAATGAGCGCCTTCCTCGACGGACGGTGTCCAGCCGATCGTCATCCCCGGCCGCAGCTCGGCGAGCGCGTCAACGACGAGCTTGCCGGTGACGCCCTCCACAGCCTGCTCGCGCGCCGGATAGACATCCGTCACCGCGACCACGTCGGCGGTCGCCAGCGAGGCCGCGAGCTCGCGCGCGACGTGCCGCGTCCGCGAGTAGAGATGCGGTTGGAAGAGGACGAGCAGGCGTCGATCGCCCCGTCCGGCGGCGGCGAGGTCGGCCGCGATCTCGGTCGGATGATGCGCATAGCTGTCGACGACCGTGACTCCCCCGACCTCGCCCTTCGCCTCCAGCCGGCGTCCAACGCCGCGAAACTCGCGTAGCACAGGCTCGGCCTCCTCCCGGGGTACGTCCGCAAGTCCGAGCGCCGCGAGCGCGCAGGCGGCGTTGTGCCGGTTGTGCTCGCCGGGCACCGCCAGCTCGAGCTCTGCCGGCTCGAGCTCATCTCCGCGGACGGGCTGCGGCGCTTGCTCGAGCCACTCCTCGAACAGCCTTTCGACCTCCGCCCGCGATGCGAACTCCGAGTGGTGGTCGAGATCGAAGTTCGTCACTACGGCGATCTCCGGCCGCAGCGCCGCGATCGTCCGGTCGGACTCGTCCCCTTCCGCGACGAGCCAACCCGAACCAGCGCGCGCGTTGCCGCCGAGCTGCGGCACCTCGCCGCCGATCAGGAAGGAAGGGTCGCGCCCGAGCCGATCGAGGCAAAACGCGATCATCGCAGCGGTCGTGCTCTTTCCGTGCGCGCCCGCGACGACGATCGAGGGCCGGAGCGAGACGAGCTCGGCGAGAAACGCCGCGCGGCTCGTAACGGGGTCAGACCCCGCCACAAAATGGTCACGGAAGGCGGTCGAAACGACGACTTCCCAGCCCGCCGGCGGCTCGCCGGGGGCAGAATCGATCGTCACAGGGATGCCTGCCTCCCGCACGGACCGAAGGTAGGGCGTCTCCACCCGGTCCCAGCCGGCCACTTCGGCTCCCCATGCGTGCGCGAGCAGCGCGTAGCCCGACAAGCCGGCGCCGCCGATGCCGACGAACCAGATCCGGCGGCCGTCAAGCGGTGGCAAGCGCGATCAGCTCCTCCGCGATCTCGGCTGCAGCGTTCGGTCGGGCGACACGCAACATCGCCTCGCGCATCTCACCCAGCCGCGGCGGGGCGGCAAGCAGCTCCCGCACGAGCCCGGGAACGCGGGTGAGCTCGTTCTGCGGCACGAGAACGGCACCGCCGGCGTGCTCGAAATAGCGCGCGTTCTTCGTCTGGTGGTCGGCGGTCGCGTGCGGATACGGGACGAGGACGGCGGGCAGGCCGGCCGCTGCCAGCTCCCAGACCGACCCGCCCGCGCGCGCGAGCGCGAGGTCCGCCGCCGCCAGGGCCGCCCCAAAGTCGTCCGTGAAGGCGAGCAGCAGATAGTCGGTTCTCGCAACCCGGCCGCGGAGCGCCTCGTAGTCCCTCGCCCCGGAGAGGTGCAGGACGGCCGGGCCCTCCGCGCCGAATGCATCGACCGCCAACTCGTTGAGGGCGAGCGCCCCCTGGCTGCCACCGAAGACGAGCAGGACCGGCCCATTCGCCGGCAGCCCGAAGCGTCGTCGCGCCTCCTCTGGAGCGATAGCCCGCGATCGAGCCGGAACCGGGCGGCCTGTGACGGGATATTTCGCGCCGCTCCTCCCGTCGATCGGAAACGAGAGGAAGACGCGTCGCGCGAACGGCGCCGCGAGCCGGTTCGAGAGCCCGAGATGCGCATCGACCTCGAGCAACGCCGCCGGCGTCCGCCGCAGCGCCGCCGCAAACACCATCGGCCCGGAAACGTAGCCGCCGCCGCCGAGGACCACGTCCGGCCGGCGGCGCGCCAGGATCTGCAGGCACGCCCGCGGCGCTCGGACGGCGAGCGTGAAGGATCGTGCCAGCGCGGGACCCGGCCGCCTCGGCAGCCCCGTGACGCGGAAGGCGTCGAACTCGAAGCCGGCGTCAGGGACGAGCCGCGCTTCGACGCGATCGGGCGACCCGGCGAACGTCACCCGCACCCCCCGCTCGCTCAGCGCCTCCGCGATCGCGAGCGACGGCAGCACGTGGCCGGCCGTCCCCCCGGCTGCGATCAGGCATGCGAGCTCTCGCTGCTCCGGCATCGCCCGCGATGTTAAGGAGGACACCGACCGAGGCGAGCGCGACGACGAGGCTCGAGCCCCCGTACGACACGAACGGGAGCGGGATCCCGGTCAGGGGAGCGAGCCCCATTACCGCCGCGAGGTTGATCGCTGCCTGGCCGCAAACGAGCACTGTCAACCCCACCGCAAGCCGCTTGCCGAACGGGTCGCGGCACCGGAGCGCGATGCGGAGCCCCGCGTAGGCGAAGGCGGCGTAACCGGCGATCACTGCGGCAGCCCCCACGAGCCCGAGCTCCTCGCCGATGATCGCGAAGATCATGTCCGTGTGCGCCTCGGGCAGGTAGTTGGCCTTCTGGATACTCTGCCCGAGCCCGACGCCGAAGATCCCGCCCGAGCCGAGGCCGATCATCGCCTGCACGGTCTGGAAGCCGGCCCCCTGCGCGTCGCCCCACGGATTGAGGAAGCTGAAGATCCGCGCCCGTCTGTAGGGCTCGAACCAGATCGCGGCGAGACCGAGCGCGCCGACGAGGGACAGGCCCCCGAGCAGCGGCCGGCCGGGCGTCCCCGCGACGAGGAGGACGCCGGCGAGCATGAGCACGATCGCGATCGCGGTCCCGAGGTCGGGCTCGAGCAGGAGCAGCGCGCAGAAGACGACGGTGAGCATGCCGATCGGGCGCCAGAGCTCCTTGAGCGTCAGCGGCGGACGGCGCCGCGAAAGGTACGAGGCAATCCACACGGCAAGCGCGAGCTTCGCGAGCTCGGACGGCTGGAACACAGCCGGCCCGAACGAAAGCCAGCGGCGGGCGCCGTTCACCGACTGACCCATCGCGAGCACCGCGAGCAGGAGACCAAGCGACGTCAGGACGAGCGCCGGCGCGAGGGGCCGCAACCGGCGGTAACCGAAGCGAGCGAGCGCCGCCATCAACCCGAGCCCGAGCACCGCGTAGACGGCCTGCCGCTTCACGTAGTAGCCGGGATCGCCGTTCGCGAGCGCGGCCGACGCCGAAGTCGCGCTGTACACCATCACGAGGCCGAACGCGACCAGCGCGAACGTGACGAGGAGGAGCAACCGCCGTTCGAAGTCCCCCTGCCTCATTCCGCCAAGTTCTGCACGAGCCGCCGGAACTCCTCGCCTCGCTGCTCGAAGTCCCGAAACTGGTCGTAGCTGGCGCAGGCCGGGGAAAGGAGCACGACGTCGCCCGGATCAGCCGCGGCCGTGGCCAGTTCCACCGCCGTCGCGAGGTCGCCCGCTCGGATCGTGTCCGGGATCACCGCCACCAGCTCGTCCGCCGTCTCGCCGATCACGTAAACCGCTTTCACGTTCGGCCCGATCGCCGCTGCGAGCGGCGCGAAGTCCTCGTCCTTGCGCGAGCCGCCGAGGATCAGGTGCACGGGCTCGTCTTCGTAAGCGGCGAGGGCCCGCAGCGCCGCTGCCACGTTCGTCGCCTTCGAGTCGTTCACGTAGCGAATACCTGCGACCTCGCCGACGGGCTCGAGCCGGTGCGGCACGCCGGGGAAGTCGCGCAGGCCGCGCACGATTCGCTCCTCATCCGCCCCGGCGGCGCGCGCCG
>JBARRS010000100.1:0-4047 GCA_049644345.1 Gaiellaceae bacterium
CGCCGATGAGGTCTCCGGCCCGCACGCGCTCGCGCGCCCGGCGCAGCGCCGCGCGGTCGCTCTCGCCCCGGCGCAGCGGGATGATCCCCGTCCAGAGGAGCATCTCTCCGACGACCGGGATCTCGAAGAGCTCGGCCTTGGCGAGGTAGTAGACGGGACGCGGGCAGAACGCGCCGATCAACGGGTGGTCGATGCCCGAGAAGTGATTCGCCGCCATCACCCCGCCCGCCTCGAGCGGCACCCTATCGAGGCCGTAACCCGCCGCCGGCGCAAGCCACAGCGTCACCTGCGGGACGACGCGGCGCATGAGCCGCCAGACGGCCTCCGGGTCCTCGCCCCAGAGCCTGGGGATTCCGAGCCGCTCGAGGACCCCCACTACTGCTCGAGCAGCCGCAGCCGGTGCTCGAGCTGGGCGACGCGAAGCTCCAGCTCCTCGAACTCCTCGCGCGTGACGAGCCCGAGGTCGCGGAAGAGCCCATTCAGGCCCGCCCCGGTCCGCTCGCCGATGCGAATCGTCTCGTTCCGCCAGCGGGCCGCAAGCTCCTCCGCGAGCGCTCTGGCCTCCTCGCCGCCACCGAGCGCCCGCTCGGCCAGCTCCCGCAGTGGGTTACCGCGATCGGCCATGGGGGCGGGTGCGGCGCCGCTGCCGCCGCCGCTCCCGTTTCGCCTGGGCGACCTCGTGCTGGACGGCCGTCACCGGCGAGAGATCGGCCGGGGAGGGCTCGGCCGCGGCAGCCTCCTCCGCCCGCTCGAGCACACGGTCGCCGTCCACACGCTCGGGGGCGACCTCCTTGCGCCGCGCGTACTCCGGCTCGCGCTCCTTCAAGATCGTGAGCAGAGGCGCCGCGATGAAGATCGACGAGTACGCGCCCGAGGCGATCCCGACCATGAGCGCGAACGCGAAGTCCTTCAGCGTCGCCCCGCCGAAGAAGAGCAGTGCGGCGATGGGCAGCAGCGTGATCAGCGTCGTCGCCAGCGAGCGGCGGATCGTCTCCCAGAGCGAGATGTTCGCGATCGTCGCGAACGGCGACCGCCGCATCAGCGGGATGTTCTCGCGCATGCGGTCGAAGATGATGATCGTGTCGTAGATCGAGTAGCCGAGCACGGTCAACACCGCGGCGACGGTCGCGCTCGTCATCTCCCTGCCGGTCAGCGAGTAGACGCCGACCGTGATCGCGATGTCGTGGAGTAACGCCACGATCACCGGCAGCGCGAACTTGAGGTCGAACCTGATCGCGATGTAGAGGACGATCAGGAGCAGCGAGACGATGATCGCGATGATCGCCGAGCGGGCAATCTGGCGGCCGAAGCTCGAGGAGACGTTCTTGACCCCGGTCGCGTAGGCGCCGACCTTCTGTTGCAGGTCACGCGACAGGGTGTCCTGCTGCGTGCGGCTCAGCGATTTCGTCCGCAGCTGGAAGTCCTTGTACTTCCCGCCCGGGAGCGCCTTGCCGCGCCCCTGGATCACGGCGTCGTTCTGCCCGATCGCCTTCGCCTGGGCACGGACCTTGTCCAGGGCCACAGGCTGGTGGGTCTTGAACGTGATCTGGCTGCCGCCCTTGAAGTCGATCCCGAGATTGAGGCCCTTCGTCGCGAGCGAGCCGATCCCGATCGCGATCACCGCCCCAGAGATCGCGAACCAGAGGTAGCGGCGCCGCATGAAGTCGATCTGGAGCCACTTCAAGCCCTGCGTCCCGTGCGCGCCCATGAAGCTCGGGTTGTCGAACCAGCGGAAACCCGCGAGCAACCCGAGCATCGCGCGCGTCGCCGCGACGGCGGTGACCAGCGAGATCACCGTCCCGATCATCAGCATCAGCGCGAACCCCTTCACCTCTGCCGTCGCGACCGCGAAGAGCACGAGCGCCGTGATCACCGTGACCACGTTCGCGTCCACGATCGTGTGGAAGCCCTTGGCGTAGCCGGCCGCGATCGCCGCTCGGACGGACTTCCCCGCGCGCACCTCTTCCTTGATCCGCTCGAAGATGACGACGTTCGCGTCCGCGGCGACGCCGATCGTCAGGATCATCCCGGCGAAGCCGGGCAGCGTCAGCGTGACGCCGAAGAGCAGGATCGCCGCGTAAAGGAACGCCGCGTAGATGCCAAGGCCGAGCACGGCGACGAGGCCGAGGAAGCGGTAGACGAGCAGCAGAAACAGCACGACGACGATCAGGCCGCCGATCGCGGCCTTGTACGCCTGCTTGAGCGAGTCCTTGCCGAGCGTCGCGGACACGTCCGTCCGCTCGATCTGCTGGAAGTTGACCGGCAGGGCGCCCGTCTGGAGCACGAGCGCGAGATTCTTCGCCTCCGAGATCGACTGGATCCCGGTGATCTCGGCGTTGCCGGTGATTCCGCCGGCGAGGCCCGAGTTGGTCGGGTCGATCTGCGGGAACGACCTGATTTCGCTGTCGAGCACGATCGCGAAGTGCTGCGGGGTGTTGTTTCGCTCCTTTCCGCGCGTCCACTCCACGGCCGTCACCTTCTGGAACTTGCTCGAGCCCTTCCCCGTGAAGTTCATGAGCACGACCGGCTGGTTCGTCTGCGGGTCGAAGTCCTGCCGCGTGCCGGATAGGTTCAGGTCGCTGCCGGTCATCTGCGGCACGCCCTTGACGCCGGGGATCTTCTCGGCGCTGGAGTCGTGGAGGAAGAGGTAGTAGACGGTCCCCTGCGGGGTAAACGGCCCCTGCGGCCCCGGGCAGATATTGTCGCTCGCGCTACAGGAAATCACCTCGGTCTTCGGCGGGACGGCGAGGATCTTCCATCCCTTCGGAAGGTGCTTCTTGTTCGCGGCGACGAGTAGCAGGCTCTGGGTGAATGCGGGGCCGGCGACCTTCCGCTTCGTCGCGTCGAAGAGGTAGTACCCCTCGGGCGTGCCCTTCTTCGCCTGGGCCTGGACCGCCGAGAGCAGGCCGTAGAGGGTCAGGCTCGGCGTCGCCGTCGACCCGTTCGACCCGCCCGACGGGCCGACGAGCGAGGTCTCGAGGTCGAACAGCTCGAGCTGTGCGGTCTTCCCGATGATCGCGGCTGCGGTAGCCGGATCGTGGACGCCGGCGAGCTCGATGACGATCTGGTTCGAGCCCTGCTTGCGGATCTCCGGCGACGAGACGCCCAGCTTGTCGACGCGGTTCCGCATGATCGAGACGGACCGGTCGATCGCGCTCGGGTCGAGCGTCTTGCCCCTCGGCGGCTGCGCCTTCAGCACGACCTCGAGCCCGCCCTGCAAATCGAGGCCGAGCCTCGCCTTCCTGTGCACCGGCGAGCCAGGCACGGCCAGAGCCACGACGCCTACCAGCGCCGCGACAATCAGGCCGACGAGGATGAGATGTGGACGCCGGTTCGACACGCCGAGGTTCGGCTCAGCTTAGCTTTCGTCCGGGGGATTCGACATTTCGAGCTCAGCCTCTTCTTCGGGCTCCACGACGCCCGCTATCGCCCGTTTGTCGAGCTTCACCTCGGTACCGGGCGCGATTTCGAGCGTGACCTCTTCACCCGCGATCTCGCGGATGCGGCCGTAGAGACCGCCGGCCGTGAGCACCTCGTCGCCGATCGCGAGGCGCTCGAGCAGATTCGTGTGCTGCAGCTGTCGCCGCCGCTGTGGCCGGACGAGCAGCAGCCAGACCAGGGCGAGCACGACCACGATTACGAGGAGGAAAGCCATGTGACCTCGCGTTCTCGGAGGCGCCCGAGCGCGTCTGCCTTGTAGGCGGCGAGCTCCCCCCGCTCGATCGCCGCCCGCGCGCCGGCAGTCAGCTCGAGCAGGAAGCGCAGGTTGTGGACGGAGAGGAGCCGGTGCCCCAGCAGCTCGTTCTGGTTGACGAGGTGGCGCACGTAGGCGCGGGAGAAGCGCGTGCACGCGGGGCACGAGCAGCCCTCGTCGAGCGGGCGCGGGTCGCGCGCGAAGACCGCGTTCTTCATGTTCAGGCGCCCCTCCCAGGTCAGCGCGGAGCCGGTCCGGCCGAGCCGTGTCGGCCAGACGCAGTCGAACATGTCGATCCCGCGCTCGATCACTTCGAGAATCCCCTCCGGGTCGCCGATGCCCATGAAGTATCG
>JBARRS010000101.1:0-4149 GCA_049644345.1 Gaiellaceae bacterium
GTACTCGCACGCCAACTGGGGAGAGAACTTCCCGTGGACGCGACTCGCGGGCGTCGAGCCGCCGACGGAGCGAAAGCCGATGCTCGACGAGGCCGCCTACCGCGTCGCAAGCCCGGAGGGCATGCGACAGCTGATCAGCGACGGGTCCTTCGGCGGGCTCTACCAGCGGTCGGATGAGGAGCTGCTCCGCATCTGGCAGGCGGGCGTCGAGGAGGTGCGGGAGCTGCTGGAGAGCGCGTGGCATTCGTAGCGGCGCTCGTTGCGTCCGCGCTCGCCGGTTTCCTCCCGGTGTCAGACACGCGCGCGGAACCGCAACAGGCGTTCCACAATCGCAGGAGCAGTGCCGCTTCGCAGGCCGCTTCTGGGTGTCAGACACGCGCGCAGAAGTGTGACGCAGTGTCCACAGGCGAATTGGAGCGGCTGCCTACGCGGGCGAAGGTGGTTGCGCTCACGTTCGACGGCGGCGCCGACGACGGCGGTGCGGCGCGGATCCTCGCCACGCTCGAGCACCGACGCGTGCCGGCGACGTTCTTCATCACCGGGATGTGGGTCCGTCGCTATCCCCGGGTCGCGCGGAGGATCGGCGCCCGCTTCGACATCGGCGACCACACGTACGACCACGCGGCGCAGACAAGACTCTCCTCCGACGAAGTGCGCCGCGACATCACGCGCGGCGCCTACTGGCTGCGCGCGCTCATCCACGCCGACCCACGGCCCCTCTTCCGCTTCCCGTACGGCGACCGCGACCCACGCACGCTCGCGATCGTGCACGCGCTCGGCTATGTCTCGATCCGCTGGTCGATCGACACCTGGGGCTGGATGGGCACGACGGGCGGCCAGTCAATCGCGTCTGTCGTCTCGCGGGTTGCCGAGCAACTTCAGCCCGGCGCGGTCGTGATGATGCACCTCGGGGCCGGGAAGGACGGTTCGATGCTCGACGCCCTGGCCCTTCCCCAGGTGATCTCCCTCGTCGAGCGGCGCGGATACCGTTTCGTCGCGCTGCGCCGCTACGTGAGGTGAGCGATCCGCGGGCTCAGCCGCTGGACGAGACCGACCTCGACCGCGAGCCGATGCGACAGTTCGAGGCGTGGTTCCGTGAGGCAGCGGGCCTGCCGCTTCCGGAGGCGACGGCGCTCGCGACCGCGACACGGGACGGGCGGCCGTCGGCCCGCATGGTGCTGCTCAAAGGCGCGGACGAGCGCGGTTTCACGTTCTTCACGGGCTACGAGAGCCGCAAGGCCAGCGAGCTGGCCGAGAATCCGCATGCTGCGCTGCTCTTTTACTGGTACGCGCTCGGCCGGCAGGTACGGGTCGAGGGAACCGTCGAGCCGGTGGAGCCCGAGGAGTCGGAGGCGTACTTCCGGACGAGGCCGCGCCTTGCGCAGCTGGCGGCATGGGCCTCCGCGCAGAGCCGTCCGCTCGCCGGCCGTGAGGAGCTGGAGACGCGGTTCGCGCAGCTGGAGTCCGAATTCGAGGGCCGCGAGATCCCGCTGCCGCCCCACTGGGGCGGCTATCGGCTCGCCCCGGAGGCATTCGAGTTCTGGCAGCACCGGGAGAACCGCCTGCACGACCGCTTTAGGTACACGCGCGCGCGCGAGGGCTGGACGATCGAGCGGCTCGGGCCCTAGGAGACCATCCTTTAGCGCCGACCGCTACGGCGCTGCCGGTAGGCGCGCGTCTTGCGCCGGTTGCCGCAGATCGACATCGAGCACCACGTCGCGGAGCGGTTCCGCGAATAGTCGTAGAAGGACCAGTGGCACTGCCGGCACGCCTTCAGCCGGCTCCACGTCCCCTCGCGCATCGAGTCGAGCGCGACGGCGAGGATCCGGCCAATCGCGGCGTCGATCCCGTCTTCCGGCGAGACCAGCCGGGCGCCCTGGGGCGTGAGCTCGGGATGCAGGCCGGACCGCGCGATCGCGCGGTTCACGAGCTCGATCGCCTCCGGATCCGTCGTGTGCTCATTGTTTGCGACGAGCAGCCGGCGAAGCGCCTCCCGCACCTCGTGAGCCCGCGTGACGTCGCGGGCCGTGAGCCCGTCGGCCGGCAGCTCGCGATCGGCGAGCCACTGCCGCAGCTCATCCGGCGTCGCGATCCATTCGTGCCCGTGCTCGTAGTCGACCGAGTTCACGAACTGCTGCACGAGCCGGAGTGGCTCGGGCGCTGCCTTGGGAACGTCATAGCGCGGGCTCATCCTCGACACCAGTGTAGTACGGTTAATAGTGTCGAGGCTGGAGGCCGATGGACATCTTACGCCGATTCCTCTACCCGCTGAGGCTTGCGCGCGCGAGGCTTGCGAGCAGGCCCGAGCGTGTCGCGCTCGTCGGGATCGGGATCGCGGCCGGGGCTGCGATGCTCGCGGCGGTCGTCGGCGGCAGCCTCGTCGCGCAGGACCGGAGTCTCGCGCGGGCCACCGCGAGCATCCCGGCGCAGGACCGCGCTGTGCGCGCGATGTGGGCCGGCGTGCCGGCCCCCGGTGAAGCAGGTTTCAGCGCCCTCGACTCGCAAGCACGGTCGGCACTGCGCTCGGTCTCCTCGCAACCGCCGTTCGGAGCCATGGTCTACCGCGAGTCCGAGATCGCGGGGCGCCTCGTCGATCTTGCCGGAATCGACGGCCTCAACCGCTGGGTCCGCCTCAGTTCCGGCCGCCTTCCGCACCCCTGCCGACCCGCACGCTGCGAGGTCGTGCAGCTCGCGGGCACGGGTCCGCTTCCCAGCGTGCCGGGTCTACGCCTCGCGCGCGTCGGCCACGGCGTGCTCACGTCCCGTGTCCCGCTCGGGTCCTTTCTCTCCGCCGCCAGCTCGAGCTCCGTGCTCGGCTCGGCGCTCGCCTACCACCGCGGCGCCAACCCGCCGTTCCTCGTCGCCGAGGGAGTGGCAGGGCTCGGGTCCGCGCCCGCGCTCGTGGATGCCTACCGCACGTATGCCTGGGTGCTGCCGCTGGCGGCCGGCAGCGTCCATCCTTGGAGCGTCGACGGGTTCGCGGCCACGACCGATCGTGCGCGCGCCCGGCTCGCGTCGGACTCCGACCTCTTCGAGCTGACGGCGCCCGTCGACGAGCTCCAGGCAGCCCAGCAAACGGCGCAGACCGCCGGACGCAGGCTGCTGCTGATCGGAGGCGAAGCGGCCGCCTTGCTGCTCGCGTTTGCGCTGCTCTCGGCGGCGAGCCTGCGGCGCGATCTCGACGCGGCGTGGCGACGCTTCACCTGGTACGGGGCGCGGCGCTGGCAGCTCGTGCTACTGGCCGGCGCAGAGGCGGCGACACTCGCGCTCGCGGGGACGGTCGTCGGCTGGGGTGCGGGCGCAGGGATCGCGGCCATCGTCGCCGGACGAGCCGGGGTGCCGGTCGGCGCGCTTCTCTGGCACTCGGTCGCGGCGGCATCCGGGTTCGCGATCGCCGCGGGTGTGGCGGGTGCGGCGGCGCTCGTGCTCCTGCTCGCGCTGCGCGCGCGGCCACTGCGGGTCGGCGGCCTCGAGATGACAGCCGCCGATGTCGCTGCCGTCGGCGCCGGCGGTGTGATTGCAGTTGCGTTCGCGCGCGGCTCGGTCCAGGCGCAGCGCGGAACCGGCGTGATCCTGCTGCTCCTCCCCGCTCTCGTCGCCTTCGTCGTCGCGGTTGTCTCCGCCCGACTGCTCGTACCGCTTCTGCGCGGCCTCGGGCGCGCCGGACGCCGCGGCGGCGTGCCTCTTCGGCTTGCCACGCTCTCGCTCGCCCGCCGGCCCGGACACGCGGCGGCGGCAGTGACGTTCCTCGTCGTCAGCCTCGGGCTCGCGCTCTTCGCCGGCGTCTACCGGTCGACCCTCGCGCGGGCGCAGCACGAGCAGGCCGCCTACGCGGTCCCCGCAGACTTCGTGCTCCGGGAGGACCTGACCAAGCTCGTCACCGTCGGGGGTGCCGCGCCGCTCGAGCGCTATCGCGACCTCGGCCGGGCGGTTCCGGTGCTGCGGCTCTCGGGCGATGTGAGCCGCTTCACAGGCTCGAGTGGCTTCACTGTGCTCGGATTGCCCGCGGATGCGCTGGCGCGAATCGGCGGCTGGCGCGGCGACTTTTCCACGCTCTCTCGCGCGGAGCTCGCGCGGCGGCTGGGGCCGACGCGGCCGCTCGCGCTAGCGGGCAGGCGGCTCGCCACGCGGCAGCTCGCCGTGCCGATC
>JBARRS010000102.1:0-3692 GCA_049644345.1 Gaiellaceae bacterium
CACGCGTGTCGGGATCGCGCGGCGCGAGCGCGGCCGCCGCGGCGTAGATGCGCTCGGCCGAAAGCTGGTGGCCGAGCTGTTGGAGCACGACGCCGTAGATGAGCTTCTGCCGAACGCCGCCCCGCGCAGCCGCAACCGCCAGTCTCCGCAGTGCGGCGGGGCTCGAGATCGTCGTCGACGGCGGAGGCAGGAAACTGGGGATGAACACCGGTACGTTCGCCGCGATGTGCGGGTGAAGCAGGCTGTCGGCATCGACCGCGTACGCCGAGTCTGGCGCCGCGCTCTTCGCCCGCAGCCAGGCGTCGCGGGCCGCGGCGACCTTGCCGCCCCAGGCGCGGACGATCCCGAGGTTGACGAGCACGAGCGGGTTCCGCGGGTGCTTGCGCGCAAGCGCCTCGAGACGCTGAAGCGTCCCCGACGGCCAGGAGGCGAACGCAGCGCCGACCTGAGCCTCGACCGACCGCGAGCGGTCGAAGATCGCCAGCGCCTGCCGCCGCTGCCCGCGGCCGTACTTGAGGGCTGCGTCGCGGAGCGCGAGCGCTTCCATGTCGTTGCGGACGCCGAGCTCGAGCGCAAGTCGGGGCACCCCTTGCTGACGCGCTGATGTGGTGCGCATCGTTCCCGAGCCGCCGCTGAGAGCCGCGCCGACCACGACCACCGCCGCAGCCGTGGCCGCGGCGAGCATGACGCCGACATAGACGCGCGCGCGGGGGCTCACGCCGCGACCATAGCCAGAGGCGCACCGCTATAGTTTTTGAACTAATGAGCTCGTATCGAGATCTCCTCCAGGCGGCCCGCGCAGAGGTCGACGAGGTCGACGCGGCCGGTGCCCACGAGCAGCTCGAGAACGAGCAGCCGCCGGCGGTCGTCGACGTGCGCGAGCGCGACGAATGGGAGCAGGGCCACATCCCGGGCGCGGTCCACATTCCGCGCGGCTTGCTCGAATCTCGGATCGAGCAGGCGGTGCCGGATCGGTCGCGGCCCGTCGTCCTCTACTGCGCTTCGGGAAACCGCTCGGTCTTCGCCGCGAAGACCCTCGAGGAGCTCGGCTACGAGCACGCGTCCTCACTCGCGGGCGGAATCGCCGACTGGCAGCGGAGCGGCTTCCCCGTCGA
Source organism: Gaiellaceae bacterium (assembly GCA_049644345.1). GTDB lineage: Bacteria > Actinomycetota > Thermoleophilia > Gaiellales > Gaiellaceae > JBARRS01. Next base: position 1,116 of record JBARRS010000102.1, read on the forward strand.
GCTTCCCCGGACGCTCGATCCCGCGCGGCGCGCGCGCTACAGCCGCCACCTGCTGATCCCGGAGGTCGGCGAGGAGGGGCAGTTCAAGCTCCTCCAGTCGAGGGTGCTGCTGATCGGCGCTGGCGGTCTCGGCTCGCCGGCAGGGCTCTATCTGGCTGCGGCCGGTGTCGGCAAGCTCGGGATCATCGACGCGGACGTGGTCGACGAGACGAACCTCCAGCGACAGGTGCTCCACTCGACGAGCTCACTCGGCGAGCCCAAGGTCGACTCCGCCCGCCGCCGGATCCAGGAGCTGAACCCCGACGTCGAGGTCGTCGCATATCGCGAGCGCCTGACGTCCGAGAACATCGACCGGATCCTCGGCGAGGGCTGGGACGTGATCGTCGACGGCGCGGACAACTTCCCGACCCGCTACCTCGTCAACGACGCCTCGGTCTGGCACGGGATTCCGGTCGTGCACGGTTCGATCTTCCGCTTCGAGGGCCAGGTCACCGTCTTCAAGCCGCATGAGGGCCCGTGCTACCGCTGCCTCTTCCAGCAGCCGCCTCCGCCGGAGCTCGCGCCGAGCTGCGCCGAGGGAGGCGTGCTCGGGGTCCTGCCGGGCGTGATCGGCTCGCTCCAGGCGAACGAAGCACTGAAGCTCGCGCTCGAGATCGGCGAGCCGCTCGTCGGCCGGCTGCTCCTCTTCGACGCGCTCACGGCGACGTTCACGGAGGTGGCCCTCCGGCGCGACCCCGAGTGCCCGGTCTGCGGGGAGAACCCGACGATCACCGAATACATCGACTACGCGGAGTTCTGCGCGGGAGTCGGGCGGTGAGCGTCGTCCGGATTCCGCCGACGCTGCGTCCCGCCACCGGCGGCGAGCGCGAGGTGATCGCCGAGGGCGAGACCGTGCGCGACCTGCTCGACGACCTGATGGGCCGCTTCCCCGAGCTGCGCGGGCAGCTCGAGTACGCGAACGTCTACGTGGGCGGTGAGGACATCCGCACCCGCGACGGGTTCGAGACGGCCGTCGCGGAGAGCGACACGGTGATTCTCCTGCCGGCGATGGCCGGCGGTGCGTAACCGGCTTGCGCCCTCACTGCTAGACCTCGTCGGGAACACGCCGCTCGTCGAGCTGCCTCGCCTGGCGCCGAAGCCGGAGGTGCGCCTCTACGCGAAGCTCGAAGGCCAGAACCCGACTGGCTCGATCAAGGACCGGATCGCAGTGGCGATGATCGAGGCGGCCGAGGCCGCCGGCGAGCTCGAGCCGGGCCGGGAGCTGCTCGAGCCGACGAGCGGCAACACGGGCATCTCTCTCGCCCTCGTCGCGAAGATGAAGGGCTACACGCTCACGTGCGTCGTGCCGGAGAACGCGACCGAGGAGCGGCGGCGGCTGCTGCGGCTCTACGGCGCCGAGATCGTCGAGTCGCCGGCGGTCGAGGGGTCGAACGGCGCGGTCCGCTTCGCGCTCGAGCTTGCCGAGCGGGAACCGCGCTACTTCATGCCCTTCCAGTACGGCAACGAAGCGAACCCGCGCGCGCACTACGAAGGCACGGGCGCGGAGATCGCAGAGGCCCTCGACCGCGTCGACGTCTTCGTCGCCGGGTTGGGCACCGGCGGCACGCTGATGGGAACGGGAGACCGGCTGCGCGAGGCGTGGCCGGACGTCGTCGTCGCGGCGGCCGAGCCGCTTCCCGGCGACCCGGTAATGGGTTTGCGGAGCCTCGAGGAGGGCTACGTGCCGCCGATCCTCGACGTCTCGAAGCTCGACCGGAAGCTGCTCGTCTCGAACGCGGAGTCGCTCGCCGGCGTGCGGGCGCTTCTCGACCGCGAGGGGATCTTCGCCGGCGTCTCGTCGGGCGCGGTCGTCCACGTGGCCGCCCGGCTCGCAGGCGAGCTCGACGAAGGCGTCGTCGTCTGCGTGCTGGCGGATGGAGGCTGGAAGTACCTGTCGGCGGACTTCTGGGAGACCGACGAGGTCGACGAGGCGAAGCTCTGGTGGTGATCCCGGCGAAGGTGCGCCGCGTGCTCGAGGAGCACGCGCGCGCCGAGGATCCGAACGAGGCTTGCGGCTTGATCGTCCTCCGCGACTCCGTCGCGGAGCGCTACGAGCCGGGAACGAACGCCGCCGCCAGCCCGTATCGCTTCGAGCTCGAGGTCGATCCCGAGACCTGGTTCCTCGAGGACGAGGGCTACGAGCTCGCGGTGTTCCACTCGCACCTCTCCTCCCCCGCGCGCCCCTCGCGCACGGATGTCGAGAACATCGGCCTCTGGGAGGGCAGGCCCTACGTGATCCTGTCGCTCGGAACCGGAGAGCTGGCCGCCTTCCGGATCGAAGACGGCCGCATCTCCGAGGAGTTGATCGAGACTAGGTGACTTTGAAAGTGCCCACCATGCCGAACTTGATATGCGAGTCGACGGGGCATGTGTACTTGTAGCTGCCCTTCTTGAGCGTGACCTTCAGCGTCGCCTTGCCGCCCGGCTTGAGCAACGGCGTCGTCTTCCCGGCGATCCTGAAGTCGTGCTTGAGCTTGCCTTTGTTGACGACGTTGAAGACGACCGTGCCGTGCGGGGCCGACTTCTTGGAGAGGATGA
>JBARRS010000103.1:0-5738 GCA_049644345.1 Gaiellaceae bacterium
TCATCGCCGTCGTGCGCGAGGCGCGCCCGCATCTCGCCCGCACCGGGCCCGAGACGGAGGCGTGGGTGAGCCGTCTCGAGGAGCAGCACGACGCGCTGCACGATCTGGCGGAGCAACTGCTCGCGACGGATCCGCAGACGGCGCTCGAGCTGGCGGCGACGCTATGGCAGTTCTGGTGGCTGCGCGGGCATATGCAAGAGGGCCGCGAGCTGCTGGAGCGAGCGGTCACCATCGACGGAGCGGACCGGCCACAAGCGCTGAAGGGGCTCGGGACGATTGCCTTCCGCCAGGGTGACATCGAGGCGGCCGAACGGGCGTTTCTCGAGCTCGTCGAGCGCGAGGGGACTCGGAGCGAGCTCGCCGATGCGTTTGCGGATCTCTCCCGCATTGCGCTGAGCCGCGGCGATTTCGCGTCAGTTCGCCGGTACGCCGAGCGCGGCTACTCCGCCGCCGAAGGCTTGGACCGAGAGGCAATCCGAATGCCGCTCCACATGCGCGCTGCCGCCGCTCGAATGGAGGGACACCTCGACGAGGCACGCGCGCTCTACCTCGAGAGCCGCGAGCTGAACGAAAGCCTCGGCAACGACATGAATGTCGCGGGTGAAGACCACAACCTCGTTCACGTCGCCCTCCACGGCGGCGACCGCGAGGAAGCCGAGCGGCGCTTCCGCGCGTCCAGCGAGTGGATCTTCGCCAACGACAACGCCTACATGCGGCCGTACACGTTTCTCGACGCGGGGATCCTCGCGCTCCACGACGGCGATCTCGAGCGTGCCGGTCGCCTCGTCGCCTGCGCGCAGCGCATCTTCGAGGACACCGACTCGATCCCGGACCCTGACGACCGAGTCGAGCTTGACGAGGCGGTCGCTCGTCTCGAGCAGCAACTCGGCGAGCAGTTCGACTCCGTCTGGGCCGAGGGGCGAGCGCTCAGCCCGGACGAGGCTCAGGCCCTCGCCCGAGCCTGACGGCGCTGAGCTGCTGTCCGCCTGAAGACGGCGGCGGAGACGCTGTCAAGCGGGCATTGAGCAAGCACGGCGACGCAGCCTTTGCCTCGCTGGACCTCACGGAGGTGCGCCCTGGCCGTTTTGAGTTCCAGGCGGCGTGACCAGAGGACATTTCGGCGATTCTGATTCGCCCGAAGCGAACGCCCCAGCCATACGCGTACACGGGCCGCCCGAAGCCTGCCAAGATCAGGCCCGTGGAACGCGAGCGTGGCCCCCTTGAAAACGAGCTTTACAAGCTGCTTAGGAGCAAGGGCCTCGCCGTCCCCGAACTCCTTGAGGCCGATCTCGCTGGTCGGCCGGACCTCTCCACGGAGGTATGGGTGCGCGTCTGCCTCCAAGTCTTGATGCAGCACATGGAGGCGATTCTTCTCCTCGCTCGCAAGCTTGATGAGCGAGCCCCCGAAGATCGATCAGATTGATGCTCGGAGCGCATTCGCCGCAGCTTGCAGACGGTCACCGACCTCGGTTAGTTCTCGCGCTGCGAGATCGATCCGCTCTTGCTGGGTGTCGGAACGCTCTTGCTGACTTTCAGCGCCCGCGCGCAGCGTCTTGAGCTGGCTTGCCATCTCGTCCACTGTCCGAGTGAGATCGGCCAGTTGGCCGGCAATCATCGCTGTGTCGTCCGGGGCTGCCATGTCCTGTCCCCCGGAGTCTATGCGGCGAGCGGAACGGCTCGGGCGAGCGCCTGTGGCGCAACTAGGCTGAGTCAGACTTAGGACGACGACCCCGGCGTATCCGAATCGTCTTGCGCGCCATCTCGTCGGTCCTTAACGGGGGTCTGCGAACTCTAACCCGGCGAGCTTCATAGGATCGTGCTTGTGACGGCCTTCTTTGCGGCCACGGCTGAACGTAGCTCGACTCTCCAGAAGGCGGGAAGTGTCGCCAAGGCGGCCTTTTCGCCGAACTCGGCAAGCCGGAATGCCCGCTAACCTAGCGGCCTGCGGGCGGTTAGCTCAGCTGGGAGAGCGCCTGCCTTACAAGCAGGAGGTCGGCGGTTCGATCCCGTCACCGCCCATCGCCCAATAGGGCTGTTCAAGTCGCGTGTCTTGCGCGTTGTCCAGGAGGCGGCTCGCCGCAGAGCGTCTGGGAGGGGACCTTCGAGACGCGGGCCGCCTCGTGCGGACAGATGCCGGAGTGGCACCGATCCTTGCGGGCGCCGAAGCTCAGTCAGCAGTTCTTCGACGAGCCTCATAGGATCTGATCCAGAGATCCCGACCCTTGGGAGGAGCAAATGGCGCGGAAAACGATTCGGGTTAGCGATCAGTCGGGCGGAGAGATTCCAGAGGGTAAGGGCGCAACGGTTCGGATCACGTTCGCGGATCAGAGAAAGGGAGTGCGCGAGCTCGACCTCACCGATGCCGAGGCTGAAAGGCTAGGCGGACGCCAGGTCGCTCGTCGTGGTCGCCGCCCGAAGGGCTCCTCCTAACGAAAAACTCGCGGTTAGCATCGCCGACGGCCCCGAATGCACCGCGACTCCTTCGATTTCACCGGACGCAGCGCGCTCGTCACGGGCTGTGGCAGCGCTGCCGGGATCGGGTTTGCCTCGGCGAAGCTGCTCGCGTCCCTCGGAGCGCGGGTTGCGATCAGCTCAACGACAGCCGACCGCATCGAGGCGCGCGCCGAGGAGCTCGGGACCGGCGGGGCCACCGTCACCGCGCACGTCGCCGATCTCACGGACCGTACCGAGGCGTTCGATCTCGTCGCCGCGGCGCGAGCGGCTCACGGGCCGATCGACGTCTTGGTCAACGCCGCCGGGATGGTCCAGACCGGGATCGAGCCTCTCGAAGCCCGGTTTGCCGAGCTCGAGCCGGAGCACTGGCGACGCGAGCTCGATCTCAATCTGAATACCGCGTTCCACACAACGCAAGCGGCTTTGCCCGGTATGGTCGAGCGTGGGTACGGGCGGATCGTGATGGTCTCGTCCGTCACCGGCCCGCTCGTCACCGCCCCTGGCTCCGCCGCGTATGCAGCCGCGAAGGCGGCGATGGACGGGATGATGCGCACGCTCGCACTCGAGTACGGCCGGGCGGGAATCACCGTCAACTCGGTTGCGCCGGGATGGATCGCGACGGCGTCGTCGGCACCCGATGAGCTCGAAGCCGGGCGACACACTCCCGTCGGTCGACCGGGTACAGCAGACGAAGTCGCGAGCCTGATTGCCTACCTGGCATCCGAATCCGCTAGCTACCTGACCGGTCAGTCGATCGTGATCGACGGCGGCAACACGATCCAGGAACCGCACGGGATCGACCTCTACGGCGAAACATAGGATCACTCCGTGGCGCCAGAGACGAGCGTGTTGGAGGCACCGCCGCCGCGATTCTCGCCGGACGAGGTGTCGGCCATCGCGCACGAGCTGTTCCGAGTTCGCGGCCGCGCGGTCGACCTTGGGAGCGAGCGCGACCAGACATTCCTGATCGACGACGGCGGGCAGGGCGCGGTCGTGAAGATCTCCAACCTCGGTGAAGACCCGGCCGTCCTCGACCTCGAGGTCGAGGCGATCCTGCATATCGCTCGGGCCGATCCGGAGCTGCCGGTGGCCCGCCCTCGTCGGGCGGACGGCCGCGCCGACGACGCTTCGTTGGTCGCGTACAGGCCGACCGTCGAGGGGCCTGATGGAACGCACTTCGTGCGCATGTTCGAGCGTCTACACGGGCGCTCTTGCGCCGGCGCCGAACTGGCCGACGGCGCGTTGCACGACTTCGGTGCGACACATGCGCGCCTCAACCTCGCGCTTCGAGGGTTCTTCCACCCTGCTGCAGGACGTGAGCTGCTCTGGAATCTCAAGCACGCCGCGAAGCTCCGGCCGCTGCTCGGAGCGATTCCCGACAGGCGGCAGCGTGCCCTCGTCGAGGACGTCCTGGACCGCTACGAGTCACGCGTGCGGGCTCGATGGGCGCGGTTGAGAGCCCAGGTCGTCCACGGCGACCTGTCACTCGACAACGTGCTCCTCGATCAGCAAGGACGAATCGTCGGAATCGTCGACTTCGGAGACACGGCTCACACGGCGCAGGTGGCCGATATGGCGGTGGGCTTGGCCTCGCTATTGCGCGGGAGAGCGGACGAGGATGTCCTTCGCGCAGCGCGGCTCGCGATGGACGGCTACGCGTCCCGCATACCGCTGGAGCCCGAAGAGATCGAGATCGTCGGCGACCTCGTCGCCGCTCGCCTCGCGACGATCGTCACGGTCAGCGCGTGGCGCACCGAGCGCTACCCGGAGAACGCCGAATACATCCAAGCCTGGGACACGGACTCCTGGGCACTCCTCGAGCTGTTCGCCGCGAAAGGGCTCGACTCGGTTGCCATCGAGCTCGGGGCGCGGCCGCCGCTCGTCCCGACCGACCGGCTCGCAGGCCGCCGCCGTCGAATCCTGGGCTCGGCGCTCACCGAGCTCACCTATCAACGGCCGGTCCACGTTGTCCGCGGCGAAGGTGTGTGGCTCTTCGACGCCGCCGGGACGCGACTGCTCGACGCCTACAACAACGTCCCGGTCGTCGGTCACTGCCACCCGCGCGTGACCGAGGCCGTGGTCCGCCAGACGAGAGCCGTCAACACCCACGCGCGCTACCTCTACGAGCCGCTCGTCGAGCTCGCGGAGCGTCTCGCGGCCTCGATGCCCCCGGATTCGGGGCTCGACACGGTCATGATCCTCAACTCGGGCAGCGAAGCGAACGATCTCGCCTGGCGGATCGCGACCGCAACCACCGGTCATGCAGGAGGCATCGCCACTGCGCACGCCTACCACGGCGTGACAGCGGCGATCTCCGACTTCTCACCAGAGGAGTGGCCGGAGGGATTCCGACCGCCGGCCGTAGAAACGATCCCTCCGCCCGGCTCCGGATCGGCCGTCGGCGCAGAGATGTCGCGGGCAACCGACCGACTCGCCGAGCGCGGGGTCAGCCTCGCGGCCACTTTCATCGACGGTGGCTTCACGAGCGACGGAATCCTCACGCCGTCCGGCGACGAGGTTGGCGAGATCGTCCGCCACACGCACGCGGCAGGAGGCCTGTTTGTCGCCGACGAGGTGCAAGCCGGCCATGGACGCACCGGCGAGCACCTCTGGTCGTTCGTCCGCTATGGGATCGCACCGGACATCGTCACTCTCGGCAAGCCGATGGGAAACGGCTATCCGGTCGCCGCTGTGATCACTCGCAAGGATCTCGTCGATCAGTTTGCCGGCACAACGCGGTTCTTCAGCACCTTCGGCGGAAACCCGGTCGCCGCGCAAGCCGCACTGGCAGTGCTAGACGTGATCGAAGACGAACAGCTCGTGGAACATGCGGCGAGCGTCGGGTCGCGGCTGATTCGGTCGCTCGAAGCGCTCCGCGAACGCCACCCCGCGATCGGCGAGGTCCGCGGGCGCGGGCTGCTCGTCGGCGTCGAGCTCGTGGATGCTCAGCTTGCCGAGCGCGTTGTCAATCGGTTGCGCGAGCACGGCGTCCTGATCGGACGCACAGGACCCGACGACAACGTCCTGAAGATCCGTCCGCCACTCGTCTTCGACGACGAGCACGCGGACATCCTTGTCGAAAGGCTTGCCGCCGTGCTCGCCGAAAGCGGCCGAGGCGCCGCTCGGGGCTCTACCCGCAACTAGACGCGAGCCGTCTCCAGCTCGACGACAGGAGCCTCGTAGAGATCCGCCGACTCGACAGTGAGGCCTATCCCGCTGGCCAGCTTGCGGCGGCGCTCCACGAGCTCCTCCTCGGCGGCTTCCGCCGTCTCCTGCGTCTCCCA
>JBARRS010000104.1:0-9591 GCA_049644345.1 Gaiellaceae bacterium
TTCCGGCCCAACGAGCGACTCGACCTCGTCGAGTGAAAACGCTTGCATTTTCAGGTTCGGGTTTTCTGGCGCCGGTCTCTGTTCGACCGGGTGGGGCATCTCCTTTCGCGAAGCGACAAACCAAAGCCGCCGAAAATGCCTGAGCATTTTCGGCGGATACTCTGGGACGTCGACACGCAGGTCGACTTCATGCTCCCGAACGGCAAGCTGTACGTGCCCGGGGCCGAGGAGACAGCGCCCGGCATGAAGCGGCTGGTAGAGGCCGCGCGCGCGGCGGGCATCGTGCACGTCGCATCCGCCGACGACCACGAGCTCAGTGACCCTGAGATCTCCGACGAGCCGGACTTCCGGAACACGTACCCGCCGCACTGCCTCCGCGGCACGCCGGGGGCGCAGAAGGTGCCCGAGACCGCGCAGGAAGATCCGCTGCCGCTCTCGGAGATCCCGTTCCCGCCCGGGTTGATCCCGGACCTCGTCTCCGGCCGCCGTGAGCTGCTGTTGCTGAAGAAGAACTTCAACGTCTTCACGAATCCGAACACCGATCCGCTGCTCGAGGCGCTGGACCCGGACGAGGTCGTCGTCTTCGGGGTCGCCACCGACGTCTGCGACGACGCAGCAATCCGTGGCTTCCTCCTGCGGGGGCGAAAGGTCTCCTTCGTCGAGGATGCCGCGCGCGGCCTGAACGAGGAGCGTGTCGCCGCGTCCACCGCTTTCTGGCGCGACAGCGGGGTCGAGTTCACCAACGTCGCCGAAGTCGTCGCCAGGCTCGCCTGACGAACGCTTCAGCTTTCGCGGCCCACTGCCGATGAGCCAGGCGGGATGCCGGATCTTGGTCACTTCCTGCACGTCCTCGGCGTTTCGGCGCTGACCTGGCTGCCGCTCATCTTCTTCGCGTTGATCTGCTACCTGCTCTGGCGGACGCTGCAGCTGATGCCGCGTGTCCGGCCGACGCACGTGCAGCCGTCATCTCGTTCCTCCGTGAAATGGGAGGACGTTGCGGGTCTCGAGGAGGCCAAGGACGAGCTTCGCGAGGTCGTGGACTTCCTCCAGGACCCGAAGCGCTTCGAGCGGCTCGGCGCGCGTGTCCCGAAAGGCATCCTGCTGTACGGTCCGCCCGGCACAGGCAAGACGCTGCTCGCGAAGGCCGTCGCGCGCGAATCCGGCGCCAGCTTCTACTCGCAGAGCGCCTCCGCCTTCGTGGAGATGTTCGCCGGCCTCGGCGCCTCGCGCATTCGCAAGCTGTTCGAGACCGCGCGCAAGCACGCGCCCGCGATCGTCTTCATCGACGAGCTGGACGCCGTCGGCGCCGCCCGCACGGGGCACGGCTTCAACCGGGAGCAGGACCAGACGCTGAACCAGCTGCTCGTGGAGCTGGACGGCTTCGAGAAGGCCGACCAGGTCGTCGTGATGGGGGCGTCGAACAGGCTCCAGGACCTCGATCCCGCTCTGCTCCGTCCCGGCCGCTTCGACAGGCAGATCCTCGTCTCGTCCCCCGATCTCGCCGGCCGTGAGGAGATCCTCCACGTACACACGCGCGGGAAGCCCCTCGCTGCGGACGTCGACCTGAAGGTAATCGCGCGCCAGACGTCGGGCCTCACCGGCGCCGACCTCGCCAACATCGCCAACGAAGCGGCGATCTTCGCGGGACGGGCGGAGCAGCAGTACATCCGCATGAGCGACTTCGAGAACGCGATGGAGCGAGTCGTCGCAGGTCTTCAGCAGCGGCGCGTCGTCACGGAGAAGGAGAAGCGCATCCTCGCCTATCACGAGGCCGGCCATGCGCTCATGTCCCACCTGACCGGCGATCTTCTTCCCGTGCACAAGGTGACGATCGTCTCGCGAGGCACTGCGCTGGGCTACACGCTCAACCTGCCGAACGAGGAGCGCTATCTCCACACCAAAGAGGAGTTCGAGGACCTGCTCAAGGTCTTTCTCGCCGGCCGTGCTGCAGAGCACATCGTCTTCGGCCGGGTCACGAACGGCGCAGCGAATGACCTCGAGAAGGCGACGGAGCTCGCCCGCGCGATGGTCTTCGAGTACGGCATGTCCGGAGTCGTGAGCTCACGGACGATGCGCGCCGACAACTACGCCCTCTCGGAGGAAACGAAACGCGTGCGCGACCAGGAGCAGGCCCGACTGACCGACGACGCCTACGAGGCCGCGCAGCAGTTGCTCGTCAAGCACCGCCGCTCCCTCGACCGGATCGCGCAGGGGCTGCTCGAGAAGGAGACACTCGACAGCAACGAGCTCGACGCACTCCTCGACGAGATCGAGCCAGAGTCCCGCTCGAGCGAGACGGTCGGCACCGTCCGCGTGGTCTCGGCGGACTGAGCTCGACCCGATAGCATCGGCGGCGATGGAGCCGCGCGGGATCCACCATCTCGGGGTTGCCGTCGAGGATCTCGACGAGGCGCTCTCCACGTACGAGCGGCTGTTCGGCGCGGAGCTCGAGCAGCGCGACCGTGTTCCGGAGCAGGGGGTCGAGGCGGCGTCCCTACGGATCGGCCGCGGTCGCGTCGAGCTGCTCGCCGCCCTCGGTGAAGACACGCCCGTCGGGAAGTTCCTCGCCAAGCGCGGCCCCGGCATGCACCACGTCGCCTACGAGGTGACGGATGTGCGTGCTGCGCTCGCCGAGCTCGAGGAAGAGGGCGCGGAGCTCGTCGACACGGAACCGCGCCAGGGCCTGTTCGGGCTCGAGGTCGCCTTCCTTCATCCCGATGCCGTTCACGGAGTTCTCGCGGAGATCGTCTCGGATGCGTGAAGAGGATCGGGTCCGCGTAGAGCTGGCCTTCGACGGCGGTCAGGCACTGGCAGCGCACGTCCCCGCCCCCGTGGCCGACGAGCTGGAGAGGGCCCTCGGAACGAACCAGGACGGCGCCTTCGCGCTCGAGGCGGAGGAGGGCCGCTACACGATCGCCCTGCGCCGCGTCGTCTATATCAAGCGCTTTATCCGTGAGGCCCGCGTCGGCTTCTCAGGTTCGTAGGGTTACGAGCCGGGACGGCCCGGGCATCCTCCGCGAGATGGCCGAAGAAACCGGCACAGCCGCGCTGAAACGTGTCGAGAGCGAGCGTGACCTCCGCCGCGTCGTGGAGCTCGCCCAGCACGGAGACCGCGAGGCCATCGAGGCGCTCTACCTGATCCACTTCGATCGGATCTACAGCTATCTGCACATGAGCATCGGTAATCGTCACGACGCCGAGGACCTGACGACGCAGACGTTCGTGAAGATGCTCGAGTCGATCGGCCGTTTCCGCTGGCGGTCTGCGCCCTTCTCGGCCTGGCTGTTCCGAATCGCGCACAACCTTGCGATGGACCACTTCCGCGCCGGCCGACGCTGGCAGCCGGAGGAGGAGGTACCTGAGCCGGAGGTCCCGGAAGGGAGCGCGGCAGAGGAGGAGGCGCTGGAGTCGATCGGCCGAAAGAGCATGCTCGAGCTGATCGAAGGCCTCTCGCTCGACCAGCAGCAGGTGCTGACCCTGAAGTTCGTCTTCAACTTCCCGAACGCCGAGGCGGCGTCGATCCTCGGAAAGACCGAGGGAGCGGTGAAGTCGCTTCAGCACCGCGCGCTCGTCTCGCTCCAGAAGCAGCTCTCTCAGTAGTTGACGCTCGAAGTCGGGATCGTCGGGCTGCCGGGATCCGGTAAGACGACGCTGTTCCGCGTGCTCACCGGCAGCGCGAGGGGCGACGTGGGCGTTGCGCAGATCGAGGATGGGCGGTTGCCGGAGGTCGCGCGGGTGGAGGGCTCCGCGAAGACGACCCCGGCGACGATTCGGGTCACGGATGTTCCGGGCACCGGCGCCGCGCTGCTCGGGAACCTGCGCCAGGTCGACGCCCTTCTCGCGGTCCTCGACGGGTTCTCGGGGGCACGCGACCCCGGCTCGGATCTGGAGACTCTGCGGCTCGAGCTGCTGGTCGCGGACCGGGACCACGTCGAGCGTCGTCTCGAGCGCGCGCGGACGCAGGCGAAGTCCGGCAACCCTGCGCTGCGCCGCGAGGTCGAGCAGCTCGAGCGGCTGCTCGAGCACGTCGAGAGCGGCGGCTCCCTCGCGGACTACCCGGGTGAGCTTCCCGGCGAGCTCGAGCCGTTGACGACCAAGCCGTTGCTCGCGGTCGAGAACGGGCCGGGGGGAATCGATCTCCAGCTCGAAGCCGAGCTCTGCGAGCTTCCCCCCGAAGAGGCAGCGGCATTCCGGGAAGGCCCGTCTGCCCTTGACCAGGTCGTTCGCCGGCTCGCCGAGGCGCTCGAGTTGGTCACGTTCTTCACCGGCGGCGAGAAAGAGGCTCGGGCCTGGAAACTGCGCCGCGGCCAGACCGCGCTCGAGGCCGCGGCGCAGATCCACTCCGACATGGCCCGCGGCTTCATCCGCTGCGAGGTGATCCGGTGGAGCGACCTCGTCGAGAGTGGGTCACACGCCGAGGCCGCTCGTCGCGGCCTGGAGCGAGTCGAAGGGAAGGAGTACCTGGTGCAAGACGGCGATGTCCTGCACATCAGGTTCAACGTCTAGCAACCGCAGCCGCAGCCACCGCCGCAACAGTCGTCGCAACAGCTCATGCGTCCTCCTTTCATCGACAACGGTCGATGCACGAGCCTAGCTGCTACATTGATGAATGTCAATGAAGACTCTCGAACTGATCGCACAGCCCTGCTGTACGCCTGGATCGCCGCCGCTCCCCATGGATGCGGCCGAGGCGCTCGCATTACGGTTCAAGGCGCTCGCTGATCCTGCGCGGGTCGCGATCGTGAACAGGCTCGCGGCGGGCGAGGCGTGCGTTTGCGAGTTCATCGAGCCGCTTGGGCTCTCGCAGCCCACCGTCTCGCACCATCTGAAGGTCCTGAGAGAGGCCGGACTCATTGAAGTCGCAGCTCGGCGCGGCACGTGGACGCACTACCGTCTCGTGCCGGAGGCCGTGGACGAGCTGGCGTACGCGCTCAACGGAGCCGTGTGAAGCGGGTTCTGTTCGTCTGCGTCCACAACGCGGGCCGGTCGCAGCTGGCGGAGGCCCTGTACGAGCGGGCCGGTGGCGAAGCCCGCTCGGCCGGGACTCAGCCTGCCGACGAGGTGCAGCACGCCGTGGTCGAGGCGCTGGACGAGCTCGGCATCGACATCTCGAGCCGGCCGCCGAAGAAGCTGACCCAGGAGGACGCAGAGTGGGCCGAGCTCGTCGTAACCATGGGGTGCGGCGACGCCTGCCCGGTCCTTCCAGGGAAGCGCTACCTCGATTGGAACCTGGCCGATCCGGCCGGGCGCGGTCTCGAGGAGGTGCGCGAGCTTCGCGACGAAATCGCGCGCCGGGTGGCCGAGCTGGCCGAAGAATAGGCCGAACGGCCCATTGCCCTACGGGGTCCAATTGCCGAAGCTACACACATGGACCGGACCCAGGTCGTTCTCTGGATCACCGCCCTTCTCGTGCTCGAGATGAATCACCTCAAGTGGATCTGGTGGACGTACTGGGACTGCCGGCGCTGCGGGCGCAAGAACAGCGAATGCCGCGCCTGCGGCCGCGCCTGGGTCATGTATCTCTGAGTGCGGGAGGTCCCGGAGCCGCCAAGCCCCGGGACCGTCAACCCGCGGTTACCACCAGGTTCTGCGCGTGCGTCCGCCTGCGCCGAGGAAGAAGCTGATCACGAACAACAGCGCGGCGATGGCCGCGAGGACGAACAGCCAGTGGATCGTAAAGCCGACGCCGAAGAGGACGACGGCCAGTAGAGCAAGCAGGATTAGAGCGAGCATTCGTCACCTCCCTTGCCGGTTCTGGACGAAAACGGCCTTTAGCCGCTCGCGGTTACGGCGCCTAGCCCGTCGACACGAGCACGACTCCGGTCAAGGCGAGCGCCACGCCGAGCTCCTGCGAGCGCTGCACACGCTCGCCGAGCACGAGCCGCGCGAGCAGCACCGTGACGACGGGGTAGAGCGAAGCCAGCACGGAGACGACGCTGACGATCCCGTGGGCCGACGAGGCCGCGAAGAGGACGTTGCCGCCCGTATCCAAGATGCCGATTGCAGCGAGAGGCAGCAGTTGGGCGCGTGGGGCGAAGCTCGGCCGCGCCAAAAGCCACGCGACGTAAACGAGAGACGTCGACGTGGTGCGGAAGAGGAAGGACGCCCAGAGAAAGTCCCCGCGGCTCGCCGCGTGCATCGGCACGTAGTAACCGCCGAAGGCGAGCATCGCGAGCACGGCCCAACCCACGCCGGACGCGAGCCGCGCCGCGCCCGGGCGCCGCTCCCACGAGGCGGCGACGACGCCGATCAGGGCGGCTGCGAACCCGAGCTCCTGCAAGCCGCTCGGATGGTCGCCGTGTGCGAGGCCCCAGGCGACGGGAAGCGTCGCGCCCGCGCCTGCGATCGGCGCGACGATGCTGAGCGCGCCGGCGGCCATGCCGCGGTAGAAGGCGAAGAGGCCCGTTGTGCCGAGCACGGCTGCCAGGCACGCCCAGAACATCGCCGGTCCGGGAGGTCCCTTCGCGCGAGCTGCGACCGCGAGCGCAAGCAGCGTCAGCCCGACCGGCTGCGCGACCGCCATGACCGAGAGCGGGGCGATCAGACGGCTCTTGAGGCCGCCGAGGAAGTCGCCGACGCCCCACGACACGCTGGCCGCGAGCGCGAGCGGAGCTGTGAGCATCTAGCTCTCTGTCGGCCGCGTCGTGGCGAGCGCGTCCAGCTGGTTCGCGTGGTAGAGGACCGACGCCTCGGCCGTCCTCGCAGAACGGGCGTCGTGGTGGACGGAGATCGCGTGAAGGAGCTCTGCGCGGACGTCGGTCTCGAGCGCAGCGGCCCGTTCCTCGACGAGACGCAGGCCGAGATGGACGTGGCCGAGCAGGCGCCCCTCGGGGGTCTGGCCGAACGTAGGGCCCTTCGTCAGCTCGGCCGTCCGACCGAGATCGTGTAGCAGCGCTGCTGCAAGCAGGAGATCCGCGCGCAGCCGCGGATGGAGCTGCGAGGCCTCGCGGCAGATCGTCGCGACGCCGACCGTGTGCTCGAGCAGGCCGCCCGCATAGAGGTGGTGGCTATCCGGCGCCGCGGGCAGCGAGCGGAGCCGCTCGCGCAGGTCGCCGTCGGTGAAGAAGCGGTCAACCGTGGCCTTCAGCCCGGGGTGGGAGATCTCGCCCGCGAGGAAGTCCAGGAACCCGTCGAGCTCGTCCGGATCGCGGCGAATCGCCGGGGCGAGCGCCGCGGGATCGGTTTCCTGATCCGGCTCGAGCGAGCGGATCTCGAGCTGGAGCCGGTCTCGGAAACGCTCGACGCGCCCGAGCACGCGGACGGCGTCACCCTCGTCGAAGCGCCCGTCGAGCAGCTCGACGTCCTGCCAGACACGGGCCTCGATCCGGCCGCTCGGATCGACGAGCTCGAGCGCGAGGTAGGACGAGCCGTTTCGGGTTCGCAGCTTCCGCTTGCGCGCCACCGCGTAGACGCCCTCCACGACCCGCTCCTCCGCCAGCTGGGCGATCGCGCTCACGTTGGTAGTCTCGCCGCAGTGGCGGACGTTCGGCAGTTCACCGCGGTGCGCTACGACGAGGCGAAGGCGGGGCCGCTCGAGTCGCTGGTCGCGCCCCCCTACGACGTGATCTCCGCGGAGGAGCGGAAGGCCTATCTCGCCAAGAGTCCGTACAACGTCGTCCACCTGACGCTGCCGGATTCCGAGGACGAAGCGGCGCGACTTTGGCGCGAATGGCAGGCCGAGGGCGTGCTCATCCGCGAGCAGCCCGCCGTCTGGGCGCTGTCCCAGGCCTACGTCGGGCCGGACGGGGTCGAGCGGACCCGCAACGGCCTCGTCGCGGCACTACGCCTCGAGCCGTACGAGCACCGTGTCGTCCTGCCGCACGAGCGGACGCACGCAGGGCCGAAGGAGGCGCGTCTGCGCCTCGTGCGCGCCGTCCGCGCGCAGCTCGAGCCGATCTTCCTGCTCCACGACGACGATCCGGTCCAGTTGCCGGAGGGCGCGCCCGATCTCGAGACCGGGGGCGACCGGCTCTGGCGCCTCCCCGAGGAAGAAAGTAACAGTCTGTTATTAGCGTTCGAGGATCGCCAGCTCCTGATCGCCGACGGACACCATCGCTACGAGACGGCGCTCGCCTTTCACGAGGAGGACGGGACGGAGGCAAGCGCGTGGATGATGGTCGTGCTCGTCTCGACGCGGGAGGAGGGGCTGACGATCTTCCCGACGCACCGGCTGGCCCAGCACGTCGACGGCGTCCGCGGAGAGCCGATCGAGGAGCCGGGGCCCGAGCTGCCCGGCGTAGTCCTCTACCGCGACGGCCACTACGAGCTGCTCGACGGCGACGGGCTCGACGTCGAGGTCGTCGACCGGCTCGCGCCCGAGGGAGTCAGCTACACGCCCGAGCGGGCACAGGCGGTCGCGGCGGTCGACCGCGGGGAGGCCGAGGCGGCCTTCCTCCTGAGGCCGACGCGGATCGAGGATGTGTTCACGCGCGCGCGAGAGGGCCGCGTGATGCCGCAGAAGACGACCTACTTCTATCCCAAGCTCACTTCCGGCCTGCTCTTTCAGCCGCTTGACTGACTGGCTGGCGGTCTGCCGCGGCGCGGTCGAGGACGTGCGCAGCGTACTGAGGGAGCTACCGACCCGTGCCGAGCGCGGGCCGGTCGTCGGCGCCGGCGAGGGCGGCGACGACACGATCGCGGTCGACGCGGCAGCCGAGCAGGCGATCCTCGGGCGGTTCGAGGCGACCGGCGAGAACCTCGTCCTCGTCTCCGAGGAGCTGGGCGAGAAGCGGCTGGGCTCCGGCGACGGGCTGCGTGTCGTGATCGATCCAATCGACGGCTCGCTGAACGCAAAACGGGGGATCCCGTTCTTCGCCGTCTCGGTCGCGGTCGCCGACGGGGCGACGATGGACGACGTCGACTTTGGCTACGTGTACGACTTCGGCTCGGGCGAGGAGTGGACGGCGAAGCGCGGCGGCGGCGCGTACCTGAACGGGCAGGCGCTCGGGGCCGTTCGGCCGAAGGAGCAGATCGAGATCCTCTCGTTCGAGGCGACGCTCACGGTTCGGGTCGCCGCCAACGCCGAGAAGGTGGTCGGTCTCGCGCGCCGACTGCGGATCATGGGCTCGCTGGCGCTCTCCCTCTGCCATCTCGCGGCCGGCCGGGTCGACGCGGTCTGTTCGCTCAAGGAGGCGCGCGCGGTCGACATCGCCGCCGCCCAGCTGCTGATCCGCGAGTGCGGCCTTGCGATCGACCTGCCCGAGGCGCCGCCGTTCGGGCAAGCGCCGCTCGACGTCGAGGGCCGCTCGCGCGTCGTGGCAGCTGCGACGCCGGAGCTCTGCGTCCAGCTCTTCGCCGCGCTCGATTCTTGAAGCGCGTCCGAATCGGCTGCTCAGGCTGGAACTACAAGCACTGGCGCGATGGGGTTTTCTACCCGCCGCGGCTCCCGCAGCGGCTCTGGCTCTCCTACTACGCCGAGCGGTTCGACACCATCGAGATCAACAGCACCTTCTACCGCCTGCCGCGCCCGTCGGCAGTCGCGAACTGGGTGGAGCAAACGCCGGCCGGCTTCTGCTTCGCAGTCAAGGCGAGCCGCTACCTGACGCACGTCAAACGGCTGACGGACCTCGGGCCGGGAATCGAGCGGTTCTA
>JBARRS010000105.1:0-3990 GCA_049644345.1 Gaiellaceae bacterium
ACGCGAGGCGCGTGCTCGAGGTACAGGACGAGCTCGGCAGCCTCGACGCCTACCTCTGGCGCTTCGTCGACGGCTCGCCGCTCGTCGGCCGCTGGCGGACGGTGCGCGAGCTCCCGGCCGAGACAGCTGAGTCGCGGGCAATGAGCAAGGATCTCAAGAAGCGGGGCTTCCGCTTCGTCGGCCCGACGGTGTGCTACGCGTTCATGCAGGCGGTCGGGCTCGTGAACGACCACATCACGACGTGCTTCCGCTACCGCGAGCTCGTCAGAGGCGGCTGAGCGCGTCCGGCACTCTACGATGCGGCCGTGGTCGATCCAACCGAACGCGAGCGCATCCTGGCCGACCTCCGCGAGCTCTGCCTGGCCCTGCCCGAGACGAGCGAGCGCCTGAGCCACGGCGCGCCGACGTTCTTTGTTCGCGGCAAGCGTGCGTTCCTGATGGTGATGACCGATCACCACGGCGACGGTCGTTTTGCGATCTGGTGCGCCGCGCCGGAGGGGATGCAGGGGATGCTCGTCGAGGCGGACCCGGAGAAGTTCTTCGTGCCGCCCTACGTCGGGCACCGCGGCTGGCTCGGCGTCCGGCTCGACCGTAGGCTCGACTGGAACGAGCTCGCCGGCATTGCCGAGGACGCCTATGCGGAGGTAGCCCCGCCCAACCTCGTCGAGGCGGCGCGCAGGTCCTAGGCGCTGACGTCGAGCGCCCACGCGCGTGTATTCGTCCGCGACCGCTCGATCAGCTTCTCGTGCTTCTCGGGCTCGAGGACGTCGCGCCGCACGGTCTCGACGATCAGCCTGTCGAACTCAGGGCTCTCCACGTACTCGACAATCAGCTCGGTCAGGCGCGGGAGCGCCTCCGCGCGGAAGGCCTCGAACTCCTCTCGCTGGAAGTACTGGTCGACGAGCCGCTCGTAGCCCGCGAGCTTGTCCTTGTACGAGAACTCCTCCCGGTCGCCGACCTCGAAGTAGTCAGGCGTGTTCTGGTTGATTCGCATCGGCCGCTCGGCGACGACGCAGAAAGCGGTCCACGCGACGAGCGACTCGATCGCCCACGGAAAGTAGTAGTGCAGGCTGACGAGCGCGATGTCCGGCGAGGCGTTGGCGTAGTCGATCGGGTGTGCCTGGCCGCCCTTGACGATCGTCTCGCACGAGTTGAACTCCCACCGGAAGAAGGCGTTCACGAGCCGGCTGATCAGCCCGACCTCGCGCTCCAGCTCCGGCGTCAGGAACGCATGATCGACGATGTAGCGATCGTGCCCGTCCGCCGCGGGGTCGAAGTGCATCACCATCGTCTGCGGGCCGATCGACAGCGAGCGGGTGAAGACGTCGTAGTCCTCGACCGCGCCCTGCACGTGCATCATCCGCTCGCCGGAATGCTCGTAGGCGAACCGGAGCTCCTCGGGCGACGTGATCCGCGTCACTCCGACCCACATACCGCCGTCGAAGGGCTTCATGAACAGCGGGTAGCCGACGCGCTCGCCGATCTCGTCCAGCTCGAACGTCGGGTTGTAGCGCTCGGCCATCGGCACGTAGCGTGGGTTGTCGGGCGGCAGACGGTGGGGGATCAGCCATGTATCGGGCACCTTGATCCCCAGCCGCATCATCGCGCAGTACGCCGCGTGCTTCTCCATGGCCTGGAACGTGAACGGGTTGTTGAGGAGATAGACGTTGTCCATCAAGGCAATCTTCTTCAACCACTCGCGTGGAAGGTCGTACCACCAGGACAGTCGGTCGATCACGAGCGCGTACGGCGGCCTGTAGCGCAGGTCGAACGGCTCGTTCAGGATCCGCTCGGTCGGAAACTCGTGCGTCTCGCCCCGGTAGCGGACGGGGCCGAGGCGGCGGAGCACGGCCTCGAATGCCGCGGGCCAGTCCTCTTCCGTCGCCAGGAGCAGGCCGATTGGGTGCTGCCTAGCCATCGCCGGCGCGGCGAGTTTACGCTGCCCGGGTGGCCCTCCACTACGAGATCGTCGTCCAGACGCGGACCGCGAAGGAGCGCGTCCACCCCTACGCGTCCGAGAGCGCGCTCGAGCCCGGAGAGGTGGTCATGCTCGAGGGTCGCTGGTGGCTGCTCGAGCGCGTCGACGAGAACCGCGCCTACGCCAAGCCGGCGCGGTACCGCATCCGCCTCCGGCACCCGGACGGGCGGGAGGAGATTGGCGCCTTCCGCCGCTTCCGGCCGGGTGCACCGCAGGTGGGGCACATGTTCGCGACGATCGAGGACGGCGTTCCGGCGAGCTGGCAGGTGAGCGACGAGCGGCTCGCCGAGGACGAGGAAGGTGAGCCCTACCTCGACCTCGTCGCCGAGCGGGACTACAGCGAGCTCGAGGAGGGCCTGCCCGACCACGAGCTCGAGCACGCGCTGGAAGCCCGCGAGGAGAACCTTCCCGAGGGGGCGTCAGCGACCTTCTCGCGCGCCGTGGAGTCGGGGCTCGCTGTCGAGCTGGTCGCGCTGGAGGCCGGGGAGGAACCCGATTGGGAGGAGGCCGAACGCTACGTCGACGCTCTCATCCTCGAGGAGATCGAGGACGACCTGCTCGAGCTCTGCGGGGTCGATCCCGACCGCGATCCGCGCGAGACGTGGCTCGAGAAGGTGAAGGAGCGGCTCCGCATGGACCTCGAGCGCTTCCGCGACGACGTCGAGGGCGATCACGACCAGATCGAGGAGTGGGACTTCGCCGGCGGCCGAGTGTTCGCGTCTGTCGGGAGCTTCGACGACGAAGCCAATCCAGACGTCGGCCATGGCTGGATGTCCCGGCTCGTCGACGTCAGCGCGCTCGCTTCGGCCGGGTTTCAGCGCGTCCGAAAGGCCGCCCTTCCGCTTCCCGAATGAGCCCCCGACTAGGGCAGCTGTCTCAAGAAGCTGCCGCCGCCGATCACGCGCTCCGCGTTCCCGCCCGCGCGTTCCCGCAGCTCTCGGTCCGAGGTCACGAGCCAGTAGCGGTCGAGCTCGGCTGCCGCCCGCGCGATCCAGTCGTCCGCGCTCTCCCGGCCGGTGCCGACGACGTCCTCGCCGGGCGGCGCCTCGCCGTCGAAGACGAGCAGCACGCGCACGTTCTCCTCGTCCGCCCACCGGCGGCAGCGCTCGACGAGCTCCTCGTCCGGGATGTTGGGCCACTGGGAGCGCTGCACGTTTCGAGCGTCGACCAGGACCGTCGTCGGCTCAGACAACGCTCACGCCGGTACGGCGGCGACGCGCTGTCGCGCGACGACGTAGGTCACCACGCAGACTCCGGCGGCCGCGAGATACGGAACCGTGTTGCCTGCAAGCTGGGCGAGGCCGCCGCCCGCTGCCGGGCCGACGATCGCGCCGAGCGCCCAGCACGCGTTCATCAGCCCGAACGCGAGCCCCTGCGCGATCCCGAGCGCTTCGGCGCTTTCCGAGATGATCGCGAGCGCCGGAGTGTAGAAGCTTCCATAGGCGAGTCCCGCCGCCAGCACGAGCGCGACGATCAGTACCGGCCGTCCCGCCCATGCGAGTGCGATCGAGACCGCAATCGAGCCGAGCAGGGCGACTCGGACCGGACCGAGTGGGCCCCGGCGGTCGGAGAAGCGTCCGAGCAGCGGGTTCAGCACCGTCTCGAGCGCCGTCGTCGCCAGGAAGACCGCGCCGATCGCAACCGCGCCCCAGCCGTCGTGCCCGAGCTGGAGCGGCACGAGCACTACGAGAACCCCGAACAGGAGCGCCGGCAAGGAGATCAGCCAGTATCCGCCGAGGAGCCGCGGGCTCCGCACCGCCGACCGCAGCGCCTCGAGGGGCTGGGGCTCCGGGGCGATCCCCTCCGTCGCCGCCGCCCACGTGAACAGGACGACGGACAGCCCCGCGACGCCTGCGAAGACCGGCCGCGTGCCCGCGAGCGCAGCCGCCGCTCCGAGCACCGGCCCGAGTAGGGCGCCGAAGACCGCGGCGGCCATCGCACCGCCGAGCACTTCGCCCCGGCGGCCGCGCGGGGCCGCAGAGACGAGCCACGCGAGCCCGCCGGCCCAGGAG
>JBARRS010000106.1:0-2584 GCA_049644345.1 Gaiellaceae bacterium
CTAGGGAGGAGAGGCTGCTCGCCCGGCGAATGCCGCGGGGAAGCTCCTCCTCTCCCCTGACGCGGCGGCGGCTTCGGCCGCCGCCGCATGTTGTAGGGCTACAGTTGGCGCATGGCGACGCAGGTGCGGCTCACCGACCTCGCGGCCTGCGGCGGCTGTGCGGCGAAGTACTCCGCCGCGCGGCTCGAAGAGCTGCTCGCAGGCTTCGTTCCGCCGGATGCCGAGAACCTGCTCGTCGGTCTCGACCCTGCCGACGACGCCGCCGTCTACCGGCTCGACGACGAGCGGGCGATCGTGTTCACGCTCGACTTCTTCCCGCCGATCGTCGACGACCCCGGCGACTTCGGCGCGATCGCCGCCGCCAACGCGCTCAACGACGTGTTCGCAATGGGCGGCAAGCCACTGCTCGCGCTCTCGGTCGCCGCTTTCCCGGAGGAGCTCCCGACCGAGGTCGTCGCGGCGGTCTTCGCCGCCGCGGACGAGCAGGTACGCGCCGCCGGCGCGATCCTCGCTGGCGGCCACACCATTCGCGACGAGGAGCCGAAGTACGGGCTCGCCGTCGTCGGCACAGTCCATCCGGACGGGATCTGGCGGAAGAACGGAGCCCGCGCGGGCGATGCTCTCTTCCTGACGAAACCGCTCGGGACAGGTCTCGTGATGGCGGGCGCGGGCAAGGGGCTCGTCTCGGAGGAACAGCTCTCGGCTGCGATCGAGACGATGCGGACGCTGAACGGCGACGCCGCCGAGGTGCTGCGGCCGCTCCAGCCGAACGCTGTCACGGATGTGACCGGCTTCGGCCTCTTCGGGCACGCGCACGAGACGGCATCGCGCAGCGGTGTACGGCTCGTGCTCGAGGCAGAGCTGCTGCCTGCGCTCGATGGGGCGCTCGAGCTCGCCGCCGCCGGCGTCTTGACCGCCGGCGATCCTCGCAACCGCGACTTCGCAGGCGCTCATGTCTCGCTCGACGGCCTGCCCGAATGGGTAGCCGCCTTCGGCTACGACCCGCAGACTGCCGGTGGGCTGCTGGTCTCGCTTCCCGCGGAGCGCGGCGCCGCTCTCGAGGCGGCGTTCGCCGCGCGCGCGCTCTCCTTGAGCCGGATCGGCCGCGTCGAGCCCGGTGCGGGCGTGATCGTCCTTTAACAGGGGCTTTACGAACTTTTCGGATCGGGCACCGTCAAAGAGCCCGAATAGCCGCAGAAAAGGGGGTCCGAAAATGTTGCGCAGGCTCGCTCTCATCCCGATTCTTGCGCTCGCCGTTGCCGCCACGGCTCCCACGGCATCGGCTGCGACCAAGGCCGTTCGCATCACACGCACCGCGTTCTCGCCCACGAAGGTGTCGATCAAGAGCGGCGACTCCGTCAAGTGGACGAACGCGGACACGATCAGCCACCAGGTCGTCGCGAACAGCGGCGCGTTCGTCTCGCCGGTGCTCGCCGCGGGGAAGAGCTACACGTTCACGTTCAAGACGGCGGGCACGTACCACTACCACGACAGCCTTCACCCATCGCTGACGGGGACTATCGTCGTCACTGGGCCGCCGCCGGCGGTCACGATCGCAGCCAGCCAGCCGATCGTGGTGTACGGCCAGTCCATCACCCTCGCCGGCGTCGTCTCGAGCCTGAAGAGCGGCGAGAGCGTCGATCTGTACACACGGCCGTTCTACCAGGGTTCGCTGGCCAAGCTGACCACGGTGTTGACGACAACGGGCGGGGCCTGGAGCTACGTCTTCAAGCCGACCATCCTCACGTACTTCCAGGCGAATTGGAAGGGGATCTCCAGCCAGACGCTCACCGTCGCAGTCCAGCCGAGGATCGCGTTCGCGAAGTTCCGCAACCGCTTCGCCACGCATGTGGCGGCGGCAAACAGCTTCGCAGGCCACTTCGTCTATGTGCAGCGCCTGACTCAGTTCGGCGAGTGGGTGAAGATCGCCCACATCAAGCTGGGCCCGCGCTCGGGCCGGCTGTTCCGGCTCCGGCTGCCGCACGGGACGTCCCATCTCCGGATCTTCCTCACGGTGAACCAGGCCGGCGCCGGCTATCTGGCCGGCTACAGCAGCACGGTCACGGTTCGGCGCCGCTAGGGGTCAGCGGCGCCGATGCCCCTCCCAGGAGGCGGCCGGGCCCGCAGGCTCGGCCGCCTCCGGCTGCCGTAACTAGAGTCTCAACCGTGCACGTCGAGTCGACGGCGGCCTCCCGCTTCCGGGCGCTGGAGCTGACGGGGGCTCAGTTCCTGGGCGTAGCTCTCGCGACGCTCGGAGCGCTCTGGCTGATCGTGGCCACGGGCGCAGCGGTGCGGCTGACCGATTCGGGCCTCGGCTGCCGGCACTGGCCCGGCTGCGAGGCGGGGCACCCGCTGCCGGCCAAGAACTACCACGCGTACATCGAGTTCGGCAACCGGCTCGTCGGGGGCGTGACGATCGTCCTGACGCTGGTCGCCCTCGCGGCGGCATGGCGGACTCCCGGCCTGGCTCGCTGGGTGAGGCGGCTCGCTGCGGCAATTTTCCTCGGAACGCTCGCGCAGGCGCCGCTCGGGTACTTGGCGGTCAAGACCGACCTGCGCTGGCCGATCGTGATGGCGCATCTCC
>JBARRS010000107.1:0-30628 GCA_049644345.1 Gaiellaceae bacterium
TCAGCGTCCTCGACCGTCACTCCAGGCGCCTCCTGCTCCTCCGCACCGGAAGCATCCTCGGTGCCGGCCTCTCCGGACCCCCGACGAGAACGATCCAGGCCGTGATGCTCACCCCCGGCGGCATCGCACTCGTACTGCACCTCGCGAGGAAACCCCCGAGTGGCACTTATCGAATCCGGATCGTCGCCAGCGATCCTTACGGCCGGCGAGCGCTACTCGAGATACCCCTGCGCATCTTCTGAGAACCGCAGTCAGCGGCGGGGCGAGCTACGCGCCGGGCGCTCGGTACTGAACTTGCTGTGCCCTGCGCAGGGCATCCATCGTCTCGTCAACGGTCAGGAGGCCTGTCGTCTCGAACGAGCTGAGCGCACCGCCGCCAGTGATCGCCAGCGCGACCGCGGCCATGGACACGTTGTCGGGGGCCTCCCAGAGCGTGTAGCCGTCGTGTGTGCCGAAGGCGTACCAGAACCCGTGGAGCTGTCCGCCGACCGACTCGATGTACGACTGAGCGGCCTTCCGGCGATCCTCTGGGTTGCCGATCAGCCTGGCCCAGGTCTCCGGCGTGTAGCTGAACCTCGATAGATAGAGCGGCATCGTCCCTCCCTTGTCGTTCGCGACCCGTGCGAGTCGCTGTTGGGTGTCGAAGTATGGTCGCCCTGAAAGCGCGAGGGCAGCGTCAGCCTGTTGGTCTAGTATCGGCCGCTTGGGGTCTTCGCCCGGAGGCTTGTGAGTTCGTTCTCGGACGACCAGGTTGTGCTTCGCCGTGAGCAGCGGCGAGTGGCGGCACGAACTCGGCGTCGGCGGCAGGTCGTCCGCCGTCGCCGCGCCGCTCTGGTTTTGGTCGCGGTCTTCTCTGCGGTCGCGCTTGCCTTCGCGTTCTCCGGGGGAGGGCGGGCCGTGCGCGCGCGAGCTGCGCGGCCGGTCACGGGCGGAGGGCAGGCGATCCGGGCCGGTCGGGCCGCGCAGCTGAGGCGACCGGCGGCGGGGGTCAGCAGCAACATCTACGCGGCGACCGCCTTCGGCAACTTCAGCCCGGCGGTACGCGGGATTCCTGAGCGCGTGTACGTGCCGAATAGCAGGGCTGGCACGGTCGACGTAATCAATCCGGCCACGTTCCGGGTGATCAGGCATTTTCGGGCCGGGCTCTACGACCAACACGTCACGCCCTCGTGGGACCTGCGCCACCTGTACGTGAACAACACGGGCGCCAACTCGCTGACGGTGATCAATCCCCGCAGCGGCAGACCCGTGCGGACGATTCGGGTGCTCGACCCGTACAACCTCTACTTCACGCCTGATGGGTCGACCGCGATCGTCGTGGTCGAGAGCCTCCAGCGGCTCGACCTTCGCGACCCGCACAGCTGGGCGCTGAAGGCGAGCATCCCGCTGCCGGCCGCCGGGCCGAACCACCTCGACTTCTCCCCCGACGGGAGCTATCTGTTGATCAGCGCCGAGTTCAGCGGTCAGGTCGTCAAGGTCGACCTGAGGACGAGGCGGGCGAGCGCCAAGCTCTTCGTCGGCGGTTCGCCGGTCGATGTCAAGCTGGCACCGGACGGATCGGTCTTCTTCGTCGCGAACCAGATCCTCGGTGGCGTCTCGGTGATCGACCCGGCGGCGATGCGGCAGATCGCGTTCATACGCACCGGTCGCGGCGCGCACGGAATGGCGTACAGCCGCGATGCTCGCCGCCTCTTTGTCAGCAATCGCCTCGGCAGCTCGATCTCCGTGCTCGACCCGCTGCGGCGGCGCCTGATCGCCACCTGGCACATCGGCGGCAGCCCCGACATGATCCAGATCAGCCCCGACGGCCGCCAGCTGTGGGTCTCCAATCGCTACCACCGCACCGTCTCGGTCGTCGACACCAGCAGCGGCCGGCTGCTACACAAGATCAGAGTCGGCGACAGCCCGCACGGACTCGCCTACTTCCCGCAACCCGGCCGCTACAGCCTCGGGCACAACGGCGTCTATCGCTAGCCGCGGGGCAGCCTTCCTGACTGACCGGTCAGGGATGGTCGATCCGCCACTCGCACGTGGTCGTCCTTGCCGATGTCCTGCCGACGTGCGCGGACAGCACGGTCGTGCAGGCGCGCCGCACGCGGACAACCTGGGTTCCGACAACCCCGAGCGCGACGAGCGCGACGGCGGCTATCAGGAGGAGCCGCATGGGTCGCTTGTTCCACAGACCGAACTTCTGTCCTGCGTCTCCTTTGATTGAACAGGGATGAAGGTGTCGGACACCAGCTCGTGTCAAGCGAAGGACGTGCCGAGTGTGCAACGTTCGTTCCACAGTGCGCCGATGCTCG
The DNA here is from genome assembly GCA_049644345.1 of Gaiellaceae bacterium. Lineage (GTDB taxonomy): Bacteria > Actinomycetota > Thermoleophilia > Gaiellales > Gaiellaceae > JBARRS01. The sequence goes on from JBARRS010000107.1 coordinate 2,304, forward strand.
TCCCACGGCGCACGGCCGACTTGCGCGTGCCCGCCGAGATAGCCGTACTGTCGCGAGAGGAGTCGCCGAAGTGGTGTCCAGACCTGACACCGGTCGCGCCGCCGGTGCCGGCTTTGCCGGCGCCGGCTCAGCAACGCGTCTGAGCCGGATGAATCGCACGGAAGTCGTCATGGCCGCCCGAGGCGGCCGGACTTCCGTGCGAGAGTGGAGCTAGCCGGACTCGAACCGGCGACCTCCTGGGTGCGATCCAGGCGCTCTCCCAGCTGAGCTATAGCCCCGAGCGCGGCAAAGTGTAGCCGCGGTTCAGGCGGGCGCCGGCGCGCCTCTCTTCTGGTTCAGACGGCCGGCTCTGATCGTCTCGGCCATGTCCTTCGACTCTTCGCGATAGACGGAGCCGTCTTCGAACTCGATCCATGGGAACCTCTTCTGGCCCGTCCGCTCGAGCGTGTGTCTCCGGCTCGACGGCAAACGCGCTGATCCTTCCTTGACGAGCTCGTACTCGGTTCCGCTCTCGTCGAGGGCTTGTTGGACGCGCCAGCAGGGATGCGCGCCGAACTTCGCCCACATGCCGCTACACCTGTGCAGCTTCACCGCCATCACACTGCCCTCCTGATCAGCGTGATTCCGTCACGCACGGTGAGCATTACCGCGACGACTCGCGGATCGGATCGGACGTGCTCGTTGAAGGCCTTGATTGCGACCGTGCTCTCCGAGTCGTCGTCCTCGTCGAGCACGCGTCCGCTCCAGAGCGTGTTGTCGGCGGCGATGATCCCCCGCTCGGACAGCCGTGGCAAGACGGCTTCGTAGTAGTTGACGTAGTTCGGCTTGTCCGCGTCGATGAAGACGAAGTCGAACGCGCCTTCGAGCCGCTTGATCGTCTCGAGCGCCGGGCCCAGATGGAGCTGGATCCGGTCGGCGTACGGGCTCTGCTCGAAGTAGCGACGAGCGACCTCGGCGCGCTGGTAGTCGAGCTCGCACGTGTCGATGCGGCCCCCCTCGCCCAGCCCCGCGGCCATCGAGAGCGCGGAGTAGCCGCTGTAGGTGCCGAGCTCGAGCACGCGTTTTGCGCCGCTCGCGAAGACGAGCAGCTCGAGAAGCCGGCCCTCAATCGTTCCGGTCAGCATCTGCGGCGCCTCGAGGGTCGCGCGCGTCTCCTCGGCGAGCGCGGCCAGCAGCTCCGTCGGCGGCGTCGTGTGCTCCTCGGCGTAACGGGCGATCGCCTCGGGAGCGATGTCGGTCACAGCCGCTCCACGCGCGAGCCACCGACAATCGCGTCGCGGCCGTCGGCGAACCGCACCCACGCTTTACCCTTGCCGTCGTAGTCGGGCGACCAGACGACGAGCGTCGCTTCCTCGCCGCCGACGCGGCAGGGCTCGCCGAGCTCGGGATCGACGCCCCGCCAGACGCGCACGAACGGATTCTCGTCCCACTCGCGCCCGATCGTCGTCTCCTCCGTGTGCCCGGGGTACGCGCGCGTCTCGGCCGGCAGTTTCATCAGCACGTCCATCACGGAGCTGCGGATCTGGCCGAGGTCGCCACCGCCGACCGCGTCTTTGAAGAGGACGTCGCCGGTGAAGACCGCCTCGCCGTTGACGACGAAAGCGAGATGGTCGTCCTTGTGGCCCGGCGTCGGCAGAGCCTCGACGTGCAGACCGTCGGTCTCGAGCGGCCCCTTCACGACCGTGAGGCCGTAGCGCTCACGGAGCTCGTCGTCGCCGGCGATGTGGTCGTGGTCGGCGTGCGTCGTCAGCAGATGCGTGACCTTCAATCCGAGCCGCTCGACCGCCTCGTGCAGAGGCCCGAGCGGAGCGCCGGAGTCGACGAACACCGCCGCCCCGCCCGGGGCGGCCGCGACGAGGTAGGCGTTCGAGAGCCACGCCGGGTGCATGCTCCGCTCGACGATCATCGCGGGGTAGGCTAACCACGCAACCGCGACCAGGAGGGGCGATGGCCGGCCTCATGCAACGCGCCGCGATGGTGATCAAGGCGAAGTTCTCGAAGCTGCTCGACCGGGCTGAGAACCCTGCCGAGACGCTCGACTACAGCTACGAGCAGCAGCTGCAGCTGCTCCAGAACGTCAAGCGCGGCGTCGCCGACGTCGTCACGTCGAAGAAGCGGCTGGAGATGCAGACCGCCCAGCTCGAGCAGAACGTCGTCAAGCTCGATTCGCAGGCGCGACAGGCCCTCGGGGTCGGGCGCGAGGACCTCGCCCGTCAGGCACTGGAGCGAAAGTCGGCGGTCCAGGCGCAGCTGCGCGACCTCGACCAGCAGGTGCAAGGGCTCGAGGCCCAGCAGGAGAAGCTCGTCTCCAGCGAGCAGCAGCTGACGACGAAGATCGAGGCCTTCCGTTCGCAGAAGGAGGTCATCAAGGCGCAGTACTCGGCCGCCGAGGCCCAGGTGCGAATCGGCGAGGCGGCGACGGGGATCGGCGAGCAGATGGCCGACACAGGGCTCGCGATCCAGCGGGCCAAGGACAAGACCGACCAGATGCAGGCGCGCGCGGAGGCGATCGGTGAGCTGACCGAGTCGGGCGCGCTCGAGGACTTCACCGCCGGCGACCAGACTCAGCTCGACCGCGACCTCACTCAGCTCGCGTCGAAGTCGCAGGTCGACCAGGAGCTAGAGCAGATGAAGAAGGAGGTTGCGGCCGGTCCGCCGCAGAAGGAGCTCGAGAAGTGATCGTCCGGCTGATGCACGAGGGCCAGTACCGAGTCGAGGAGCGCGACCTCGAGGGGCTGAACGAGCTCGACGACCAGGCGATCCAGGCGGTCGAGGCAGGCGACCAGGAAAAGCTCCAGCGGCTGCTCACGCAGATGGGCGACACGGTGCGCGAGCGCGGCCAGCGGCTGCCGGACGACGAGCTCGCCGTCTCGGATTTGGTGATCCCTCCGCTGGACCTCTCGCTCGAGGAGGCGCGAGAGCTCTTCAGCAGCGAAGGCCTGATCCCGGACCTGCCGGCGCGCTAGACGCTAGCGCGCCCGCGTCAGCCGTTCGGTCGCGAGTCGCAGCCAGGCGGCGGCGTGCTTCGACCAGAGCGTCCGCTCGTGGCCGCCCCGATAGACGGCGAATACGTGCGGCACCCGGGCCGACTTGAGCTCCTCGTGCAGCCGGACGTTCTCGGCGAGGAAACGCTGGTCGCTAACACCCACGTAGAACGCGAACAGCGTCGGCCGCGCCCGGAACGCGCTGTGCAGCCTGGAGACGTAGGTATGCGCGCTCGCCCGCGCGTTCGCCCGCGGCGAGCCGAGATCGAGCGCGCGCAAGCCGCTCGGGTCGGTCGGATGGAAGTACCCGCTCCACGACTCGACCACTGAGAACTCGCCGAGGTGGCGCAACGCGGCGATCGTGGCGCCGTACCCACCGGCCGAAAGCCCGATCAACGCTCGGGCGCGCCGGTCCGGGATCGTCCGGAAGTGCGAATCGACGTACTCCGGCAGCCCCTCGGCGATCGCGCTCTGCCAGTTCCGCCCTCCGCCCCAGTCCAGGTACTCGGAGTCACCGTCGCCGTCACGCGCGCCCTGCGGCTGGACGATGATCGCTTCCCGGCCCGTGCGCGCGAGGGCGGCCTCGAGCCAGCGCAGGCTGCCTCGATAGGTGTCCGGCGCCGCCGGCAGACCGTGGAGGAAGTAGATGACCGGGTAGCGTCGATTCGTGCTCGCGTAGCCGGCGGGCAGGGACACCTGGAAGTGGAGCGGCCCCGCAAGCCGATGGGAGTAGAAGGCCCGGATGACGGTGCGGCTGCCGTGCGCGGAGCCCGGCAGCGCCGCCGGCAGAGCGAGCGCACACATGCTCAAGGCCAGCAAGGGAATGAGGCGGCGGGCAGTCATAAACGCAAAAACGGCCGCGCGCGCCACGACCGACCCGCCGATTGTAGCGGCCGATGCCCTGGCTCAGAGCGGGGCGTCGAAGAGGCCGAACCAGCGCGAGAGGTCCTGCTCGATCGGCAGCTCCTGCTCGAGCTTCGCCTTCAGCTCGAGCTCCTCTGCGTTGTCGCGCTCCTGACCCTCGCCGGTCGGAACGAACGGCCAGAACGTCCCCCGCTTGAAGCCGTAGATCCAGTAGACGGGATGCTTGCCGCCGTCGAACTTGAACGCCGCCGCAAGCAGCTGCGGCCCGAAGCCGCGCGCCTGGAGCTCGGAGGCGACGACGTGCACGCTCGTCACCTGGCCCTCGAGATCGGGATCACGGACGACGAGCCATTCGAACCCGAACGAGTCGGAGCGCCGCTCCACGCGGGCGCCGTCCTCGGTCGCAACCTTGTCGAGGAGCTCCTGGAGCTCGTTCTCGGCGCGGACGAACTCGCCGGCCGAGAGCGGCTTGAACACGACCGCGCCGGCACCGGAGGTCCGCAGCCCGAGCTCGGTCTCGAGCGTCACCCGCGCCGTCGAGAGCGCGAACAGCCGCTCGCGGGCGGGATCCTTGAGCTTCTTCCGCCCGAAAAGGACGTCGGCGAGACCCAGCCCAGGGCTCCGAGTTAGACGGGCCGCCCCATCTCGCGTGCGATCTCGGCGAGGCGGGCCAGCCGCTTCTCCAGCGGCGGGTGATCCATGAACAGCTCGACGCTGCGCTTCTTCACGCTCGCGGGGATGATGAAGAACGCGTTCATGCCCTCGACCTCGCGCAGGTCGCGCTGGGGAATGCGGAACATCTCGCTGGAGATCTTCTGGAGCGCGCTCATCAGATGCTCGGGGGCTCCGGTGATCAGCGCGGAGCCGCGGTCGGCGGCGTACTCGCGGTAGCGCGAGATCGTCCGGATGAGGACGAAGCTGATCGCGTAAGTCGCAATCGAAACCCCCAGGACGATCAGCCAGACCGGCGCCGAGTTGTTGTTGTTGTTCCGGCCTCCGCCGAAGCCGCCGAACATGCCGGCGTAGAGCCCGACACGCGTGAGCAGCGCAGCGAGCATCGCGAAGAAGCTGGCGATCGTCATCACGAGCACGTCACGGTTGATCACGTGCGTGAGCTCGTGGGCGAGCACGCTCTCGATCTCCTGCGGCTCGAGCCGCCGCCAGAGGCCGCTCGTCACGGCGACGGCAGCGTGCTTCGGGTTCCGTCCGGTGGCGAACGCGTTCGGAACGTCCGTGTCGACGATCGCGACCTTCGGCTTGGGCAGATCCGTCATCGCGCAGAGGCGCTCGATCATCGCGTGCAGCTCCGGCGCCTCGTCGGGGCCGACCACCTTCGCGCCCGACGCGAGCAGCGCGAGCTTGTCGGAGGTGTAGTACTGGAAGAGGGCCAGGCCGATCACGATCACGAGCATCGCGACGAGCCCCACGTTCAGTACCTGGAAGAGGACGACGGCAAAGACGACGTACAGCAGGCCGAGCAGGAAGCCCGTAAAGAGCATCCGAAACGTCAAACCTGCGTCGCGACCGTATGCCTTGCGATTCATCGGAGGATCGCTTCGATTGTAGCCGTGCGCCTGCGGCTCGCCTCAGTAGACTCACGCACCGTGCGCCGCCTCGCCGTCCTCTTTGGGGTCGTGACGCTGTTGGCCGCCGGCTGCGGCGGCGCCCAGATCGTCGCGCCGACGGCGAAGGAGGTCGTCGGCCCCCTCCCGAAGACGGCCGCCCCGACGAAGATCACGCTCCCGAAGGGGAATCCGAGCAAAGGCAAGGCGCTCTTTGCCTCGCTGGGCTGCAGTTCATGCCACACGTTCAAGCCGGCGGGGAGCACGGCCACGATCGGCCCGGACCTCGACAAGCTCGCCGCCTATGCGGCGGCGGCGAAGCGCGGCAGCCTGAGCGAGTTCACCGCCGAGTCGATCGTCAACCCCAGCGCATACATCGAGCCGGGGTACCAGGATGTGATGCCGAAGACCTTCGCCAAGCTGCCGAAGACGCAGATCGCGGACCTGGTCGCGTTCCTGACGAAGAAGTAGCTTGATCGACCTCCGAGCGGCCCGCGCCGACCCCGACGGCTTCCGCGCAGCCCTCGCGCGCAAGGGCGCGGCTGAGGCCTTCGACGAGCTCCTCGAGGCGGACGCGCACTGGCGCGAGCTCATCCCCCGCGTGGACGAGCTGCGCTCCCGCCAGAAGACCCAGGGGAAGCCGACGCCGGAGCAGGTAGAGGAGCTGAAGCAGGTCAAGGAGCAGCTGCGGCAGGCGGAGGAGGAGCTCGCCGCCGCGGAGCAGGCTCGCGACGCCGCCCTCGAGCGCGTTCCCAACCCGCCGCACCCCTCGGTTCCGGACGGCGAGACGGAGGAGGATGCGGAGGAGGTTCGGCGCTGGGGCGAGCAACCGGCGCTCGAGCAGCCGCGTGACCATCTCGAGCTCGGCCGGTTCGACATGGACCGGGCCGCGCGAGTCTCGGGCTCGCGCTTCGGCTACTGGCTCGGCGACACCGCCCTGCTGGCGTTCGCGCTCTTCCGCTTCGCGCTCGACCGGCTCGTGGCGACGGGCTTCACGCCGGCGCTCCCCCCGGTGCTCGTCCGGGAGGAGGCGATGTACGGCACCGGCTTCTTCCCCACCGAGAAGCAGGACTTCTACGAGATCCCGGCGGACGGGCTCTACCTCGTCGGCACCTCGGAGGTGCCCATGGCCGGACTGCACATGGGCGAGATCCTCGACGAGGTTCCGCTCCGCTACTGCGCCTTCTCGAGCTGCTTCCGCCGCGAGGCGGGCGCTGCCGGCAAGGACACGCGCGGCATGTTCAGGGTCCACCAGTTCGAGAAGGTGGAGATGTTCGTGCTCGTCGAGCCGGACACCTCGTGGGACGAGCACGAGCGCCTGCTCGCGATCGAGGAGGAGCTCGTCCAGGCGCTGGAGCTTCCGTACCGCGTGCTGAACATCGCCACGGGCGATCTCTCGGCAGCCGCCGCGAAGCGTTACGACATCGAGGCCTGGTTCCCGAGCCAGGAGCGCTACCGCGAGATCACGTCCTGCTCGAACACGACCGACTACCAGGCGCGGCGCCTCGAGATCCGCTACCGCTCGGACCGTGGCGTCCAGCCCGTGCACACCCTGAACGGGACCGCTGCGACCGGCCGCTGGGCGCTCGCGATCCTCGAGAACTTCCAGCGCGAGGACGGATTGGTCGCGATCCCGGAGCCGCTGTGGGAGTTCGGCGCGCCGCGGGAGCTCAGGGCAGGCGCCTGATCGCACAGCGCCCGTGGTGCCGGGCCCTCAGACAGGGCGCCTTCTTTGCGGCAAGCGGGTTGATCGAGAGCGCGTAGCTCCATGGAGCGGCCGAGGAGTCCGGCGCGAAGTCGTAGTAGACCCCGTCGTATCGGTGCAAAGAGGCGGCGATCCGGAAGTCGAAGCCGGCGGACGCCCCGAGCGCTGCGCGGTTGACCGTCAGGACGAGGGTGCGGGACGCAAACCGCACCTTGAACGAGCGTGGCGTGTGCGAGAAGTCCCACCCGCCGCCGACACAGCGTCCGAAGCCGAGCGTCGAGGCACCGTAGTGGCCGAGGACGGCGAGCGCGTACTCGGCCCCGAACACACCTGCGTCGCAGCCTGTCGCCTGGTTGCGGTCCGTGTCGAGCTCGACGGTGATGAAATCGCCCGGCTTGAGCGCGGCCCGGTTCGGCAGCGAGATCCGGAAGGTGACGTTGCCCGCGTCGTCGTTCGAGACCCGCGTCGACGTCACGTCCGGTGCGAGCCCGTGGTCGCCGTCGCCGGCAGGGTCGGCGTACGACCGTGTGCCGGCCGCGCCGGCCCCTCCGGCGAGAACGACAGCCGCTAGCGCCAGCGCCGCGGCAACGACGCCCCTCGTGCGAATAGCATCCCCCTTCCCCGACGGACAGTAGGGCGCCGCGACCTTCGTGGCAAGAGCAGGGCTAGACTGGCCGCGGGCGGGGTGCCGGAGCGGTCGAACGGGGCGGTCTTGAAAACCGCTGGCGGCCGAAAGGCCGTCCGTGGGTTCGAATCCCACCCCCGCCGCCTCGCTGAGCCGAAAACACCGCTACCAGCCGTTTCACCACCTGGCCGTGGGGTCGCCTGGCGCGCAGCTGACCCGGCTCGTCGCGCCGCGGCCTAACCCCCCTTGGGGGACCTTACCCCTGCGCTAGAAGCGCCCCAGCCGGCGCCTGAGCGCGGCAGAAGAACCTGACGAGGTGAGCGCCTCGACGACCCGCTCCGAATCCTCGGGCTCGGGCGCCTTGCCGTACTCGACGACTGCCCGGACCCACGCGCGGTCCGGCGTGTAGTACGTCTCCCGAATCACCTGGCCGTCCTCGTCTTGATCAACAACGACGATCGTGCCATCGCTGAGTCGGTGTCCGGCCCCCCTCCCGGTTCCCCCCATCGTGCTCTAAGTTTGTTCGGGGCGTAGCCGTTAGTCGAGTACCCGTTCGGCTAGTTCTTTGGATACCAAAGCGAGGACTCGCCTCCTCAGCCGACGAAATACGCGACCAGAAATGCCACGAGCGCGGCGGCGCCGGCGGCGGCGATCTCCGTCCGCCGCTCGACGAGCAGCGCCGCGCGCGGATGACGAACGAGGCGTCGCGGAAGGACACTCAGCCCGAGCAGGAAGGCGCCGAGGCTCAGAAACGCGAGCAAGCCACTTTGGAGCGGAGTCTTCGAGGCGAGCCGCGGCATCCCCAACGCGTTCGCGCGCTGACCGGCGGCGGCACGTTTGATGGGGGCCGGCCCAGGCGCGGACACGTACTCCCGAGGTCTGGCTGCGGAGGGCAGCGAATCGGCTGCGCCTGATGCCAACAGCTCGACAAGCTGATTTTGAACGGCATCCGCTCCGCCTTTCTCCTCGTGGCGGTAGTGGTTCATCATCAACGCGAAGACGTAGCGCTTACCGGCCTTGCTTCGGACGATTCCAACCAGAGCTGACACGTCGCGCAGATGTCCAGTCTTTGCCTGCACGAGGCCGACGGCAGGCTCGGAGATGAACCGTCGCCAGAGAGTCCCTTGATGGCTGCGCGGAAGCGATGCGAGCAGGCTCTGACCCCAACTTCGATCCCGCTCGGCGGCAACGAGCAAGCGCACCATGCTCGCCGGGGTGACGTGGTCGGCGCGCGAAAGGCCCGACCCGTCGACGAGGCCGTCGCGTAAACCGAGAATATGGCGCTCTCGTAGGTAGGCCGCGATCTGTGAAACACCCGCGGAAGTACTTCCATACCCGACGGCATACGCGCCCACATCCTTCGCAAGCGTCTCGGCAATGAAGATGTCGCTTGGCACAACCATCTGCCTCACGATCAGATGCAGCGGCGGCGAGCTCACGCTGCCGAGACGCTGGCTCTGGGGCGGCGTCCGTCCGGCGCGGAGCGGCCCGTCATGCCGGACACCGTTGGCGGCGAGTGCGACCTCAAACCGTTTTGCCGCCGCCAGCGGCGGATCGGTGACAAAGAATCGATGCGCGTCTCCCTTGAATTCCTCGTTCACACCAAGCGCTGACAGGGGCCCGACCTCGAGCCGGTACGAGGGCTTCCAGTACGGCCCGACCCGCCGCCCGTCGAAGAAGCTCTCGTCGGCGATGATCGGACCGCGGACTAGGCTGATGCCAGACGCCCGGACAAAGCGGGCGAGCCTGCCGAAATTACCGTCAGAGCCGAGCAGGAAACGACGGGCGTAAACGCTTGTCGATAGCACTGGATCGCCGTAGCCCTTCAGATAGAGCGGCCCACGGAACACTCCGGTATCGATAGACGCCGATCTACCCAGAAAGACGCTCGTGCGAAAGCGAAAATCGGGTCCCAGCGCAATCAGCGCTCCCGCCGCGGTAAGGACCTTCATCGTCGAGCCCGGCATCCGCGGCACACTCGGCTTCCACGCAAGCACCGTGCGCGGTGCTCCTCCGTCGCTACGGACAATCAGCGCGCTTGTCTCGGGATGAGTGCTCGTCCATCGTCGCAAAACCGCGCGGAGAGACGAGGGGCGACAGGGAAGAACTTGTCGCGTCCTTTGCGGAGGGAGACGAAGATGCTGCGATGCCAAAGCCGGCTGGACGGGCGCCGGGTCCGTCGACCGAGGGAAAGTCCGGTAGCAGCCATGCGAGGTCGCATGGAACATAAAATCGTGCCAAACCCGTCCCGCAACCAAGCTCGTGACCCGTTTGCGAGCCCGCTTCGGACCGCTCACGACGACAGCAGTGACGTAGTCCGGCGTATAGCCCACGAACCAGCTCCCGTAGGGCTCACGATGCGGCCCGGTTACAGCCACAGGCACACCGATGCCGGCCGCAGGTTCCACCCTTGCTCGCATCCGCAGGGCACGCGTCGCGCGTACAGCGACGTCTTCAGCCATCGCCCGCCGCAGCCGAGCTGAAGCGGCGCGTGTATCGACGCCCTCGCCATGGATCAGTGTGATCAAGATCGGAGCAGCACGCATCCCTTCGGCCGCCCGCGGTGCGTAGGCTGCGGCAAGCTTGAGCGCCGTATCTCGGATCGCTTCGTGACCCGGCAGTAGCGTTCCAGTCCGCGCAGAGTGGGACGAAAGCACGAGCACCCTCCCCGACCTCGGATCGAGCATCACGACGGCCGCGCCGAGGCTAGAGCGACCCCGGAGCGCACGAACGAGCGTCCGATCGCCGGCAGCCTCGAGCAGAGGGTCGATCGTCGTGTAGACCGCCAGACCGCCGCGCTGGACACGCGTCTCACCAAATTGGTCGTTGAGACGCGTTCGGATGTATTCGAGGAGATCGGGGTCCGCCGACTGTGGATAGAGGTCGCGGTGAGGTTTCGACGACGGCCGACGTATCCGGCTCCGGAGCTCGAGCCCCCTCTCCTGGGCAAGCCTGGCCTGCGTCCGTGTGAGGTAGCCCTGTGCCACCATCAGCGCGAGAACGAGATCCCGGCGGCTACGTGCTGCGCGCGGGTGCGCAAAAGGGTCGTACGCGGTCGGAGCCTGTGGCAACCCGGCGAGTAGAGCAGCCTGCGCGAGATCGATCTTCCACACTGGCTTGTCGAAATATGTCCGGGATGCTGCCTGAGCTCCATCTGCGTTAGAGCCATAGAAGACGTCGTTCAGGTACGCGTTGAGAATTTCGTTCTTCGTGTAGTTGCCTTCGAGCCGATTCGCGAGGTAGATCTCTTCCAATTTCCGAAAGAAGGTGGGCTTGACCGTCGGCTCGATAATGTCCTTCACGAGCTGCATCGTGATCGTGCTGCCACCCTCGATCCTCCGACCATGAACGTCGTGGACCAGGGCCCCGACTAGCCGGTAATAGTCAATCCCATGGTGTCCGTAAAACCGTTTGTCCTCGACTGCAACTGTCGCCTGCCGAAGCACGTTCGGGATCCGTCGAGAGGGAACACGATCATGTGCGATGGCGCCGACGACATAACCGATCAGAGCACCATTTCGGTCGTAGGCGGCGACTCTCTGCGGTGCGAAGCTCGTGAGCGTCTGGCTCTGCAGAGCTCGTCGTAGCATCGCGTCGAGTCTCAGCTTCGTCTTCACACCCTCGACTAGAACCGCGCAGACGGAAAGCGCGACAAGGCACACGCAAACGATCCGGACGATCCGGTTGCGCCGACTGCCGTCGCGACGGCCGTGAATCACGCGACCAAGCTGAGCCGCAGTAGTAGCCCTCCTCCCTGACGTGACGATTGTTACGCCTCATCGGAAGGTGTTCAAGACCCACGGACTTCTTCGAAAACCGTTCGTGCTGCCGGTTCGTAAGAGAACCCGTACCGACACGCCAACCGGCAAAGGAGAACGTATGTTCCGAGCAACTCTCGCTGCGGTCGCGGTGATCGCTGTAACACTGGCCGTCGCCGGAGCCGCGCTGAGCCGCACTCAGAGCACGCCGACCTTGGTCGGCACGACCGGCCCCGGCTTCCACATCACGCTGACGAAGAACGGCAAGCTGGTGAAGACGCTGACGCGCGGCAGCTACAAGTTCGTGATCCACGACAAGTCGTCGATCCATGCGTTCTCGCTCGACGGCCCGCATGGCTTCGCCCATGACTTCACCAAGATCCCGTTCGTCGGGACGAAGACGGCCACGCTCAAGCTGAAGGCCGGCAAATACAAGTACTACTGCCCGAACCACGAGAAGTTCATGTTCGCGCACTTCACGGTCAAGTAGACCTTCTCAGGGGCGGCCGCCTATGGGGGCCGCCCCGCCTACTCGGGCCAGCCGCGCCGGCGCCAGAACCAGCGGACAGCGTAGAGCGACGCCACCGCGTACGCGCTGCCGAGCAGCAGATCGACGACGTAGTGATTGGCCGTGTAGACGACGGCGAACCACTCGGCGAGCGGGTAGAGGATCGCGACCCCGACCGCGAGCCAGCGCCAACGTGTTCCCCAGGCGAGCATCGCGACGAAGAGGAACGCCAGGAACGAGTAGCCGGCGTGGATCGACGGGATCGCCGCGTACGGGTTCCAGAGATGCGCGGCGTGGTTCGCCGACGGCAGCGCCGCGATGTGGGCGTCGGAGAACAGGAGCACGCTCGGGATCCGGTCGGTCTTCGACGCAGCCCAGGGCGGCGCGGCCGGGAAGAGCCAGAACGTGAACGCCGCCGCGAACGAGAGCACGACCATCGTCGTCCCGTACCGGTAGAAGAGCGACCGCCGCTTCAGCCAGAGCGCGAACCCCAGCAGCGGCGGGACGAGGAAGTGGATCTTCATCGTCAGCGAGACGGCGTGGTCGTACCAGCGGGCGCTCCCCTTCCAGAGCCAGTGCTGGAGGTCGGCGGTGGGAAAATGACCCGCGAACAGGAACTTCTCCGCCTCGTACTGCGGCATGTAGTAGGGGTGGGGATGCAGGATGTGCGCCAGCCCGCGGGCCTGGGCGTACAGCATGATCAGCAAGCCGAAGGGGATGAAATCGAGCAGATAACGACGGGGACGACCGAGCACGATCGCCGGCGCGAGGAGGACGAGCAGGTACTGGGGCGGCAGCAGCGTGAGCCCGGAGACGTCGATGCCGACCGCCAGCGACACGGCCGTGACGCCCGCGACGAGCGCCAGTCTGCGGCGGTCGAGATGCTCGCGCGGCGGGCCCCAGCGCTCGCCGTGCTGGCGGTCGCCGGCCTGGCCGTCCTCTGGCGTCTCCCCTTCTGGAACGCGCCGCTGACGGCCGACGAGGGGGGCTACTCCGTGGTGGCCCGCCTCTGGGCTCAGGGGAGGACCCTCTACGACGGCGCCTGGGTCGACCGCCCGCAGGGCCTGATACTCGTGTTCCGGACGCTCCATTTCCTGGGTGTCGATTCGGTAGAGGCGATACGGGCAACCGCGGCGGGAGTGGCAGTCCTCGTCGTCCTCACGACGATGCTCGTCACGCTCCGCCTTGCCCGCGAAACGATAACCGCGCTCGCCGCGGGCTTGCTGGCGGCAACCGTCGGAGCATCCCCGTTCATCGAGGGTTTCACGCTCTCGAGCGAGCTGCTGGCCTCGCTTCCGGCTGCGCTGTCGCTGCTCGCCTTCGTGCTCTATCTCGAGCGGCGGCGGCCGGGCTGGCTCGTCCTTGCAGGGCTGCTCACCGGCTGCGCCGTACTCGTCAGGCAGTCGGCATTCGACGCCGGGCTGGCGGCGCTCGCGTATCTGCTCTGGCGCGAGCGGCGGCGCGGCCTCCTGCCGGCCGCGGCCCTCGTCACTTCGGCGTTCGTTCCGGTGGCGGCTGCCGCGGCGAGTGCGTCGAGCTTCCACCGCTGGTGGTTCGCCGTCGTCGGCTACCGCGGAACGGGAGACTCGCTCCTCACCGGCTCGCCGCTCCACAGGCTGAGCCAGTTTTGGGACTCGGCGCCGCTTTTCGCTGCGGGGCTGGGTCTGCTCCTACTGCTCGCGGGCCTCGGCTGGCGCCGCTCCCCCCTGCTTGCCCGCCTGTGGCTGGGAGCCGCCGTGCTCGGCGTGCTCGGAGGCGGCAACTTCCACCCGCACTACTACCTCCAGCTCGTGCCGCCGCTTTCATTGCTCGGCGCGCTCGGTCTCGTCAGGCTGCTCTCCGAGCCGCGGCCCGCTGTGCGCGCGGTCACCGTGGCCGCTGCGGTCGCGACGCTCGCCTGGACCGTGCCGCTCTGGCTCGCGAGCCCGTCGGCGCAGGCCAAACGGATCTGGCCGCACGACCCCCATCTGCGTACCGACGGTGCCGTCGCCCGTTACGTCCGTGCCCACACGCGGCCCGGCGACCGAATCCTCGCGCTCTGGGCGGCGGCAGACCTCTACGACCTCTCCGGGCGCGAACCGGCGGTCCGCTACCTCTGGTGGCGAAACATCCAGACGATCGACGGGGCCCTCGGCGAGGTGCGGACCGCGATCGCGCAACGGCGCGCCGCGCTCGTCGTCGCCGTCCAGCGACCCGACTCGCTCGACCCGTCCGGGACGACTCAGCGGCTCCTGCTGGCCGGCTACCGGAGGGTCGCCCTCGTCGAAGGCGTCCCCGTCTACGGCGCGAAGAGCAGGTAGACGAGAAACGCGACCGCGACGAGGAAGCCGGCGAGCGCGAGGCCGCGGACCAGCGTCGAGTCCCGCATGCCCGCCCGGACCCGCACGAGCACCACGGCGTCCCCGTCACCGAGCGGTACCTCGTCTCCGCTGACGACCCCGGCCGGAATGCGGACCCGAGCGCTTCGAGTCGTCCCGATCCGGCCTCCGCCGTCGCAGCGCGGGCAGAGCTCGCTGACGAGCTGCCCGCGGCCGCCGCATTCCGGGCACGCCCCCAGCTGCAGCAGACGCGCCCCCGCGAACTGATCGTCGACGCGCCTGCGCCCGCTCCCGTCGCAGTCCGGGCAGACAGTGACGGCAGCGCCGGGAGCAGCGCCCTGGCCACCGCATTCGGGGCACGGCTCGCCGTGCCAATACTCCACGGAGCGCACAACGCCGCGCCGCGCCTCGGCTGCGTCGAGCTCGACCTCGGCGACGGCTTCGGTTCGACGACGCCCTCCCGAGAGGATCAACCCGAGCAGATCGCCCGGGCCGGTCCGCTCGTCGAACCAGCCGTGTCCGCGTCCGCGGTAACCGAAGTGGTCGTAGAGAAGGCGCGACGTCGACCGCGAGAGGACGCTGTAAGCCTCGTTCAGCTCCGCGAACTTCGCCTCGGCGTCGGGCTCCTGCGAGACGTCGGGATGGAGCTCGCGCGCGCGTGAACGATAAGCGCGCTTGATCGCCTCGGCCGTCGCGTCCCTGGGGAGGTCCAGAACCTCGTAGTAGTCGCGCCTCGCCGCCGTCTGCATCCATCGTTCCATCTTTCGCGGCCGCGTCAGAGCGAAACCGCGGAACGCCCTAATCGGTTGTAGAAGCAACGATGCGTGTCGACGGCCACCGCCGCCGGAAGGCGCTACTCCTCGCGCTCCTGTGCCTGGGCGCCGTCGGCTTCTGGGCCGGGCAAGCATTGAGCTCCGGTGCGATCGCCGCTCTGCCCACGATCACGCTGCCGACGATCTCGACGCCGACGTTGACGCTTCCGCTGACGACGGCGCCACCTCCTCCACCGCCTCCTTCGACCACGAGGAAGACGCCTCCGCCTCCGCCGCCTCCTCCGCCTCCGTCGACCACGAGGAAGACGCCTCCGCCGCCGCCGCCTCCTCCGCCTCCGTCCCCGACCTCGACGCGAACCCAGTCGCATCCACAGCCGGCGCCTCCGCCGCCCTCGCCTTCGCCTTCGCCTTCGCCAAACGTCGCACCCTCGGCGGCCGGCTCTTCCCCGGCTCCCGCCGCGTCATCCCTGGGCGGGGGTCTCGGGCCCATTTCGGCAAGCCATAAAGCACCCGGCCATACGCGAGCGGCCTCGAGTCGAGGGCGCCGCTCGGCGAGCCTCTTTCCTCTGGTAGTGCGCTCGGGGGCGCTCGAGAGCAGTCCTGGCCGCTTCAGGCCGCCCTCGAAGCTGGCAACGAAGGCGGAGCGGGCGCACGCGATTGGCGGGACGCTCGACCAGGTCGCCTCGAAGCCTCCGCTCCGGCCGGGCCTGCTCGTCCTTCTCAGCCTGGCGGTCTTCCTACTCGGCGTCGGCGCGCTCCCGCGGACCGTCGTCCCGCACCCGCGAGCGGCCGCGCTTTTGGCGCAGCACCGGCTGGAAATCGCCGCCGGCGGAGCCGCTGCATTTGTGGCATTCCTGGTCGCGTATTTCGTGCACTGAGCGGCAAGAGAGGGTCAGATCCCCCGGATGGGGGGTCAACTTGGGGCGGCTTTTCCCAAGACTGTGCCCGTGAGGCCTCTGTCTGCGGCTGCGGTGCCTGCGCCTGTCCCCGAGCCTGCGTTTGCGGCGCGGCGCGAGAGCGATCCCGTCGGGCTCGTCGAGTCCTACCGGCGGCTGGCCGACATCTTCCACCATGTCCTCTCGGAGCAGAGCCTCGACGCGCTGCTCGAGCGGATCGCAGACACGCTCGCAGAGCTGATTCCGTACGACACGCTCTCGATCTACCAGGCCGACGAGGCACAGACCGTGCTCCTGCCGGTACTCGCGCGCGACAAATGGGCCGAGCAGATCATGAACAACCAGACCAGGTTCGGAGACGGGATCTCCGGCTGGGCCGCGCTGCACCGGCAGCCCGTCCACACGGATAGTGCGCACCTCGACCCGCGCGTCATGGTCGTTCCCGGCACGCCTCCGGACGAGCCCGAGGCGCTGATCAGCGTGCCGCTGATCGCCCGCGACCGGGTGAAGGGCACGCTGAACGTGTACAGGCTCGGCGAGGACGCGTCGTTCACCGAGGAGGAGTTCGAGCTCGCAATTCGCTTCGGCGATGCCGCCGCGCTTGCGCTCGACAACGCGCAGATCCGCGCACGGCTCGAGCACCAGGCTCAGACCGACCCGCTGACGGGTCTCTACAACCACCGCTATTTCCACGAGCGGCTTCGGGCGGAGCTGACGCGCGCAAGCCGGTCGGCCGAATCGGTCGCGCTGCTGATGCTCGACATCGACGACTTCAAGAAGGTGAACGACGTCCACGGTCACGGCTCGGGCGACGAGGTGCTGAAGCGACTGGCCGAACTGCTCAAGGGCGCCGTCCGCCTCTCGGACGTGGTCTGCCGCCTCGGAGGCGAGGAGTTCGCGGTGATCATGTCCTCCGGCGACGCGGGCGACGCGCTCAACCTCGCGCGACGGCTGTCGGACGAGCTCTCGAGCACGGACTTCGAGCCCGCCGGGAGGCTGACGCTCTCGATCGGCGTCTCGCAGGGGCCCGAGCACGCCATGAACCCGCGCGAGCTGATCGCGTGTGCCGAGGCCGCGATGATGGCCGCAAAGGCGCGCGGAAAGAACCAGATCGTCCTCTTCGACGAGGAGACCGACGAGCGGCCGGCGCCGACGCCGAGCCGTCGCGACGTCCGCTCGATCGCGCACCTGAAGATGCTCCAGAGCCTCGCCGGTAAGCTCAACCGGCTGACGGCCGTTCGCGAGATCGGCGAGGTGATCGCGAGCGAGTTGCGGCTTCTGATCGACTACCACAACTGCCGCGTCTCGGTCGTCGAGGGCGACGAGATCTTCCCGATCGCCTTCCGCGGCGACCTTGCAACCGCCGGCGGCGAGCACGTCGACCTGCCGGTGACGAAGGTCGGCGAAGGCATCACCGGCCGGTGTGTAGCCACCGCCGAGCCGCTGCTGATCGGGAACGCGATGGAATGCGACTTCGCGGTGCTGATCCCCGGCACCGAGCAGATCGCCGAGTCGATGATCGCCGTGCCGCTCACCTACGGCTCGCGCGTGATCGGCGCGATCGTGATCTCGAAGCTCGGC
This sequence comes from Gaiellaceae bacterium, assembly GCA_049644345.1. Classification (GTDB taxonomy): domain Bacteria; phylum Actinomycetota; class Thermoleophilia; order Gaiellales; family Gaiellaceae; genus JBARRS01. Next base: position 19,878 of record JBARRS010000107.1, read on the forward strand.
GTCGACCAGTTCGACGAGGACGACGTCCGCCTCCTCGAGGTGCTCGCGGGTCACGCGGCCGTCGCGCTCGAGAATGCGCGGCTCTACGAGGCCCAGCGGCGTGAGGCCGAGCACCTGAAGGCACTGCTCGAGTTCACGGTCGCGATCTCGCACGCGCCGACGCTGGGCGCGATCGGGGAGGAGACGGTGCGCGCGGCCGCGCGGCTGCTCGGCGCGAGCCACAGCGCCCTCTGGCTTCGAACCTCGTCCGGCGAGTACCAGATCGCCGCGGAGATCGGCTTCGCGGGCGATCCCGAGGTCGCGCCCCTGCTGAAGCTCTCGCTCGACCCGGAGCGCGCGAGCCGCCTGATCGGCGAGCATGCGGAGCCGTTCGTGCTGGCGCCCGACGAAGCGGCGCAACTCCTCCCGTCGACGCCGGGGATCGCTCCTGGGTGCACGACGGTGGCGCCGCTTCGAAGCGACGAAGGCATCAGCGGCTGGCTCGTGGTCTGCGAGCCCAACGACGGAGGCTGGCGCTCGGCGGACGAGCGCCTCCAGCTCCTCTCGGGGCTCTCTTATCAGGCTTCGAACGCACTCCAGAAGGCCGAGAGCTTCGAGAGCCTCGAGAGCACTTTCGTCTCGACGGTGGAGGCGCTCGCGAACGCACTCGAGGCGAACGACGAGTACACCTCCTCCCACACGCGCTGGATCACCGACATGGCCCTACGCGTCGGTGCCGAGCTCGGCTTCGACGGCGCGTCCCTGAAGCGGCTCGAGCTCAGCGCTCTCTTCCACGACATCGGCAAGATCGGCATTCCCGCGAGCATCCTCCTCAAGCCCGGCCCGCTGACACCTGAAGAGCGGGCGGTGATCGAGACCCACCCCGAGCTCGGCGCCAAGATCCTCGCTCCGATCGAGCGGCTCTCCGATGTTCGCGAGATCGTCCGAAGCTGCCACGAGCACTTCGACGGACGGGGCTATCCGGACAGCAGAGCCGGCGAGGAGATCCCACTCGAATCTCGGATCATCCTCGTCTGCGACGCGTTCCACGCGATGACGACCGACCGGCCCTACCGCGGGCGCCTGCCCGCCGAAGAGGCCTGCCGGAGGCTCCGCGAGGCGGCGGGGACGCAGTTCGATCCGGCCGTGGTCGACGTCTTCCTCGGCCTGCCGCTCACGAAGCTCGAGCACGCGGCCGCCTAGCCCGCCTCGGGCTATCGTCTGCGCGTGGAGCCACAGGCTCTGCGAATCGTGCTCGAGGGGCTGGAGCGGGTAGCCGCCGGCGCCGATGTCCGCCCGGCGCTTGCGCTGCTCGGCGGGCAGGGCGTCCGGTTTGAAGAGGACGAGCTCCGCGGTGCCCGCCGACGGGTGATGCTTCTTCTTGCCGGCGGCGGCGACCCGCATCGTGAGCTCGAGCTCGAGGGCCGCGCGGTCATCGCTCTCGCCGACGAGCTCGAGACGCCCGAGCGGCGCCGGCAGCTGCGCGCCGGGCTGTCGGAGATGGGCGAGCAGGCGCTGGACCTGAGCGCCGTCAGCGTCGCGCTGGCGACGCTGCTCGCGGACGAGCGGCTTGCATGGCGGGCACTCGCGTGCGCGCTCCTCGCCGAGGAGCTCGCCGACGATTAGCAACTCCCTCAAACGTGGGAGTCAGGTCCTGCGCCGAGCCGTCCGATGTAGATCTCTATGCGGAAAGGGGTCTTTCTCTGCCGTTTTCTTGCAGTCTTCGTGGCGCTGATTCTGGCCGCGCCGGCTGCCGCCTCGATGCAGATCGACCGGAACACCCGGAACATCAAGCTCGCTGTCAACAGTCGGGGCCAGGCGCTGCTGACGTACACGAACGTCTACGGCAAGGTCCGGCACGTCCTCGTCTGGGGCGCGATCAACGGGCGCGCACCCACGCGCGGCGTCCCACAGGTGCGGTTCCACCGCGATTACTCCGGCGGCTGGGGCACTTACCACCGCGACGTCTGGAAGACCTTCAAGAACGCGTGCAGCCGCTATGACGGCCCGAAGCCCCTGGCCTGGCTGGTAACCGCCTGCAAGGCGCCGGACGGTTCGTACTGGGCGGTGCAGAGCTGGCAGGTCCAGCTGCCGGATCTCGGCTTCACTCCGTGGCTGCCGATGCAGAGCGCCTGGGACCTGCACATCGCCCACTGGCGGGGGCCGCTCGCAAATCTCGAGGTGTGGAGCAACTGGATCTACTCCGGACGCTTCCAGCAGCTGTTCGGACGGCTGAGCTACCTCGGCAAGCCCGTCTACGGATTCGGGACGACCTGGGACGGCGCGCCCACCGACACCTACGGCCGGCTGATCTTCCTGGACACGCTCAACTCCGTCTACGGGAGCGGCTGGCGGCGCGAGAACTCCTTCGTCGCCCACAGGGGCACCGGGATCTGGTGCTACGGCTTCTATCCGATGGATCCCTTCCACGGCGGCTACACGCATCCCCCCGGCTACCACAGCGGCGACCGCGGCCCCGGCACAGGCGAGGCCTACCGGATCTCGGTCGTCGGGCCGGGCGTCACGCCGGACATCACGTGGCAGGGCCCGGGCCTCCACAAGTACGACCCGGGCAACCCCGCGGACGTCGCCCTCGAGCGAGCGATGAACGCCCAGCTCGACACGATCAACCGGGGCGACAAGCTCTGCCACCAGCACTGAGCGCGTCACACTTCCGTCACACTGTCTGACACCGGTTGGGGTGCGTTGGCGACGAACGCGTTCGATCCGGCGGTTTCGCGGCACGCGATAAGGATCGACGACGCGCGCTCGCCGGGTGCCCGTTGTGCAAGAAGCGTCACACTTTCGCGCGCGTGTCTGACACCGATGAGGCGGCGAAGGATCTGCGGGCGGTCATGCGCCGGTTTCCGGCCGGCGTCGCCGTTGCAACGGTGGACGTCGACGGCGAGCGCCTCGGACTGACCGTCGGCTCGCTCGTCTCGCTCTCGCTCGACCCGCCGCTCGTCGGGATCTCGATCAGCCACCAGGCTGCGTTGCACGAGCTCGTTCGCCGCGCCGGGGGATTTGCGCTCAGCCTGCTCGCGGCCGATCAAGAAGCTCTCGCGCAGCACTTCGCCCGTGGCGTGCCGCCGATCGCGCTTTGGCACGGGGTTGCATCCCGCCCAGGCGCCGCCGGGGCACCGCTGCTCGAGGGCGCGATCGGCTGGCTCGAATGCCGACTCGAGACCGAGTACCCCGCGGGCGACCACACGTTCTTCATCGGCGAGGTGCTCGCCGTCGAGCAAGGTCCTGCCCAGCGCCCGCTCCTCTACTACGACCAGCGCTACCTGCCGCTGTGATCGAAGCCGTTGTCTTCGACCTCGACGGTGTACTCCTCGACACCGAGCAGGTCTGGGACGAGGTGCGCGAGGAGCTGACGCGCGAGCGCGGCGGTCACTGGCACGCCGCCGCACAGCGGGACATGATGGGAATGAGCTCGCCCGAGTGGTCCCGGTACATGCACGAGCGGCTCGGCGTTCCCGACCCGCCGGAGGAGATCTCCGCCGAGGTCGTCCGCAGGCTCGAGCAGCGCTACCGAAAGCGCCTGCCGCTGATCCCCGGAGCGCGCGAGGCGGTCAAGCGGCTCGGCGCTCGCTGGCCGCTCGGCCTCGCGTCGTCGTCGAACCGCGAGCTGATCGACCTCGCGCTCGAGTTGATGGGCGTCGACTCGCTCTTCAGCGCCACGGTCTCGTCCGAGGAGGTAGAACGCGGGAAGCCGGCGCCGGACGTCTACCTCGAAGCCGCGCGCCGACTCGGGGTCGAGCCGACCGCGTCGGCCGCGATCGAGGACTCGCACAACGGGATCCGCTCGGCGAACGCGGCAGGGATGCGCGTCGTCGCGATCCCGAATACCCACTTCCCGCCCGATCCCGAGGCGCTCGCGCTCGCCGACGTGGTTCTCGGCTCGCTCGACGAGCTGACGCCCGAGACTGTCGCGACCGGCTAACTACTCCGCGCGGCCGACGACGACGCACGCATTGTGGCCACCGAGGCCCATCGCGTTCGAGAGCGCAACGTCCACCTCGGCCTTGCGCGCCTCGTTCGGAACGTAGTCGAGATCGCAGACGGGATCCGGATTGCGGTAGTTGATCGTCGGCGGCAGGACGCCCTCATGGACGGCCAGCACGCACATCATCGCCTCGATCGCTCCCGCTGCCCCGAAGCAGTGGCCCATCATCGACTTCGTCGACGAGACGGCGAGCTCGTACGCATGCTTGCCGAAGACGTCCTTGATCGCTCTCGTCTCGGCCGCGTCGCCGAGCGGCGTCGAGGTCCCGTGCGCGTTGATGTAGCCGACGCGCTCGGGCGCGATGCCGGCCCGCTTCAGCGCCGCGCGCATCATTTCCGCCACGCCGGTGGCCGCCGGCTCCGGTTGTGCCATATGGTGCGCGTCGTTCGACGCCCCGTACGACAGAACCTCGGCGTACATCTTCGCTCCCCTCGCCCGCGCGGCCTCGAGCTCCTCCAGCACGAGCACGCAGGCACCCTCGCCCATCACGAACCCCGCCCTCGTCGCGTCGAAGGGGCGAGAGGCACGGGGCGGGTCCTCGTCCTCGCGCACGAGCCCGCGCATGGCGATGAAGCCGGCGAGGATAAGCGGGTGCATGCACGCCTCGGTGCCGCCCGCGAGGATCGCGTCGGCGTCGCCCCGGCGAATGATCTCCGCACCCTCCCCGACCGCATGCGACCCCGTCGCGCATGCCGAGACCGGCGCGTAGTTCGGGCCGCGAATCCCCAGGTTGATCGCGAGCTGTCCGCTTGCCGAGTCGACGAGCACGTTCGGGAGGAAGTTCGGCGAGACGCGCTCGGGCCCGCGCTCGCGCAGCACGTCGCCCTGCTGCATGATCGAGATGATTCCGCCGATCGCCGAGCCGAAGACGATCCCGACTCGCATCGGATCGAACCCGTTCAGCGCCGCGTCCTCCTTCGCCTCGGTTCCGGCGGCAAGGGCAAGCAGGACGTTGCGGTCGAGCTTGCGGACCTCTTTCGGAGAGGCGACCGAGCTGGGGTCGAAGTCCTTTACCTCGGCTGCGATGCGCACGGAGAACTCGTCAGCGTCGAACGCGCGGATGAAGTCGATCCCGCTCTTGCCGCCCTTCGCGCGTTCCCACGTCGAGGGCGCGTCGTTCCCCAAGGGCGTGACTGCCCCGAGCCCGGTGACGACAACTCGTCGCATGGAGAGCAGCTTAGGGCTTGGCGACACGTCTCATCACGAAAGTGCCATACTCGCGGCCGCGAAAGGTGGCACGGCCGCGATAGAGATCGCCGTCACCCTCGAGCACGTCGACGAAGCTGCGGAACGGCGAGCGGTAACGCAGCTCGGAGCCGACGACGTCGAACGGCACGCCCGGCAGCGGGCCGACGACCGTGCGACCCCGGCTGCCCGAGATGCGCTTGCGGACGCCGACGAGCGGCGGCAGCAGGCCGCCGACACGCTTGACCTCCCAGACGCCGTCGAGCTCGCCCACGACGGTACGGTTTCCGCCGCATGCCGCCCCGCAAACTGCCGTTCCCCCCGATGGAGGCGGAGCTCGTCGAGGAGCTGCCCACAGCCGAGGGCTGGCAGTACGAGCCGAAGTGGGACGGCTTTCGCGGTGTCGTCGAGAACCTGAAGGGCGAGCTGGCGATCTGGAGCCGGAACGCTCGCCCGCTGCTGCGCTATTTCCCGGAGCTCCGTTCGCTGGGCGAGCTGCTCCCACCCGGCTCGGCGCTCGACGGCGAGATCGTGATCGAGCGGAACGGCGTGCTCGATTTCGACGCGATGCAGCTCCGGCTCCACCCGGCGGAAAGCCGAGTCCGCAAGCTCGCCGCGGAGATCCCAGCCGAGTTCATCGCCTTCGACCTTCTGCTCTGGAAGGAGAAGCCCGTGCACGAGTGGCCACTCGAGAAGCGGCGCGCAGAGCTCGAGCGCGTCGCGAGGGGGGTCCGCCTCTCGCCGACGAGCCGCGAGCCCAAGCAGGCGCAGGCGTGGCTCGACCGGCTCGAAGCAGCCGGGCTCGACGGCGTCGTCTGCAAGCGCCTCGGCCTTCCGTACCTGCCGGGCTCGCGCGACGGCGTCCTCAAGGTGAAGCCCTACCGCACCGCCGACTGCGTGATCGTCGGCTTCCGCTGGAGCGAGAAGGCGGAGGGCCGCATCTCGACACTGCTCCTCGGCCTCTACGACAACTCGGGCGGCCTCGACTTCGTCGGCCACTGTTCGGGGTTTCCCGCAGCGGTCCGCAGGCAACTCGAGGACCAGCTGCCGAAGCTTCAAGAGCCTGGGCACATCAGCGGAGAGCGCGTGCCCGGCGGCCAGAGCCGCTGGTCGCGGGGGAAGGAGCTCGACTGGAACCCGGTGCGACCCGAGCTCGTCTGCGAGGTGCGCTACGACAAGCTCGAGCGGAACCGCTTCCGGCATGGAACCCGGTTTCTTCGCTTTCGGCCGGACAAGGATCCGCGCCAGTGCACCTGGAGAGAGGTGCGGCCTCCGCGCCGACGCGACGACCTCACCGTCCCGAAGCTACTCGCGTCCGCGAAGCCAGCCCGAGCTCGCGCAAGACCTCGTCGGCCCAGTTGAGCGTCGCGCGCCCGCGCGCGAGCCCGTAGCGGAGCGTGGAGTAACGGTGCCGGTCGGCAGGGCTGGCGGTGAGCCTGGGCTCGATCGCCTCCCACTCCTCGACGAGCTTCGTGTCGTGGCGGCGGAGCGCCTCCACATGTTCGGCGACCACCGACGGCCGCGTCAGCTCGCCGAAGAAGATCTTCAGGAGCACGGCGTCGCGGTTGGTCTCCGTTGCCGGCTCGACGATCTCGACCCACTCACGCAGCGCAGCACGCCCTGAACGCGTGATCCGGTAGAGCTGCTTGTCCGGCCTCGCGGTTTGCACGACGTCGCGTCTCGTTGCGAGGCCGTGCGAGACGAGCCGCGGGAGCACTTTGTAGATCTGACTCTTCGCCGGAGTCCAGATGTAGCCGACACTCCGCTCCGCCGACCGGTGCAGGTCGTAGCCGGAGCGCTCGCCCCGGGCGAGGAGGCCCAGCACGGCGAGCTCGGTCGTCGTCAACTTAGTCTCCATGAGACTATGCCTAGATTAGCCCTCCCAACGCCATCGGCTGAAGATGGTCGCGTACGTCGCGCGCCGGATCGCTTTTTCCGCCGTCACGTTCGTCGCCACGACGCTGGTCGCGTTCGTGCTCTTCCACCTCATCCCGATCCGGTACCCGCCGCCGAATCAGCCGCCGCTGATCGTCCGGTACTGGGATTTCCTCCGCGACCTCGTCCTCCACGGCTCGCTCGGAGCGGGGTTCTTCGGCGGCCGGGCGATCAACCACTTGATCCTCGACGCTGCGCCGATCACCGCGTCGGTCGTCGTCGGCGGCGCGGTGATCTGGCTGACCGTCTCGCTCACACTGGGAATCCTGACCGGACTGCGGCCGGGCACGCCGCTCGATCGCGGGACGCTCCTCTTCGTCCTGCTCGGCATCTCGGCGCCGCCGATCTGGATCGCGCTCGTGCTGGCGTACTTCGTCGGCTTCAGGCTCGGGATCACGCCGCTCGAGGGCTATTGCGACGTCTTCAACCCGCCCCCCGGCGCGAGGTGCGGCGGGCTCGGTGACTGGGCTTCTCATCTGGTGCTCCCCTGGATCAGCTTTGCGACCTTCTTCATAGCCCTCTACACGCGAATGCTGCGCGCGAACGTGATCGAGGAGCTGCGGCAGGACCACGTGCGGACGGCGCGTGCAAAGGGCGCCTCCCAAGCGCAGATCGTCCGCCGCCACGTTCTCCGCAACGTCGCGCTGCCGCTGGTGACGATGCTCGGGATGGATTTCGGGATGGCGCTCGGCGGCGCGGTCTGGTCGGAGGTGGTGTTCGGCCTGCCGGGGCTGGGCGAGACGATCTACATCAGCGTCGGCCGGGAGGACTGGCCGGTGGTGCAGGGGATCGTGATCTTCACGAGCATCTGCGTCATCGTCGTCAACCTGCTCGTCGACCTCCTCTACGCCGTGATCGACCCACGGGTGCGGTTGGCGAATTAGCGCCGCTGGGCAGACTTTCGCGGCGACCGGGACCAGCCCGTTGATCGCTCTCCCAGCGCTGGGCCGAGCGGCGGCGCCCGGAGTCCAGCTTGCTCGGATCAGCGGGCTCGAGGTCGAGCCGCTCGAAGCGCGGGATCAGGCTGACCTTGCGCCGCCACATCCCGGCGGTGAGGTCGCCGACTTTGGCGAGCCGCGCGGGCATCGTCTGGAGCGTGAACTTGGCCGGGTCGACGCGCGGAACCTCGTCCCAGCGGAGCGGAGCCGACGCGCGCGCGTCGGGCGTCGGCCGGATCGAGTAGGCGCAGGCGATGGTCCGGTCGCGCGAGTTCTGGCCGTAGTCCACGAACACGCCACGCCGATCGGCGACCTTCCAGGTCGTCGTCGCCACGTCCTGATCGTCGATCCGCCGCTCAACCTCCTGCGCCAGCGCCTTGGCGAAGCGGCGTACCTCCGGGAATCCGAGCTCCGGCTTGATCGGCGCGAGGATGTGCAGCCCAGTCGCGCCGGAGGTCTTCGGGAAGGACGCGAGCCCGAGCTCGTCCATCACCTGCTGGACGACCAGCGCGATCTCCCGCACCAAGGCCCACGGGTTGCCCTCGCTCGGGTCGAGGTCGATCAGCAGGTAGTCGGGCCGCTCGATGTCGGTCACGCGCGAGTGCCAGGTGTGGAGCTCGATGCAGCCGAGGTTAACGATCCACGCGAGCGAGGCGGGGTCGTTCGCGACCGGGAAGTCCGCAGTGCGCCCGCTCGGGAAGCGGATGTGGACGGTGTCGAGCCAATCGGGGTGCGGTTCCGGAACACGCTTCTGGTAGAAGAAGAAGCCCTCCACGCCGTCCGGGTAGCGCTTCATCTGCATCGGCCTCATCCGGACGTGATTCAGCGCACAGTCGGCGACATCGAGGTAGTAACTGACGAGGTCGCCCTTCGTCAGCCCTCGCTCCGGGAAGAAGATCTTGTCCGGGTTGGTGATTGTGATTTCGCGGCGACCGACGAACACGTCAGAAAGATTGGTTCGCCGGTGTGACGATCTCGCCTGCGCGCGGGATCATTTCCATCCCAGACGGTGTCACACTTGACCGGTGGAGGAGCGAGCCCCGGATGCGCCTGACGTCAAAGCGACGCTGAAGATGCTGGACCGCGTCCGCCGCGGCGCGCTCAAGAGTGGTGATCGAGCACAACTCGACGATGTTCTCGAGCGAGCGCACCAAGTCGGTGCTCAAGCAACCGGCGGACGGCGCGATTCCGCGGTCCGGCTCGCCTACACCGTTGAGCAGAACATCGAGTTCATCGAGCGTAATCAGGCGATCGCCGCAGAGAGAGGCGCTGCACGGGAGCGTGGCTTTGGCGCCGCTCTGCGCTTCTACCAAGGGCATTTCCGGTCGGTGTTCGTGCTCTCCCTCTCCTTCTACCTCGCGATGGTGGCGCTGGCCGTGTTGAGCGTCGTGACCGAGCCCGGCTTCTTGGCAGTCCTCACGGTCCTCTATCTGATCGTGGTGAGCATCTTCTGGCTGCAGGCGCCGCTCGCAAGATTGATGGACGACGTCCGTGCCGGTCGGCAAAACGCGGGAGTGCGCCGCACATTCGCCTCTCTGTCCCCACGCATGGGGGCAATCACGCGCGGGAGCTTCCTCGCGGCAGTCGGCATCTACATCGGGTGGTTCTTGCTCATCGTTCCCGGCCTGATCCTGCTCGCTCGGTGGGCTCTGCTGATCCCGGTCATCGTCCTAGAGGGAATGGGCGCGCGTGCCGCCTTTGCACGGAGCAACCAGCTCGTGCGCCGTCACACCGGGCGCGTTGTCGTCGAGATCCTCATCAGCGCCGTCCTCATGCTCGTGGTCTGGTCGATTGCGCTGGCTCTGTTGATGAGCGGGCCGGGGTTGTGGTTGTCCGTCATCGCTCTCCTGTTCCTCGCGCTGGTCACGCCGCCCATTCCGCTCATGCGCGTACTGTCGTACTACGACCTCGTCGAAGCCGCCGCCAAAGTCACCGCGAGCCAATCCCCGCCCCCGGGGCCAAAAAGCGTTCTCCTGCGTAGGTCCCCAGAAACGACGAAGCCCGCCTCGGGCTGAAGAGGGGGAAAGCCCGAAACGAGCGACGCCGGTGCCGGGGGTATAAAGGGGGAGCCGGCGCTCTCATGATGGAATCTCCACCAGCGGGAGCCATGCCCCTGAAGGGTGATTTTGGGCGGAAGGAGGCCGGGTCGTCCGCTATCCTGCGCGGGCCGCGGAGAAGTGGCCGAGTGGCTGAAGGCGGCGCCCTGCTAAGGCGTTAGGTGGGGAGAATCCCTGCCTCGAGGGTTCGAATCCCTCCTTCTCCGCTCAGCGCGGGGGAAACCATGTTTCCCCCGCGAGCCCCCTTCTTCTTTCGAAGCGGCGAGACAGCCGAACTCTCGCCTCCCCGCCGGCAAAGCCGGCCTCCGGCGGCAACCGGCGGCGCCGCCACACCGCTAGTCTTGTGTTCCCTCGGAGGGGTGGCAGAGCGGTCGAATGCGGCGGTCTCGAAAACCGTTTCGGGCCTGTGGGTCCGACGAGGGTTCAAATCCCTCCCCCTCCGCTCTTTTTGCGCGGTTTCCCGCAGCCAGCGGGTTCCGCTGCTCGCCTGCAATCCATGCTCTCGGCGTCTCGCCGGTTGCACAGGTGATCGCTTGGCCGCCTGTGGCGGGGCAAGGGCGGCGCTTCTCGATCGCAAATCAATCGCAAAACGCAGAGACCGCTTTGGCTTCATCGTTTTGAGGACTTCCAACCTCGCCGCTTCAGAGC
>JBARRS010000108.1:0-31221 GCA_049644345.1 Gaiellaceae bacterium
ATCGTCTTCCCCTCGCCGTTCTGGTTCGCGTCGATGAGCACGCCTCGCCGCTTCGCCTTCGACCACTCCGTCGTGACGAGGCCGCGGTGCAGGCGCGAGAGCGTCCCCGCGACGATCTCGGCGAACCGGCGCGTGTTCTCGTAGGTGTGGCGTCGCGCGATCGGGACGAGCACGTGCATCCCGTCGGCCCCGCTCGTCTTCGGGAACGACGCAAGGCCCAGCGCGTCGAGCGTCTCCTTGACGAGCCGAGCGACCTGCACCGTCTCGCGAAACCCGACGTCGGGCGAAGGATCGAGGTCGAACAGCACCCAGTCGGGGCGATTCGGCTTGTCCACGCGCGAGTACCAGGTGTTCATGTCGATGCAACCCATGTTCACCATCCAGAGGAGCGCGAGCTCGTCGTTCACGAGCGGCGCCTCGATCTTCCGGCGCCGCCGCGGCGTCTCCCGCGTCGAGACGAGGAACGACCGCCTCGGGATCCAGTCCGGCATGTGCTTGGGCGCGTCCTTCTGGAAGAAGTGACCGCCCTGCCAGCCGTCCGGATAGCGCTTCATCGTGAACGGGCGGTCCTTCAGGTGCGGGACGAGCACCGGTGCGACCGCCTGGTAGTAGGCGATCAGGTCGCCTTTCGTGATCCCCTCCTCGGGCCAGAAGAGCTTGTCGAGGTTGGAGAGTCGGAGCACCTTCCGGCCCTTCCGGATCTCCGGCGAGACCGGCGTCTCCCGCCGCACCTCCTCCGGCTCCTTGTCCTCCCGCAGGCCCTGATATGACGGCGCGCGAAGGTGGCCGTCGTGCGTCCACTCGACGAAGTCGACCTCGCAGACGAGCTTCGGCTCGACCCAGACGACGTCGCTCTTGCGCACTCGTGGCATCTTCGGGGGAACCGGAAACGGGGAGGTGTCGCGCTCGAGTGGCCGAAGCCTGTCGAGCAGCCGGTCGATCTCCTCCTCCGTGAAGCCGGTGCCGACGTTGCCCACGTAGGCGAGCTCGCCCCCGCGGTACACACCGAGGACGAGCGACCCGAAGCTGCGCGAGCGCCGGCCTTGGCCCTTCGTGTAGCCGCAGATCACGAACTCCTGTCGCGCCCCCGGCTTGATCTTGACCCAATCGCGCGTCCGTCTCGCCTGCGCGTACTTCGAGTCGCGCCGCTTCGCAACGATTCCTTCGAGCCCTTGCTTCTTCGCGGCCTTCAGCAGCGCCGCGCCGTCGTCGAAGGCCTCCGAGAGCCGCACGGTCCGGTTTCGCCGGTCGAGCAGCCCCTCGAGTCGGCGGCGGCGCTCTTCGAGCGGGAGGTCGACGAGCGGCTCCCCTTCGAGCTCGAGCAGGTCGAAGACGTAGTAGACGATCGGCGTGTCGGCCTTGCCCTGCTGCATCGCCGAGAAGCTCGGCCGCCCCTGCTCGTCGAGCGCGCACACCTCGCCGTCGAGGACGCAGTCCGGCGTCTTCACGGCCTTCGGCAGCTCCTTCGCCACCTGGGGGAAGCGGGCCGTGTAGTCCTGCTTCCTACGTGTCTTCAGCTCGACCTCGCCGCCCGCGAGCCTCGCGAGGATCCGATAGCCGTCCCACTTGATCTCGAACAGCCAGCCCGCGCCCTTCGGGACATCCTGCTCGAGCGTGACCAGCATCGGCTTGTACTCGCGTCTGGGACCCGCGGTCTCGGACTGATCCTTCTTGCGAATGAGGAGCCAGTTCTTCGGGTCGCCAGAGAGCTTGGCGGGAACGAGCGCCCAGACACCGTTCAGCCGTTCTCCCTCGAGGCGAAACGTGAGCCCGCCGTTCCGCTTCTCCTCGACGAGCTCGTACGTCCCGCGGTCCCAGATCTCGACCGTGCCGGCCCCGTACTCGCCCTTCGGGATCTCTCCCTCGAAGCTCGCATACTCGAGCGGGTGGTCCTCGACGTGGACGGCGAGGTGCTGGCCGCCCGGCTCGAGCGGGATTCCCTTCGGTACCGCCCAGCTCGCGAGCGTACCGTCCCGCTCGAGGCGGAGGTCGTAGTGGAGACGACGGGCGTCGTGCCGCTGGACGACGAAGGCCGGCGCCTTCGTCTGCCTCCGCTTCCGGGTCCCCTTCGCCGCCGGCTCGGGCGTCCTCTTCGGATCCCGCTTGCGCCGGTACTCGGAGAGCTTCGTCTGGGGCACCGCCCTAGCTTGCCTGCGATGGGCCCGGCGAAGCAGGTTTTAGCGCTCTGCGCCTGCGCAACAATCCGACTTACAAAGCTTCTCTACCTGACGGGGGGTTCACGTACGGGGCCGGAGAAAACCGGCCCCGTCGCTTGAAAAACCGCAGCTAAGACCTGTGGAAACTGTGGACAGGGCCGCGTCAGCGGCCCCAAACAGGGGAGGGTTCCCGCTGAAGGTTTTCCACAGGCCAGTAACACGCTGGTCGACCACGCTGGCCGGCGCCGCGATTACGGCGATTTCCGTCAGACCTCTGCGGGACGCATCGGCACGAGCGAGCCGAGGGCGCGAAAGCGGGCGCGGCGGGCGCGCCGAAGCTCGTCCGCGGGAGTCCCCTCGACCTGCTCGAGCGACTCTGTGAGCGCCTCGCCCAAGAGGCGAGCGGCCTCGTCGTAGTCGCCCTGAGCGCCACCCTCGGGCTCAGGCACGATCGAGTCGATCACGCCGAGCTCGAGGCAATGCACCGCGTCCGGCTTGAACGCGGCCGCCGCCTTGCGAGCCTCGCCGGCGTCGCGCCAGAGGATCGCCGCGCAGCCCTCGGGCGAGATCACGGAGTAGATCGCGTTCTCCTGCATCAGCACGCGGTCTGCTACCGCGATCGCGACGGCCCCGCCGGAGCCGCCCTCACCGATCACGCACGAGACGATCGGGATCCCGAGGCGCGCCATCACGGCCTGCGAACGGGCGATCGCTCCACCCTGGCCGTGCTGCTCGGCAGCAACCCCGGGGTAGGCACCGGGCGTGTCGATGAGAGTGATCAGGGGGAAGCGGTGGCGGTGCGCGAGCTCCATCACGCGCATCGCCTTCCGGTAGCCCTCCGGATACGCCATCCCAAAGTTGCGCTTCGTCCGCTCGTGGACGTCCCGGCCTTTCTGATGGCCGATCAGGGCGACCGTCCGGCCGTTGAATCGGCCGAACCCCGTGACGAGCGCCTGGTCGTCTGCGCGGGAGCGATCGCCGTGCAGCTCGACCCAGTCCTGGAGCAGCCGCTCGACGTAGTCGAGGGTGTACGGCCGCTCTGGGTGGCGGGCGAGCTCGACGGAACGCCAGATCTCCTCGTCGCTCGGCTCGGCCACGATTCGGTCGAGCTGACGCTGGAGCCGCTCGAGCTCCCCCGAGAGGCGGGCGCCACGAAGGAGCGGAACGCCGCGAAGCCGGCTCAGCCGCTCACGGAGCCGAAGCACCTCTTCGTCACGCGCCATTCGCACCACCGAAGAGCCGCAGGAGGCGACCGAGGTATCCGCGCAGGTCCGGTCGAGCGACGATCGCGTCGAGGTGGCCGAAGCGGTAGTTCGACTCGGCGAGTCCGAAGTCGTCGGGAAGCTTCTCGCGCGTCGTCTGCTGAACGACACGCGGACCGGTGAAGGACAGCAGGGCTCCCGGCTCGCCGATCACGACGTCGCCGAGGCTGGCGAAGCTCGCCAGCACGCCTGCCGTCGTCGGGTGCGCCATGACGCTGATCAGGACGCCGCCGGCGTCGTGCAGGTCCTCGACGGCACAGACGGTCTTCGGCAACTGCATCAGCGAGAGGATCCCCTCTTGCATACGCGCCCCTCCTGACGCGGTGACGCTCACGAGCGGGACGCTTCGCTCGGCGGCGCTGTCGCAGGCGCGGACGAGCTTCTCCCCCACGACGCGGCCCATCGAGCCACCCATGAACGAGAAGTCCATCACCGCGAGCTCGATCGGCGCCCCTTCAAGCGTCGCGCGGCCGATCGTCATCGCCTCGCCGAGGCCCGTGGCGAGCTCCGCCTCGGCGAGCCGCTCGGTGTAAGGCCTCAGGTCGAAGAAGGCGAGCGGGTCGTCCGACCGCAGCTCCGCGGCTTCCTCGAGGAAGCTGCCCTCGTCGGTGAGCTGCGCGATACGGGCCCAGGCACGAACAGGGAAGTGGTGGCCACAGTGCCGGCACACGAACAGCTGCTCTTCGAGCTCGTCGTCGCGGTAGTGAGAGCCGCAACCCGGGCAGGTGTTCGGATGGCGCTTCGCGCCGTCCTCGGCCGCAGGAGGATGCCGGTGCTCGATCGAGACGTCGATGCGCTCGGCCATGAAGTTGTGATCTTAGACTTGGAACCGGCTCGGGCCGGTTACAGGCTCAGCGCGGCCAGGGTCCGCGTGATCGGCTCGATATTGCGCTTCTCCGGCAGGAGCGCCGTCACTCCGGCGCCGACGACTAGGGCGTGCTCCCGTAGCCGCCCGAACAGCTCCTCCACCTCGGCCAGCGTGAGGCCGCCCGGCTCGGGCATGAACGCGGCAAGCTCGTCCGGCTCGACCGAATCGCAGTCGAAGGCGACGTAGACGCCGTCCGTCCCTTCCAGCGCCGCCTGGACACCCTCTTCGCCGACGCGCAGGTCACTCGAAGCGATGAACTCCTCCTCCGGCGGATCGAGGTTGCGGGCGCCGATGAGCACGACGTCTTCCGGGTCGACCGTTCCGGCATCGAGGAGCATCCGCAACGGCATCCCCCACGGGTTGCCGGTCGGGGAGCTCTCGGGTGTGTTCAGGTCGCCATGCGCGTCCAGCCAGACGACCGCGATCCGCCCGTATCTGGCAGCCAGGCCTTCCACCGCCCCGACGTGGGCGCAACAACAGCCGCCGAGCACGAACGGCCGCTCGGGCAGCTCGCTCGCGAGCACGAGCGTCTGCTCGCCGAGGGAGTCGCACTCGACCACGACCGTCTCCGGATAGGGGAAGGGCAGCCGCGCCGCCTCCTCCATCGCCTCGCCGCCCTCGCCCCAGGCGCGGGGCACCCGCACGAGTCCGGCGGCAAAGGCCCGCCCACAGGCGTGGCATTCGTACTCGGGGCCGAGCGCGACGGCGGTGTACGTGCCGCAGTCAGGACACTTTGCGCGCAGGCCGCTCACTGGACCTCGTCCAGGTACGCCCCGTCGAACGCTATGAACAGCGCGCCGGCATCGGCGGAGTCGTCGACGGACAGCGGCCGCATCGTGTAGGTCTCGGGCAGCGTCTTCATGCCGCCACGAGCTCGTCGAGGGTCTCGGGGAGGACGGTGAGGTCGGGCAGCTCACGCGTGGGCTCGGGCCCGGGCCGCTCACCGAGCCGGTTGATCCAGATCGAGCGCAGCCGGAGCTCGTTCGCGGGGGCGACGTCGTGGAAGAGGCTCGCGGCGACGTGCACGTCGGGCGATCGGTTCGTCTCGCGCTCGAACGCCTGCCAGTGGCCGTGCGCCGGTTTGTACGAGCCGATCTCCGAGGCGACGATCGCAAGGTCGAAGGGAACGCCGATCCGCTCGATCGACGCGTCGATGAACTCGCGGTCGGTGTTCGAGAGGATCGCCAGCCTCCAACCTTGCGCCCGTGCGCGCTCGAGCGCTTCATGCACCTCCGGAAACGGTTGCCAATCGGGCAGGGATCGCGCAAGCGCGTCCTCTTCAGTTGCGGGCGCACCGAGCCCGCGCATCGCCTCGGTCAGCACCTCGCGGTAGCTCCGACTCCCATCCGCCTCGAGCCCCGGCTCGAGCTCGTGATAGCGCTCGAGCAGCTCGTCCGCCCTCGTCTCTCCGAACACCCGGGCGAGCTCGCGACGGATGCCGCCGTTCCAGTCGATCAGCGTGCCGTAGCAGTCGAACGTCGCCCACCGCTCCACGGCGACGAGCTTACGTCAGGACTCTTCCCAACGGCGCACGACGATCGACGAGTTGTGTCCACCGAAGCCGAACGAATTCGACACCGCGGTCCTGACGTCAGCGTCGCGCGACTCGTTGGGGATGTAGTCGAGGTCGCACGCCGGATCCTCGTGCTCGTAGTTGATCGTCGGCGGCAGTTTGCCCCGGTTGACGGCGAGCGTGACGAAGATCGCCTCGACGGCGCCCGAGGCTCCGAGCGTGTGGCCGGTCGCGCCCTTCGTCGAGGAGATCGGCGTCTTGCTCGCTGCCTCCTCGCCGAGCGCGATCTTGATCACGCGGGTCTCGCTCGCATCGCCGAGCGGCGTCGAGGTGCCGTGCGCGTTGATGTAGTCGATCTCGTCGGGCCGGATGCCCGCGTCGGCGAAGGCCATGTGCATCGACCGGGCGGGGTTCTCTCCGGAAGGATCGGGCTCGGTGATGTGGGTCGCGTCGGACGAGAGGCCGTAGCCGAGCAGCTCTGCGTAGATCTTCGCCCCGCGCGACCGAGCGTGCTCGAGCTCCTCGAGCACGACGATCGCGCCAGCCTCACCCATCACAAACCCGTCGCGCTCGGCATCGAACGGGCGGCTCGCCCGCTTCGGATCGCCGTTTCGCCGTGACAGCGCCCGCATCGCCCCGAAGCCGGCGATCCCGACCCGGGTGATCGGCGCCTCGGTCCCGCCGCAAAGCATCACGTCGGCCCGGCCGAGCCGAATCGCGTCGGCCCCGTCGCCGATCGCCATGTTCGACGCAGCGCAGGCCGTGCACTGCGAGGAGAGCGGGCCGCGCGTTCCCAGCTCCATCGAGACCCAGGCGGCGCCCATGTTCGGGATGATCGCCGGGATCGAGAACGGGTTCACACGGTCGGGCCCCCGCGTTATCAGCGTGTCGTAGCAGTCCTGGAAGGCCTTCAGGCCGCCAATCCCGGTCGCGACCGAGGCGCCGATTCGGTCGGTCTCCTTGGCGATCTCGAGCCCCGAGTCGGCTTCCGCCTGTCGTGCCGCGGCAACGATCATCTGCGCGAACCGGTCCATTCGGCGCGCCTGTTTGCGGTCGATCCACTGGCCCGGATCGAAGCCCTTCGCCTCGCAGGCGAACTGAACCGGGAACTCGGATGCGTCGAAGTGGGTGATCGGTCCCGCGCCGGACTCGCCGGCGAGCAGGTTCTCCCAGGTCGTCTCGGCGTCGTTCCCGAGGGGCGACACGCAACCGATCCCGGTGATGACGATTCGCCTGCGCCCGTTCAGCGCTGCTTCGCTCACATCCCAAGCCCCCCGTCGACCAGTAGCACCTCGCCGGTGATGAACGAGGCTTCGTCAGAGCAGAGGAAGCGTACAGCGCCCGCGACATCCTCCGGCTCACCGAGGCGGCCCAGGGGCGTGTTCGTGAGGATGGCTGCGCGTGCCTGCTCGGGGAGCACGTCCGTGAGCGCCGTGCCGATGTAGCCCGGCGCGACGGCGTTGACGCGCACGCCCCTCGAGCCGAGCTCGCGGGCGAGCGCCTTCGTGAGACCGATCAGGCCGGCCTTTGCCGAGACGTAGTTCGTCTGGCCGGGATTGCCGCGCAGGCCGACGACGCTGGACACGTTCACGATCGAGCCTGCCCGCCGGCGCATCATTCCCCGCGCCGCGGAGCGCGAGGTGTAGAACGCGCCTGCGAGATTCGTGTCGATCACGTCGCGCCAGTCATCGTCCGACATCCGCGCGATCAGCCCGTCGCGCGTGATCCCGGCGTTGTTCACGAGCACGTCCAATTCACCCGCCTCTTCGACGAGTCGCCCCGCTTCCTCTGGCTGCGAGACGTCGGCCTGCACGGCGCGGCCGCCGATCTCGCGGGCAATCTCCTCCGCCTGCTCGACTCCGGACCGATAGCCGACGACGACCGACGCGCCGGCGCGGCCGAGCTCGAGCGCGATCGCGCGGCCGATTCCGCGCGAAGCGCCGGTCACGAGCGCCGTCTTGCCTTCGAGCGAGCAGAAGTCTGCGCCTGTCGCCACTTACGCGGACGCGAGCGTGTCTTCGACCTTCTTCAGCCCGGCGAGATTGTTCACCGGAATCGCCTTCACGCCGCTGTCGATCCGTCGCAGTAAACCGCTGAGGACGTTGCCGGGCCCCACCTCGATGTACGTGCGAACGCCCTCTCGGATCAGCTCGCTCGCCGCCTGCGTGAACTTGACGGGCGCGGTCAGCTGGTCGACGAGCAGCGTCCCGAACCGCTGCGCCGGCTCGATCTTCGCCGTCACCGTCGAGACGAACGGCGCCACCGGCTCGTGAAACCGCACTCGCTCGACTGCCGGCCGGAGCCGTTCTGCCGCTCGAGCGACGAGCGGGCTGTGGAAGGCTCCGGAGACGCGCAGCTTTACCGTTCTCCTCGCCCCCTCCTCCTCGGCTTGCTCGCAGCATTCGTCGACGGCCGGGTCCTCGCCCGAGACGACGATCTGCCCCGGACAGTTGTAGTTCGCAGGCCAAACACGGTCGATCTCGGCGCAGAGCCGCTCGACGACCGCGTCGTCGAGGCCGAGGATCGCGGCCATCGAGCCCGGCTGTTCGCGCACGGCCTCCGCCATCGCCAGCCCGCGCTCGCGTACGAGCGCGATCGCCTCCTCCGTGCCGAGCGCATGCGCTGCCGCCAGCGCGGCGAATTCGCCCACGGAGTGGCCGACGACGTAGTCGGGCTCGATTCCTCGCACCCGTAGCGCGGCGAGGACGGCCAGGCTGGTCGCGACCAGCGCCGGCTGTTGGATCTCCGTCTGAACGAGCTCGTCGACCGGTGCCTCGAAACAGAGACGCACAAGGTCGAGCCCACAGGCGTCGCTGCCGGCGCGCAAGACTTCCATCGCCTCAGGAAATGCCTCGGCGATCTCGCGGCCCATGCCCGCTTCCAGGGAGCCCTGACCCGGGAAGCAGAACGCGATCTTGCCCTTAGTTGGGGCCATTCGTTCCTCCATTGCTCCATTCGATCAGACTGGAACCCCAAGTGAGGCCTGCACCCATCCCGGTCATCAGCACGAGCCGACCGTCCTCCAGGCGCCCCTCAGCCTGCGCGTCGGCAAGCGCGAGCGGAATCGAGCCGGAGGACGTGTTGCCGTAGCGGTCGACGTTGACCACGATCTTCTCCTTTGGGATGCCGAGCTTGCCGGCGGCGTAGTCGATGATCCGGACGTTCGCCTGATGCGGAACGTAGACGTCGATGTCGTCGACGTTTCGGCCGCATTCCTCGAGCACCTTCTTCGCGGACGAGATCAGGATTCGCGTTGCGAACTTGAACACCTCGCGACCGTTCATCTGAACAAAGTGCTGCTTCTGAGCAACCGTCTCGGCCGACGCCGGAGCCCTCGAGCCCCCTGCGGGCAGGTAGAGCTGCGAGCCGCCTGAGCCGTCGGTACCGAGCTCGAAGCCGAGGAAGCCACCGTCTCGAGCGCGCTCGAGCATGACCGCTCCGGCCCCGTCGCCAAAAACGATGCAGGTGCGGCGATCGGTCCAGTCCATGATCTTCGAGAGCACGTCGCCCCCGACGACGAGCGCGTTGTCCGCGAGTCCCCCGGCCAGCATCCCATACGCTTGGGCGATCGCGTACATGAACCCGGTGCAGCCGGCGGAGAGGTCGTACGCAGCCGCGTCCGGCGCCGCGAGCTGATCGGCCAGGATCGCCGCCGTCGCAGGAAACGCCATGTCGGGCGTGACCGTGGCGACGATGATCAGCTCGAGGTCCTTCGCCTCGACGCCGGCCTGCTCGAGTGCCTGCTCGGCAGCGGGAAGGCAGAGATCCGAGAGGGCTTCTTCCGGCGCAGCGATGCGTCGCTCCCGGATACCGGTCCGCTCGACGATCCACTCGTCCGAGGTCTCGACCATCGTCGCGAGCTCGGCGTTCGTCAGCACCCGCTCCGGCGCATAGGCACCGATGCCCGTGATCGCGACCCGCATCCCGTGCTCGGTGAGACCAATCATCGAAGCATGGGGGAACCCACGGTTCCCCCATGAGCCCCCTCTTTCCTCGTTCCTTCCCGACAGCGTCCATGCGGCTCCCGCACGTGATCCGAGGAGCAATAGCTATCCGCCGGCCACCCGAATCCCAACTGCAGCTGCTGGCCGATCATCGTTCGACCGCGAACGTCAGCGTGCCGCGCGCGGCGAGCTGGCCGTCCACCGACGCCCGCGCCCTGCCTTTGCCGATCGGCCCGCGCACCTGCTCCAGCTCGCACTCGAGCTCGAGCACGTCTCCCGGCTCGACGATGCGCTTGAAGCGAACGTCGTCGATGCCCGCGAAGAGCGCGATCCGGCCCCGATTCTCCTCCTGGGAGAGCACGGCGACGGCTCCCGTCTGCGCCATCGCCTCGACAATCAGCACGCCCGGCATCACCGGCCGGCCCGGAAAGTGGCCGCGGAGGTACCACTCGTCTTCCGCGACGCGCTTCCGGGCAACTACGTGCCGCCCCGGCTCGAGCTCGATCACCTCGTCGATGAGCAAGAACGGCTCCCGGTGGGGAAGGATCGCCTCGATCTCCGCCCGCCCAAGTGTGGTCACGCGGCGTTCTCGTCCGCGAGCCGCGCGCGTAGTCCAGCGCGCCCGCGGTGCGCGTAGCACTTCGCCGTGCCGACAGGCATCCCGGATGCCGCGGAGATCTCCCCGAACGTCAGCCCGAGCCCGTCCTTCATCACGACCACCTTCGCCTGGGCTGCGGAGATCTCGCCAAGCCCGGCGCCCAGCTGCGCGCGAAGCTCCGCAAGGTCCGCGGCCCGAGCAGGGTCGGTTGCGTCGCCGGCCATCCGCGGATCCTCGAGCAGCGGCTCGCACCGGCGGGTCCGCTGACGCTCGTAGACGTCGCGGCACGTGTTGACGACGAGGCGATGAAGCCACGTCGAGAACTGCGATTCACCGCGGAACTGGCCGATTCGAACACACAGCTTCGCGAGGGCTTCCTGCGCCGCGTCGCGGGCATCCTCGGGATCGGCGAGCAGGTGCACAGCGAGTTGCTCGACGCGCGGCCCATGGCGCTCGCACAGCGTCGCCAGCGCCCGGCGGTCGCCGTCCTTCGCGCGTCTGACGAGGATCGGATCACTCAGCCTCTCATAGACGAGCGGCCGCTCCGGCCGCGTTGTCTGGACGATCTGACGGGGGCGTCGCGCAGGGGGTTGCACGGCGACGCGTACTCTACTTTCCGATGGACGACTCGCCGACGCGCGAGGCCGTCGTGCCGCGCCTTCGAGGCCGCTTCGGACGGCCCTACATCTACACGGAGCGCTGCCCTTCCACGCAACGGCTGCTCGACCGTGACGCGCCCGAGGGCGCCCTCGCGGTAGCGAACGAGCAGACCGAGGGCCGAGGTCGCCTGGGACGGCGCTGGGACGCCCCGGCCGGAACTTCGATTCTCTGCTCGCTCGCACTGCGGCCGTCCGTGGACCCGGAGCGGCTGCCCGAGCTGACGCGCGTTGCGGCAGAAGCCTGCGCGGAGGCGATCGCGGCGATCACGGGTCTCGAGCCCGAGCTGAAGGATCCGAACGACGTTCTCGTTCACGGGCGCAAGGTCGCGGGCATCCTCGCCGAGGCCGGCGAAGGCCGGGTCTTGCTCGGGGTCGGCGTCAACGTCAACGTTGTCGAGCCCGACCTCCCGACCGACAACGCCACCTCGCTGCTCGTCGAGACCGGCAATCCCGTCGACCGGCGCGAGCTGCTCGCCGAGCTCCTCGACCGGCTGGAGCGCCGCTACAACGCTTGGAATGACTAGCGGCTGAGCCGGGTCGTATTTCCGGCTCTGTCGACCGCGGCGACCGAGAAGTGCCGGACCGATCCCGTGTGCTTCAGTCTGAACAGGCCCGGCCGGACCGTCTTGGCGAGCCGCTGCCCGTTGAGGTTTGCGGTCACGAGAGCCACCTCGCTGATCCAGAAAGTCAGTGAGCGCCGAGAGACGAGCCGCAGCGTCGGCGGTTTCGTGTCGATCGTGACCGGGAGATCCTGTGAGACGGTGGTCACCGGATCCGTCGCCCCGACGCGCACGACGTAGCTCCCGTCTCTTAGCCCGCTCCCATCCCACGGGATCACGTGCGGGCCGATGTCGACGTGGCCCGCGAGCAGCGTCCTGACGACCTGATTCTGGCTCAGCACCTGAACCAGGAGGTCGGCAGGCGCGAGCAGCTGAAAGCTGATCGCGACGGAGTCGAGGCGCCCGTCGCCGTTCGGCGAGAACGCAACCGCAGACGATCCGACCGCGCTGAGCGTCCTGTCGACGACGACGTCTGCATAGGTCGACAGGTCGACTCCGGCCGGACTGCGCGCGTCAAGGAGCAACCGGTAGCGGCCGTCGGGGACGACGATGTTGCTCCACACGAACGAGTGCCGGCCGGCGGAGCCAAAACCGGTGAAGATCGCGCCGAGGGCGTTTCCGTTCGAGTCGAACAGCGTCGCCGTCAAGGTCGCCGCTGCGCCGAGCGTGTACTCGATGCGGAGGTTGTCTCCGCGACGATCTCCGTTCGGCGTCACGACCTTTGGGTTGACGTGGACGTCGGTCAGCGTCAACCGCGCGGCCGTGCCGAGCGTGCCGGTCGCCGGGCGGGCTCCCGGAGCCGAGATCGTCCACAGATAGGAGCCGCTCCTGACCGCGCTCGAATCCCACGTCAAGTCGAGGTTCGTGCCGAGGCCCGTCCCCGACGCGACAGGGCGGCCGAGGGCGTCGGTCACCGCCACCGTCCACTGGACCGGATTGGACATTCGCGCCGTGAAGCGCACGCTGCCACCGAGCTGCCCGCGTACGAGCGGGGAGTAGATCTTCGGAACCCCGGTCGCGGCCACCGCACGGGTGATCGAGGGCAGCTGGCCGTACAGGCTGTTTCCTGGACACTCGGTCGGACCCGTATCGCGGTGCCCGGAGATCGCGCGCAGCGTCACGGAGGTGCCGGCGGGATACCGGTAGTTGCCACTCGAGGTCATGACCACCTTCGAGAGCGGATCGATGTGCGCGACGTCGAGCCGCCAGGCGAGCAGCGCCACGAGCGCGGCGCGCGCCGCGGCCGTGATCGGCGACGAGCCGTTGCCGATGTAGGCAATCCCGACGGAGCCGTTGTTGAAGCCGAGTGCGTGCGCGCCGATCACGGGCCTGTCGATGCCGCCGTATCGGCCCTCGAAGATCTGCCCGTAGCGATCGACGAGGAAGTTGTAGCCGATGTCGTCCCATCCGTTTCCGCGCACGTGGTAGACCTCGATCGCTCGCACGATCGCCGCCGACTGGGCGGCGGTGTAGCTGTTGGAGCCCGCCGTGTGATGGATGATCGCCATCCGCACGGCGGCGGCGAAACGCGGCTGACTACGCCTGATCGACTCGACGGCGCCCCAGGCCGAGCGCGGGACGATCGCCGGCGTATTCGCTTGTGTGGGCGTGAACGCCGGTGGCTGTGCGCGCCCGTCGCGGACGAAGTACGCCCGCACGCGGCGGACGGGGCCGACGATTCTGTACTGGAGCGCGTTGGAGGGGCTCGCCCAGTAAGGGTTGCCGAGATGCCAGCCACGCGAGCGACGAGCCTCGGCCGTACCGTGATCCGGAACGTCGTCAGGCTCGCTCGCCGCCGGCTGCCAGCGGCTCCAGCGACCGTCGAGCCCCCGGGTCCGGAAGAGGACTGCACCGCTGCCCTGCCAGTGCAACCCGACGAGGTCGAATCGGCGCGTCTGCTCGATCCCCGCCCCAACGTGGGGAAGCTCGCGCACCGCGAGCGACGCGCCGGCCGCATGAGCGACGGCCGGAAGCGCAAGGAAGACGACGGCTGCGGCGCTGAGAAGCTTCATGCGGCGCTCGACTCACCGCCAGCGTGGCAGAGACTCCGGGCGGGGGCAAGCGCGCTGATAGAGTCTTTACAACCGTGAAAGGGCCGATTCTGCGGGCATTTCTCGCCTCGCTCGCGGCGGTCCTCGGTCTGATCGCTTCGCCCGCAGCGCACGCCGCCGACCGGCCGCGTGTCCTCGCCGTTCACTTCTCCCTTGACATCAACCCGGTGACGCAGAGCTACGTCAACCACCAGATCGACCGTGCGAACAATGGCGGGTACGACGCAGTCGTGATCCTGCT
Organism: Gaiellaceae bacterium; assembly: GCA_049644345.1. Lineage (GTDB taxonomy): Bacteria > Actinomycetota > Thermoleophilia > Gaiellales > Gaiellaceae > JBARRS01. Next base: position 13,853 of record JBARRS010000108.1, read on the forward strand.
CGACACCCCGGGCGGCCTCTCGACCTCGATGGAGAAGATCTTCGAGAAGGAGCTCGCCTCGAAGATCCCCGTGATCGTGTACGTCTCGCCGCGCGGCGCCGGCGCAGCCTCTGCGGGTGTCTTCGTCGCGGAGGCGGCCGACCTGCTCGCGATGGCGCCGGAGACGAACATCGGCTCCTCCACGCCGATCAGCTCGAACGGCGGCAACCTGAACACCGACGAGCGCCGCAAGGCGATCAACCACTTCGCGGCAAAGCTGCGCGCGCTCGCCCAGTCACACGGCCGAAACGTGCAGTGGGCCGACGCAGCGGTGCGGAAGGCCTCGAACCTGACCGCCGCCGAGGCGCTCCGTATGCACGTGATCGACTTGGTCGCTCCGAGCCTGCCCGCCCTCCTCAACAAGGCCGACGGACGGATCACGAAACCGAACCACTACCGGCTACACACCGCCAACGCTGTGATCACCGAGGTCAGTCCGGGCTTGTTCACCCGTGTGCTGAACACGTTGATCGACCCGAACCTGATCGGGCTGCTCTTCCTCGCCGGCATCGCCGGGCTTGCGTATGAGGTCTTCCATCCGGGAGTGGTGCTTCCCGGGGCGCTCGGCGCCGTCTCGCTCGTCGTCGCGCTGTTCGGGCTCTCGGTTCTGCCGGTCAGCTGGGGCGCATTCGTCCTCGTCCTGCTCGGGATCTTCCTGCTGATCGCCGACGCGCACGTGACGAGCCACGGCGCGCTCACGGTCGCCGGTCTGACGAGTCTCTCGATCGGGCTGATCGCACTGTTCCGGAACGCCCCGTCGCCCTACCACACGAATATCCCGCTCGTCGTCTCGATCGCGGTCGCGCTCGGCCTTTTCTGGGTGTTCGGCCTGACGAAGGCGGTCCAGGCAAGACGTCAGCCTGTCACCGTCGGCCCGCAGACGATCGTGGGCGAGATCGGCGAGGCACGAAGTGGAGGGCTCGTCTTCGTCCGCGGAGAGCTCTGGCAGGCGCGTAGCCAGGACGGGGAACCGCTGCACCCCGGGGACCGAGTCCGCGTCGACGGTGTCGACCAAGGCCTCGTGCTCGACGTGCGCCACGTGGACTCCTCGGCGGAAGTGGCCTAGGATCGCGCCATGGCTGCAGCTCTCATCATCCTCGGCGTCGTCATCTTCCTCGTCGCGCTCTTCCTGTTCTCGGCGCTGCGCGTCGCCAGGGAGTACGAACGCGGGATCATCTTCCGGCTCGGCCGGCTGCTTCCTGAGCCGAAGGGCCCCGGCCTGTTCATCCTCATCCCGGTCATCGACCGGATGGTCAAGGTCGACCTACGGACGATCACGCTCAACATCCCGCCGCAGGAGGTCATCACCAAGGACAACGTTCCGGTCCGGGTCAACGCAGTCGCGTACTTCCGGATCGTCGAGCCGAAGAACGCGATCGTCCAGGTCGAGAACTTCATGGTTGCGACCTCGCAAATCGCGCAGACGACACTGCGATCGGTGCTCGGCCAGCACCTGATGGACGAGCTGCTCGCCGAGCGCGACAAGATCAACGCGATCCTCCAGGGGATCATCGACGAGGCCACGTCGCCCTGGGGAATCAAGGTCTCGATCGTCGAGGTCAAAGACGTCGAGATCCCCTCCGGGATGCAGCGCGCGATGGCAAGGCAGGCCGAGGCAGAGCGGGAGCGCCGCGCGAAGGTGATCAACGCCGAGGGCGAGTTCCAGGCCTCCGAGCGGCTGAAGGACGCGGCGCAGGTGATCGGCGACCACCCAATCGCGCTCCAGCTCCGCTACCTGCAGACGCTGCTCGAGCTCGGGTCGTCGCAGGCGACGACGATCGTCTTCCCGGCCCCCATCGACCTGATCAAGCCGTTCCTCGAGCGGGAGACCAAGCGCGAGACCAAGTCCTGAGCTCCGCGCCGGCGCCCGAGCTCCGGCGCGACCCGCTCTCCGGTTTCTGGGTCGCAGTCTCTCCGATCCGCGCAGGGCGCCCGGGCGCATACGCAGGCGAGATCGACCCTCCCTCCGCCGACGAGGCGGCCTCCTGCCCGTTCTGCGAAGGGCGGGAGGATGCGACGCCCCCGGAGACCTACGCGCTCGGGCCTGCAGACCGTGAGCCGAACACACCCGGCTGGTCAGTTCGCGTCGTGCCGAACAAGTACCCAGCGATCGGCCGCTCCGAGGTCGTCGTCCACACCCCACGCCACGTCCGCTCCTTCGCCGATCTCGGCGACGAGGAGCTCGAGCTCGTCGCGCAGGCCTGGCGCGCACGGGCGGGGGCCGCGCGCGCCGAAGGATTCGCCTACGTCCAGGCGCTCGTGAACGAGGGCAGGGACGCGGGCGCGAGTCTCGCCCACACGCACTCGCAGCTCGTCTGGCTCGAGGAGGAGCCGCCGGTACCGCGGCGTGAGCGCAAGCAGCTGCTCGTCGGCGACTGCGCCTTCTGCAGCCTCCTCGAGCAGGAGCGCGAGGACACGAAGCGCGTCGTCGTCGAGCGGGACGGTCTCCTGCTCGTCTGCCCCTACGCCAGCCGTCTCCCTTTCGAGCTCCTGGTCGCGCCGGCAGCGCACGAGCCGGAGGCCTTCGGCAGCCGGCACCTCGCCGGAGCACTCGTTCTCGTCGCCGAGGGACTCAGGCGCCTATTCGCGGTCGAGTCGCCCCGCCCGTTCAACGCCTGGCTGCACACTGCGCCCTTCGGAGAGGACGGGCACTGGCACCTCGAAGTGCTGCCGCGCCTCAGCCTGCTCGCCGGGCTCGAGCTCGGCGCCGGCATCTACGTCAATGCCGTGCCGCCCGAGGAGGCGGCTGCGGCGCTACGGGAGGCTGTGGTCGCCGCTTAAGGTGTGGGAACGACCGCGACCTTCGGGAGCTCCCGCTTCACCTCGCGGAAGCGGCGCGCAGCGTCGATCGCGGCGCCGAGGTTGAGACCCTTGTCCTTCGCCTGCTTGATCAGCATCACGGTCTCGAGCGCGTCGATGTCGTAGATCCGCTGCTTCTTCCCCTTGGTCGGAATCTGCGCCTTGTTCGTCCAGTAGTCGAGCTGCATCTTCGAGATCCCGGCGATCTGGCACACCTGGCCCAGGTACAGCTCCACCTTGTCGAGGTGCTCAGCGAGATTTATGGGCTCAAGAAAGTCAATGCGGTGGCTGTACGCCATATCGAGACCTCTTTCGGGAAGGGAGCGTGCGGTACTCCGTATCACTGAAGGTATACCGCAAACCGTGCTGTTTGTGAAGGGAAAAACTACGTAAACCGACGTGTTAGTTCTCTGCGAGCGGGCGAAGCTACGTCGGCTCGGCGGCCTCGGTCGGCTCGGCGGCCTCGGTCGGCTCGGGAGCTTCCTCCTCCTCGCCCGACTCGACCACGGGCGCGAGACTCGAGACCTGCTCCTCGCCGCGGAGGCGCATCACGATCACGCCCTGGGTCGCCCGGCCGAGCCGCTTGATCTCTTCGACCCGCATCCGGATCACGGTTCCGCCGGTCGAGATCAGCATGATCTGGTAGCCGTCGCGCACGGCGAGCGCGCCTGCCAGCTGGCCGCGTGCCTTCGTCAGCTGGACGGTCTTGACGCCGAGCCCGCCGCGGCCCTTGCGCGGATACTCAGAGACGCGCGTCCGCTTGCCGTAGCCCTGGTCGGTGACCACGAGCAGATCGGTCTCGTCCTTCGCGATCGAGGCCGAGATCACCTCGTCGCCCTGACGCAAGCGCATGCCGTGCACCCCGGACGTCGCGCGACCCATTGGCCGCGCTTCCCGCTCGTGGAAGCGAATCGCCTGACCCTTCCGCGAGACGAACAGGATGTCGTCGTTGCCCGACGAGTGGAGGACGTCGACGAGCTCGTCGCCCTCGCGCAGCTTGATCGCGATGATCCCCTCGGTCTTGAGGGGGGTGTTGTACTCGACGAACTTCGTCTTCTTGACCATGCCGTTCTTCGTCGCGAGGACGAGGAACTCGGCCTCGCCGAAGTCCCGGGTCGGGATCAGCGCACGGATGCGCTCGTCCTGCTCGAGCGGAAGCAGATTGACGACCGCCCGGCCCTTCGACTGACGGGCGCCGAGCGGCAGCTCGTGCACCTTCAGCCGATAGACCTTGCCTTTCGAGGTGAAGAAGAGCAGGAAGTCGTGCGTCGAGGCGACGACGAGATGCTCGATGTAGTCGTCCTCCTTGAGGTCCATGCCCATGACGCCCATGCCGCCGCGCCGCTGACCGCGGTAGGTCGTGACCGGCAACCGCTTGACATAGCCCGAGCGCGAGATCGCGATCACCATGTCCTCCTCGGCGATCAGGTCCTCGAGCTCGAGCTCGCCCTCCGCCGCTACGACCTCGGTGCGGCGCTCGTCACCCTTGCCGTAGATCTGGCGTAGCTCCGCGAGCTCCTCCTTGATCAGCCCGTCGATGCGGGCCTCGTCGCCGAGGATCGCGCGCAGCTCTGCGATCCGCTCCTGGAGATCCTTGTGCTCGTCCTCGACACGCTTGCGCTCAAGCGCGGTCAGCGCCCTCAGGCGAAGGTCGAGGATCGCCTGGGCCTGGATCTCGGAGAGGTCGAACTCGCTCATCAGGCCGGCGCGAGCGCCGTCGGCGTCCGCCGCGTTCCGGATCAGCTCGATCACGGCATCGAGGTTGTCGAGCGCCACCAGGTAGCCCTGGAGCACGTGCGAGCGCGCCTCGGCCTTTCGCAGGTCGTACTTCGAGCGGCGCGTGACGACCTCGCGCTGGAAGTCGAGGTAGTGGCGCAGCAGCTCGAGCAGCGACAGCGTCTTCGGGACGCCGTCGACCAGCGCGACCGCGTTGTACCCGAACGTCGTCTGGAGCGAGGTGTGCTTGAAGAGCTTGTTGAGGACGACCTGCGGGATAGCCTCGCGCTTCAGCTCGATCTGGATCCGCATGCCTGTCTTGTCGGAGAGGTCCTTCACGTCGGAGATCTCCGTCAGGACCTTGTCGTTGACGAGGTCGGCGATCTTCTTGATCACGCCGACATCGCCGCCCTTCTTCACTCCGAACGGGAGCTCGTTGACGATCACCGCGGTCTTGCCGCCGCGTAGCTCCTCGATGTGTGCGCGCGCGCGCATCACGATCCGGCCGCGGCCCGAGCGGTAGGCCTCGCGAATCCCCTCGCGGCCGACGATGATCCCGCCCGTCGGGAAATCCGGGCCCTTGACGTGGCGCGCAAGCCGGTCCACGTCGATGCCCGGCTCGTCGATCATCGCCACGAGAGCGTCGACCACCTCGCCGAGGTTGTGTGACGGGATGTTCGTCGCCATCCCGACCGCGATTCCCGACGAGCCGTTCACGAGCAGGTTCGGGAACCGCGACGGCAGCACCGCAGGCTCGCGTCGAGACTCGTCGTAGTTCGGCGCGAAGTCGACGGTGTCGGCGTCGATGTCGCGAAGCATCTCAGTGGCGAGCCGGGTCAGCCGGCACTCCGTGTAGCGCATCGCAGCGGCCGGGTAGTCGTCGATGTTCCCGAAGTTCCCCTGTCCGTCGACGAGCGGGTACCGCATCGAGAACGGCTGGGCGAGCCGCACGAGCGTGTCGTAGATCGCCGTGTCGCCGTGCGGGTGATAGGCGCCCATGACGTCGCCGACGACGCGTGCGCACTTGAGCCGCGGCCGGTTCGGCTGCAGGCCGGCTTCGTGCATCGCGTAGAGCACGCGGCGATGCACGGGCTTGAGCCCGTCACGCACGTCCGGCAGCGCGCGCGCCACGATCACGCTCATGGCGTAGTCGAGGAAGCTCGAGCGCATCTCCTGCTCGAGCTCGCGCGCCTCGATCCGGCCCGGCCCTAGCGGCTCCACCGACGACATCTCGTGCTCCTCCTCGTCAGACGTCGAGGAATCTCACGTCTTTGGCGTTTTGCTCGATGAACTCGCGCCGGGGCTCGACCTGATCTCCCATCAGCTTCGAGAACATCAGGTCGGCAGCGGCGGCGTCCTCGACTTCGACTCGAATCAGCATCCGCTTCGCCGGGTTCATCGTCGTGTCCGAGAGCTCCTCGGGATCCATCTCGCCGAGACCTTTGAAGCGGCTGACCTGGATGCCCTCCTTGGCGAGCTCGAGCGCCTGCTCCCGGAGCTCCTCGAACGTCTCGGCCTTCGCCGTCTTCTTCCCCAGACTGAGAGCGAACGGCGGCATCCCGACAATCTCGGCCAGCCGGCCATATGCCTTCCGCAGGTTGGCGTACACCGGCGAGGCGAGCAGCTCCGCCGGGATCATCACGTGGGTCGCGGCGCTTGTCTCGCGCTCGACGATCTTGATGCGCGTCCCCTCGGCGGTGCGCTCGACGACGGTGAGCTCATGGCCGTTCTCGCCGACCGTGTCCAGCGCGGGCTCGATGTCCCCGAGGATCTCCACGCCGGTCTCGACGAGCCGGTGCGCGACGACGAAGTTCGCCGGCGCCGAGCCGAAGTCGGCACGCAAGCGCGAGGCCCACCCCTCGAACTCGTGCAGGGTTCGGGTGAAGCGGCCGTAGCGCGCCTCGGTCAGCTTCTGCGCCTTCCCGTCGCGGGCGGCGAGCGAGATGTCCTTGATCCGCTCGCGCGCGAGCAGGTCCTCGAACTGGGACTCCTTCTCGACGTACTGCTCCTGGTTGCCGATCTTCACGCGGTACAGCGGTGGCACGGCGATGTAGACGTGGCCACGATCGACGAGCTCTTGCATCTGCCGGTAGAGGAACGTGAGGATCAGCGTCCGGATGTGGGAACCGTCGACGTCGGCGTCCGTCATCACGATCACGCGGTGGTAGCGGAGCTTCGCGATGTCGAACTCGTCGCCGATGCCTGTGCCGATCGCGGTGATGATCGACTGGATCTCCGTGTTCGAGAGCACCTTGTTGATCCGGTTCTTCTCGGAGTTGATCACCTTGCCCCGCAGAGGCAGGATCGCCTGGAAGGTCCGGTCCCGCGCATCGACGGCGGAGCCGCCGGCGGAGTTGCCCTCGACCAGGAACAGCTCGGCCTGCTCGGGATCGGAGATCTGGCAGTCCGCGAGCTTCCCGGGCAGTGAGGTCGACTCGAGCGCGCTCTTGCGGCGCGTCAGCTCGCGGGCCTTCCGCGCCGCCTGGCGTGCCCGCTGCGCAGCGATCGCCTTCTGGATGATCTGGCGCCCGTCGGTCGGGTTCTCCTCGAGAAACTCTGCGAGCTTCGCGTTGACCGTCTGCTTGACGAGGCCCTCGACCCACGGGTTGCCGAGCTTCGTCTTCGTCTGACCCTCGAACTGCGGCTCGTGCAGCTTCACCGAGATGATCGCCGCGAGCCCCTCGCGCACGTCCTCGCCCTCGAGGTTGTCGTCCTTCTCCTTCAGCAGGCCGAGCTCACGCGCGAACCGGTTGAGCGTGGCGGTGAGCGCCGCGCGGAACCCCGTCAGGTGCGCACCGCCCTCGTGGGTGTTGATGTTGTTGGCGAACGAGTAAACGGACTCCACGTAGGAGGAGTTCCACTGCATCGCCACCTCAACCCGGCCCTGCTTTGACGCATCGCCGTTCGAGTCCCCTTCGAAGTAGACGACGTGCTTGTGAACGGCGTCCTTCGCGTGGTTCACGTAGGCGACGAAGTCCCTGATCCCGCCCTCGTAGTGGAACTCGTGCCGCTCCTCGCCCTCACGCTCGTCCACGAGCACGATCCGCAGCCCCTTCGTGAGAAAGGCCGTCTCGCGGAGGCGTTGCACCAGGATCTCGGACGACCATTCGAGCTCGTCGAAGACGGCCAGATCCGGCAGGAAGCTGATCGTAGTTCCCGTCTCACCGTTTTCCGCCTTGCCGACGACGGCCATGTCGGCCATCGGCTCCCCTCGCTCGAACTCCTGTCGGTAGACCTTGCCGTCTCGGCGCACCTCGGCGACCAGCCGCTCGGAGAGGGCGTTCACGACGGAGACACCGACGCCGTGCAGACCCCCGGAGACCTTGTACCCCTCGCCCCCGAACTTGCCGCCGGCGTGCAGCTTCGTCAGCACGACGGTCAGGGCGGGCAGTCCTTGGTCGGCCATCACCTCTGTGGGGATTCCGGAGCCGTCGTCTCGAACCGTGACCGAGTTGTCGGGATGCAGCCGGACCTCGACCACCCCGGCCCGGCCCGCGAGAGCCTCGTCGACCGAGTTGTCGACGACCTCGAAGATGAGGTGATGGAGCCCGCGCGAGCCCGTCGAGCCGATGTACATGCCGGGCCGCAGCCGAACCGGCTCGAGGCCTTCGAGAACGGTGATGTCTTTGGCGGTATATGACCCTTTAGCCATCAAAAAAGCCCTGCAAGCAGCGCATTTACGGGCTTGGTCAAGTCTACCAAATGCCGCGGTCGGCGGCGGCCCGCGCAAGGCTCGCCGCGGCCGCCTTTGCAACAACTTTGCGAAGACTCTCGTCCGAGATCGCGGCGGCCAGGCGCGACGCCTCCTCACGCTCGCGCTCGCCCGCTCGAACCGGGTCCGGCCGGGCTTCCTTGACCTCCTCCGCCGAGCGCTCCGGCAGCCTGCCGGGGGCGAAGCGAGCGCTCGCGACGCCAAGCCGAGCCGCGATCTCCTCAGCCCTTGCAGTCAACTCGAAGGCCCAGATCGAGTCGACCGTGTGCACGTAGAGCGTCCCGTCTCGTGCGAGTCGCGCAGGCCACGCGCTTCGCGCGATCGCGTCGCCGACCACGCGGGGCCACGCCTCGAGCAGGGCAGCCATCCCCGCGGTCGGCCCGAACCGGCCAAGCTCGCTGCGAACGCGGTCGCCCAGCCGTTCCATCACGCGGCCACCCTGGAGCCCTCGGGGCCTGCCGCCACTTCGAGCAGCTGGTCCGGCTCGAGTGGTAGCGCCGCACGGCTCGTCGTCGTTACGAGCGCTTGCCCGAAGCTTCGAATCCGCCTGGCAAGGATCTCTCTTCGTTCGGGATCGAGCTCCGACAACACGTCGTCGAGGAGGAGCAGCGGCGGCGTCCCACGACGCTGGGCGATGAGCTCCGCTTCGGCAAGGAGCAAGGCGAGAACGGCGAGCCGCTGCTCACCCTGTGATCCGAACGTGCGCAAATCCCGGGCGCCGGCCAAGAGGCCAAAGTCGTCGAGGTGAGGTCCGAGCCCTGTCTGGCCTCGCTCGAGATCTCGCTCGAACCGCGCTTCGAGCTCCTCGGGTCGAACCGACTCGGCCTCGTAGCGGATCGTCGCCGCCTCGAATCCCAGCTCTCCCGCTCGCTCGGCGAAGAGCGGGCCGAGCGCCGCAGCTACTTCGCGTCTCGCCCCGACGAGTCTGGCTCCGAGCTCGATGACACGTTCGCTCCACGGAGCCAGCGCTTCGCGTGAGGAGAGACCCATCGCAATTCGTCGCAGGGCCGCGTTCCGCTGCCCAACTGCCGCCCCGTACTCGGCCGGCAGAGCGGCTTGAACCGGAGCAAGTCTTCCGAGAACCCGGTCGAAGTACGACCTGCGTGCCGCGGGCGCACCCTTGACGACGACGAGCCGGTCGGGCGTGAAGACGAGCGTCGCTACCTCTCCGCGAAGCAACTCTGCGGTCCGCAAACGGGCGCCGTTCACGCTTGCCCGCTTTGCCTCGCGCGGTCGCAGTGTCACCTCGAGGTCGAGCGGAGCGCCGCCGCGCACTCCTCGAACCGCAATCCGGGCGATCTCTTGACCAAACCGGACGAGTTGCGCGTCGCTACGCGTCCGCGGCGAGAACCCCTGTGTGCCGACGTGCAGCGACTCGAGGAGATTCGTCTTGCCCGCGCCGTTCGGCCCGGCGACGAGCACGAGCCCTCGATCCAGTTCGAGCTCGAGCCGCGCGTACGAGCGAAAATCGCGGAGCGAGACCGCCGCGACGATCAGCCCGCTAGACGGATAGGCATGATCAGATAGAGGAAGTCCGATCCGTCGTCGCCCTCGATCACGGCCGGCCTCAGAGGACTGATCAGCTTCAACGTCAGCGAGTCTGTTGTCACGGACTCGACTCCGTCCCGCAGGAACTCTGGGTTGAAGCCGATCTCGAGCGGCTCGCCTGCGTAGGGAGCAGGCAACGACTCTTGAGCCTCACCGACATCCTGCGTCTGCGCCGACACCGTCAGCTCCCCTTCGGCGAACCGTAGCCGCAACGGCGAGTTGCGCTGGGCCATCACCGCCGTCCGCCGGACGACGTCGAGCAACTCTTCCCGCGGCAATGTCACCTCGTGCTCGAACGCCTCGGGGATGAGCTGGCGGTAGTTGGGAAACTGCCCGTCGATCCGGCGTGTCGTCAGCCAGGTTCCATCGACGCCGAACACGACCTGGTTCTCGTGCACGCCCAGCTCGATCTGCTCCCCGCCCGCAGCGATTCGAGTCAACTCCGTGAGCGCGCGTGCCGGCACGATCGCTTCGAGCTCCGGCAGCGTTCCTTCGATCGCCGTTTCCTTGACGGACAGCCGGTAGGAGTCGGTGGCGGCCATGACGAGCTTGCCCGGCTCGAACCGCATCAAGATTCCGGTCAGCACAGGGCGGGACTCGTCGCGTGATGCCGCGCGCCCAACACGCTGGATCGTCTCGAGCAGCGCGTCCCGATCGACCGCATGCCGCTCGACTGCCTCTGTATCCGGGAGCCGGGGGAAGTCCTCCGCGTTGTAGGTATGCAAGCGGTAGCTCGCCGAGCCGCAATCGATCTCTACTACGCCTTCTTCGAAGCGATGCTCGATCGCGACTTCGTCCGCCGGGAGCAAGCGCCCGATCTCGACGAAGGTCTTGCCGGGAAGCACGACCGAGCCTCCCCCGCCCACGCGGGCCTCCAACGAGGCCCGCAGCGACAACTCCATATCGGTTGCGGCAAGGGTCAATTGACTTCCCTCCGCCGTCAGGAGGATGCCGGCGAGAATCTGAACGGTCGAGCGCGTCGAGACGCCGCGCGATACAACACCGAGCTTCTCGACGAGCTCGTCTCGCGTGCAGGCGATCTTCAGGGTCCCCGGGGCAACCACGTCTGCTTCGATCATTTATTTAAAAACCTCTCGTAGTAGTCATAGGGAGTGTGGATGACGGGGACGATGGTGCCTATCGACGTTGGCGAGCCGAAAATGGTGTGTAAGCGCGCTGGGGAGAACCGACGGTTGTCTACAGGGCGTGTGTGGGGTTGCTGACAATTCACAGTTTCAGCGCACTTGTTTGATGCGTGCGGTCAACTCTTGCACGAGGTTGTACACAGAGCGGTCCTCACGGATCATCCGGGCGATCTTCGAGGTGGCGTGGATGACGGTGGTGTGGTCGCGCCCGCCGAACTCCTTGCCGATCTTCGGTAGTGAGGAGTCGGTCAGCTCGCGCGAGAGGTACATCGCGACCTGACGCGGGTAGACGATGTTCTGAGAGCGCTTGTCGCCGACGAGCTCGTCGATCGGAAGGCCGAAGCGCTCTGCGACGAGCTGCTGAATCCGGTCGATCGAGATCTGTGGGAGGTCGCCTTGGGGGAAGACGTCTTTGAGCACGTCTTGCGCGAGCTCTTCGGTCATCGCCCGGCTGGTCAGCGACGAGAACGCGACGACACGCGTGAGGGCGCCCTCGAGCTCGCGGATGTTCGAGGAGACGCGGCCGGCGATGAAGGTCAGCACTTGCGGATCGGAGACTTGGATGTTGTCGGTCTTCACCTTCTTTCGCAGGATTGCGATGCGCGTCTCCAGATCGGGCGGCTGGATGTCCGTGATCAGGCCCCACTCGAATCGGGAGCGCAGTCGATCCTCGAGCGTTGCAAGCTCGCGCGGCTTTCGATCGGACGAGAGCACGATTTGCGCGCCCGCCTCGTAGAGCGTGTTGAACGTGTGAAAGAACTCCTCTTGGATGCGCTCTCGGCCTTCGAGGAACTGGATGTCGTCGACGAGCAGCAGGTCGTAGGTGCGGTAGCGCTGCTTGAAGCCCTCGATTCGCTTGTCGCGCAGTGAGTTGATGAAGTCGTTCGTGAACGTCTCGCTCGTCACGTAGCGAACGGAGAGCGGGCTCGAGTGCTGCCCCACGTAGTGGCCGATCGCCTGCAGCAGGTGCGTCTTGCCGAGACCGGTGCCGCCGTAGATGAACAGCGGGTTGTATGCCTGCGCGGGCGCCTCCGCGACGGCCAGCGCCGCCGCGTGAGCGAAGCGGTTCGACGACCCGATCACAAAGGAATCGAACGTGTACTTGGGGTTCAGGCCCTCCAGCTGCGGCCGGCGAGGGGTTTCTCGTGTCGCCGTGACCACCCCGGCAGACGCCTCGGGTTCTCGCACTTCGAATCGAAGCGAGCGCTCGTCGCCGGTGATCTCCCCTACCGCCGCCTCGATCAGAGCGTGGAAGTGAGCCGAGATCCAGTCGCGTGTGAAGTCGTTCGGAACCGAAAGGACGATCTCGCGGTTCGAGATCAGCGTACCCCGAACGTCTGAGAACCACGTCCGGAACGTGGTCTCGTTGAGAGTCCCCCTGAGCCGACCTGCTACCTCGCTCCAGACCGTCTCTGCAGTCAGCTCGATTGGGCGCTCCACGCGGCCGGCTCGCTCCTTGTCAGGGGTCGCGGCGAGGGGCGAGCATAGCAACGCTGCGCGCGGCTCTCAATGGCTCTTTCAAGGGGATCCACGGCGTTAAAAAACTCGCCTTTTGCAGGGACTTTCAATTCGCTCCACATCCGCGTCCACACCTGTGGAAAGGTGCCTGGACGGACGACTGGCCGCCGCTGTTTTCCGCTTCGTGGAGGGCTTTCATGAGCGAGGGACCGTCGCCCAACGCTGTGGATAAGGTGACCCAGGCGGGCTCGTCTATACTCTTCGCGGCGGGCTCCCCGGACCCGAAATTTCCCCCCTCCCGACTCGTGAAGCGGACCTATCAGCCCAACGTGCGCAGGCGGAAGCGCCGGCACGGCTTCCGCGCGCGGATGGCGACGCGGGCGGGCCGTGCGATCCTGAAGCGGCGCCGGGCGAGGGGCCGCAAGCGCCTCTCGGCCTGATCGCTTCTATGCATAAGCGGCACCGGCTCTCGCGCTCGCGCGATTTCGACGCCGTCTATCGCCGCGGACGCTCGGTCTCGACCCGGTTCCTGACTCTGCACTGGTTCGCGCGCGAGGACGAGGACGTGCTCGAGCCTCGGCTGGGGCTGGCCGTGCCGAAGGCGGTCGGGAGCGCAGCCGTCCGAAATCGGATCAAACGCCAGCTGCGCGAGCTCTTTCAGGCGCGGGCCGAGAGGCTCCCGCGCGATCACGACTACGTGCTCGTCGTTCGACCGGGGCTCCCCGAGGCGAGCGAAGCGCGCGGCTTCGAGTGGTTGGGCGAGCGGGTGGACGAGGTGCTCGGGAAGGCGGGCTCATGAGGTATCTGGGAGTCGCTTTGGTCTACGCCTACAGGTACACGATTCGACCGCTCTTCCCGACCTCGTGCAAGTACTACCCCTCTTGCTCTGAATACGCCTTGCTCGCGTTTCGGAAGTACGGGCTGGCGCGCGGCTCCCTGCTCGCCGGCTGGCGGCTGCTCCGCTGCAATCCGTGGAGCCGGGGCGGCGTCGACTTCCCGCATTGGGGGCACGCGTGATCCTCGGCCTGATTCTCGGCAGCCCGCTCAGCCCGCTCGAGAACGCCCTTCGCGCGCTGCTCGATTGGCTGCACGGCTCGGTCGGTCTTTCCTGGGCGTGGTCGATCGTCGGCGTGACGGTGGTCGTCCGCATGGCGATGGTGCCGCTCACGGTCCGGCAGATCCACTCGATGCAGTCGATGCAGCAGCACATGCCCGAGATGAAGGCGATCCAGCAGAAGTACAAGCAGGACAAGAAGCGCCAGCAAGAGGAGCTGATGCGCTTCTATCGGGAGAACAACATCAACCCTGCGGCCTCGTGCCTGCCGCTGATCGTCCAGTTCCCGGTCTTCATTGCGCTCTACCTCGTTCTGCGGCACTTCGCCCGCTCGCATCCGGGCGGAAGCCTTTCCTGGCTTCATTTCGTCCCCGACATCACCGCCCACGCGAGCGCGCACTGGAGCGGCTACCTGTTGCTTGCCATTTACGCGGCGAGCCAGGTGGCGTCGACCTACTTCATGTCGGCCACGATGGACAAGACGCAGCGGAGGCTGATGATGGTGCTGCCGATCTTCTTCATCACGTTCCTGCTCCGGTTCCCGGTCGGCCTCGTCGTCTACTGGGTTACGACGAACCTCTGGACGGTCGGACAGGGCCTGATCACCCGACGGCTGGTGCCGAAGACGCCGGCCGGGGCGTCGAAGCGGACCTCGCGCACGCCGCCGCGTGACGATGGGACGCAGCGTGCCGATGCCGAGCCGCAGGCGGCCGCGACGGCGCAGCCGCGGCCACAACAGGTACGGCGGGTGAAACGAAAGAAGAGGCGGGCTCGGAGATGAGCGAGTCGACGGATCAGCTGGCGGTCGAGGCGACTGGCGAGACCGTCGGCGAGGCCAAGTGGACGGCGCTACGCGAGCTCGAGAAGCTCCAGCCCGGGGTCGACAAGGCGGCCGTCCGCTTCGAGGTCGTCTCGGAGGGCGAGCGCGGGCTTCTCGGCGTGGGCTATGCGCCTGCGCGTGTGATCGCAAGCGTGGCCGCGGTGGCAAAGCCGGCTCCGCCGGAGGACGAGACTGAGCTCGCACGGCGTGTGCGCGCGCTCCTCGACCGGATCTCCGATGCGCTCGGCGTGCAAGTGCGGCTCGAGCTCGCCGAGGACGACGAGACCTTGACCGCGTCCTTCTCGGGCCGCGACCTGGGCCTCGTGATCGGCAAGCACGGCCAGACGATCGACGCGATTCAGTACATCGTCAACGCGATCGTCTTTCGGGGCGTCGCGGAGGAGCGGAAGACGGTCGTCGTCGACGCCGCCGGCTACCGCGCGCGCCGGCGCTCCGCGCTCGACGCGATCGCGGTCCGTAGCGCCGAGCGGGCGGTGTCGTCGGGCTCGCGGGTCGAGCTCGAGCCGATGACCGCTGTCGAGCGCAAAGTTGTACACGAGCGCCTGAAGGAGTACGACGGCGTGCAGACCGCGAGCGAAGGGACGGAGCCGAACCGCTACGTCGTCGTCGAGCCTGAGTGATCCGCGCCTAGACCGCTGGGTGCGTGCTCTCGTTGCGACTCCCGGCATGACGGCGATCCGGGATCTCGAGAAGGCGCGGCGGGTCCATGTCGAGGAGAGCCTCGCGGCGCTGCCGCTGGTCGAGCGGTTCGAGGGGCCGATCGTCGACGTCGGTGCGGGTGGAGGCGCGCCGGGAATCCCGCTCGCCGCTGCGTTGCCGAAGCGCGAGGTGACGCTGCTCGAGGCGAACCGGCGCAAGTGCGACTTCCTCCGTGAGGTCGCGCGTGAGTTCGCGAACGTCCGCATCGTGCACGGTCGGGCGGAGGAGCAGGAGACGGACGTCTTCGGCGTCGCGGTCGCGAAGGCGCTTGCCCAGCCGCCGGTGGCGCTCGAGTGGTGCCTGCCGCTCGTTCATGAGGGCGGCGGAGTCGTCTTGTACGTTGGGCCGAGCGCCGACCTCGGTGCGCTCGCCGCGGTGTCGGAGAAGGTCGGTGGTGGAAGACCGTCGGCCGCGGCGGGTGTCGTTTGTGTGCCGAAAGTGCGGCGAACGCCGCCCGGGTTTCCTCGGCGGACGGGAATCGCCAGGAAACGTCCGCTCGCCTGAGTAGCCTCGGGCCGGATGGCGAGCCGCATCTTGGCCGTTGCAAACCAGAAGGGCGGAGTCGGAAAGACGACGACCGCGATCAATCTCGCCGCTTGTCTCGCGGAGGCGGGTGAACACGCGCTCGTCGTCGACCTCGACCCGCAGGCGAATGCGACCTCAGGCCTCGGCGAGCGGGCGAACGGGAAGTCGTCGCTCGACCTTCTCGACGGCGTTCCGCTCGCGGAGCTTGCGAGGTCGACGCGGTTCCGGAACCTCGATCTCGTCCCGGCCAAGCCCGAGCTCGCCGGAGCCGCGGTGGAGCTCTCGCGCCGTGAGGACGGCGAGCAGTTCCTCGCCGAGGCGCTCGCGGCCGGCTCGAACGGTTACTCGTTCGTCTTCGTCGACTGTCCGCCCGCGCTCGGGCCACTGACCGTGAATGCGCTCGCCGCATCCGACCGTGTACTCGTGCCGGTGCAGGCCGAGTACTACGCGCTCGAGGGTCTTGCTCAGCTCGTCCGCTCGGTCGAGCTCGTCCGCTCGCGCCTCAACCCGCGCCTGGCTATCGCCGGTGTGTTGCTGACGATGGTCGATCGGCGCACCCGGCTCGCCGCCGACGTCGCGGACGAGGTCCGGCGGCACTTCGGCGACCTTGTATTCCGCTCGGCCGTGCCGCGCTCGGTGCGAATCGCGGAGGCGCCGAGCCACGGGCTGCCGGTGATCAGCTACGACCGCGGCTCCGCAGGGGCCGAGGCGTACTGGAAGGTGGCGATGGAGCTTGTCGAGCGGAGCTGAACCCAAGCGCCCCGAGCGCCGCGGGCTCGGCCGCGGGCTCGAGGTGCTGATCGGCGGGGCGGGCTCGCCGGAGCTCGCTCACCTGCCCGTCGAGACGATTCACGCGAATCCGCGGCAGCCGCGCCGAAGGTTCGACTCGGAGACCACCTCGGCGCTCGCCGAGTCGATTCGGGCGCAAGGCGTCGTGCAGCCGATCGTCGTCCGTCCGCGAGCGGCCGGCGGATACGAGCTGATCGCGGGCGAGCGGCGCTGGCGTGCTGCGCGCGAAGCCGGAGCGGCCACGGTTCCCGCGCTCCTCCGGGAGGCGGATGACCGCGACTCGCTCCTCCTCGGCCTGGTCGAGAACGTTGCGCGCGAGCAGTTGACGCCGATCGAAGAAGCCCGCGCCTACGCCGTTCTGATCGACGAGTTCGAGCTGCCGCTCGGGGACGTCGCCGAGCGGGTCGGTCGCTCGAAGCCCTCCGTCTCGAACCGTGTGCGGTTGCTCGAGCTTCCCGATGACGTGATGGCCATGCTCGAGCGCGGCGAGCTGACCGAAGGCCATGCGCGCGCCGTGCTGGCCGTTCCCGACCGGGACGGGCGCCGCCGCCTCGCTCGCCAGATCGTGCGGACCGGCATGTCCGTTCGCGCGGCCGAGCGCGCAGCCCGCTGGGCCGGTGCGCGGGCGAAGCCACGACGCGCAAGCCCGGTCGACCCCGCGCTCGCGGAGCGTGCGAGGGGCGCGTTGAAGCGCGCGATCGGCTTCGAGGCTCGGGTGACCCGCGGTCGGATCGAGCTTCCGTTCGCAGACGAGCACGAGCTCACGGAGCTCGTGGAGGCGCTGGAGCGCCTCGAGGCAGGCAACCGTATCTCGTGACCGCGGCCGCTCGTTGACTCACTAGATGGTTGGGGCGTACCTCCAAGACCTCGAGTCGTTCGAGGCGATTTCCCAGGACAACGTCACACGTGACTTGTTCCTGAGGATGGCCGCGATGTCGCAGGCCGGTCTGCTCGCTCCCTTCCTCGTCGAGCTCCAAGAGGATCGCGAGGTCGACGACGCGACCAAGGTCAGTCTCCAGGAGATCGCGCAGGACCCGTCGTTTC
>JBARRS010000109.1:0-2589 GCA_049644345.1 Gaiellaceae bacterium
GGTTCGACCAGATCTCCTCGGTCACGTGGGGCATGACCGGATGCAGGAGCTTGAGCAGACGCTCGAGCACGGCCAGCGCGGTCTGACAAGCTCGGGCGTCTCGTTCGTAGAGCACGGGTTTGATCGCTTCCGCGTACCAGTCGCAGAAGTCGTCGAAGGTGAGGCGGTAGAGAGCTTGGGCCGCCTGCGCGAAGTTGAACTCGGACAGCCCCTGCTGGACCTGCGACTGCGCGCCGTCGAGCCTCGCGACGATCCACCGCTCCTCGAGCGTCTCCGGCTGGAGGTCGGGCTCGAAGTCGGAGGCATGCGAGAGGATCAGGCGCGAGACGTTCCAGAGCTTGTTCGCGAGCTTGCGTCCCTCTTCGATCGCGCCGTAGGAGAACGCGACATCCTGCGTCGAGGACATCTTGAGCAGTCCGTAGCGAGTCGCGTCCGCACCGTGCTCCGAGATCACGTCGCGCGGGTCGATCCCGGTGCCGAGGCTCTTCGACATTCGCCGCTTGTCGGGCGCGAGGATCGTCGAGGTGATGATCACGTCCGTGAACGGAACGTCGCCCATCAACTCGAGGCCGGCGAAGATCATCCGGTTCTCCCAGAGGCGGATGATCTCGCGGGCGGTCACGGAGACGTCGCCCGGGTAGAAGGTGAGCAGGTCCGCCGTGTCGTCCGGCCAGCCCAGGGTCGCGAACGGCCAGAGCGCGGACGAGAACCAGGTGTCTAGGACGTCCTCCTCGCGAGTCAGCTCGGTGGACCCGCACTCGGCACACGCGTCGGGCTCGGCCTCGCGCACGGTGATGTGCCCGTCCGGGCAGTACCACGCCGGGATCTGATGTCCCCACCAGAGCTGGCGCGAGATGTTCCAGTCCGGCGCGTTCTCGAGCGACTCGATCGCGAAGCGGTGCTGTGACCCGGGGTGATAGCGAACGCGGCCCTCCCGCAGTACCTCGAGGGCCGGTTGCTTCAACTGGTCCATCGCGCACCACCATTGCAGCGAGATCAGCGGCTCGATGCGGCTCTTGCAGCGCTCGCACAGCGCCACCGCGTGCCGGTAGGCCTCCTGCTTCTCGAGGAGGCCGCGCTCGCGGCACCAGTCGAGCACGCGCTCGCCGGCCTCCTCCTGAGTCAGCCCGGCGAGCTCGCCTGCGTTCTCGTTCATCCGCCCGTCGGGCCCGATCACCATCGGCTCGGGCAGGTTGTGAGCGCGGCCGATCTCGAAGTCGGTCGGGTCGTGACCGGGCGTCACCTTGAGCGCGCCCGTGCCGAACGCGGGCTCGACCCGCTCGTCCGCGATCACGGGAACGCGGCGCTCGACGAACGGCACCATGACCTCCCTGCCGACCACCTCGCGATAGCGCTCGTCCTCGGGATATACGGCGACCGCGACGTCCGCGAGGATCGTCGCCGGCCGCACGGTTGCGATCGTGATGCCACCCTCGCCCTCCGCGAGCGGATAGCGGATGTACGAGAGCAGGTCGTCGACCTCCTCGTGGATCAGCTCGAGGTCGGACAGAGCCGACTCGTGGAACGGGCACCAGTTGATGATCCGGTTCGCGCGGTAGATCCACCCTCGGCCGTAGAGATGGACGAAGAACCGCATCACTGCGCGGATGTAGCCCTCGTCCATCGTGAACCGCTCGCGGCGATAGTCCATCGACGCGCCGAGGCTGCGGAGCTGCTCGAAGATCGTCCGCCCGGTCTGCTCCAGCCAGGCCCAGGTTCGCTGGACGAACGCTTCCCGGCCGATCTCACGACGCGACGTCCCTTCGGCTTCGAGCTGCTTCTCGATCACGCTCTGGGTCGAGATTCCGGCATGGTCGTAGCCCGGCTGGAAGAGCGCATTGAAGCCGCGCATCCGGTGCCAGCGGATCAACGCGTCCTGGATCGAGCCGTTCAGCGCGTGACCCATGTGGAGCTCACCGGTGACGTTCGGCGGCGGGAAACAGATCACGTAGCTCGGACGCGGGTCGTCGGCCTCGGCGTTGTAGAGGCCCTCCTCCTCCCAGGTGCGCTGCCAGCGCTCCTCGACGCCCTTCGGCTTGTACAGCGGCTCCATGCCGCGAATCTTACGGAGGCGGGTTAGCGGCCTACGCCGACTCTTCGGCGAGCTCTTCGGGCTCGTCGTCGGCGCCGGCCGTCGTCACGAGCGTGGGCTTGATGCCCTTCTCGATCGTCTCCTTCGTGATCGCGCACTTGACGACGTCGCGGCGCGACGGGAGCTCGAACATGACGTCCAGGAGCGCAGCCTCGATGATCGACCGGAGCCCGCGGGCGCCGGTCTCGCGCACGAGCGCCTTGTCGGCGATCTCCCAGAGCGCGTCCTCGGTGAAGACGAGCTCGATCGTGTCGTACGCGAAGAAGCGCTGGTATTGCTTGACGAGCGCGTTCTTGGGCTCGGTCAGGATCTGGACGAGGTCCTCGCGCTGGAGCTGGTGCACCGTCGAGACCACGGGCAGCCGGCCGATGAACTCCGGGATCAGCCCGTAGGTGAGGAGATCCTCCGGCATCACCTGCGTGAGCATCTCCGAGCTCTCGAACGAGTTCCTCGAGCGGATGTCGGCGCCGAAGCCGACCGCGTTCTTGCCGATCCGC
>JBARRS010000110.1:0-1997 GCA_049644345.1 Gaiellaceae bacterium
ACCCGGGGCCGGAGGAGCCGGACTACGGCGTCTTCGTGCGACAGCTCGAGGAGGCGCTGCGGCGGCGCGGCCACGAGCTCGACCGCGCCGTCCTGACGAGCCGCGGCGGCGGCCGGCAGAAGTACCTCGTCTTGGGGCGGCGCACGTTCAGCGCCGCGCGCCGGTTCCGGCCGGACGTCGTCTATGCGCACTTCCTGGTCCCGACCGGCCTGATCGCGGGCCTTGCTTCCCGCGCTCCCCTCGTCATCACGGCTCACGGCCAGGACGTCGCCAACGTGGGGAAGCTGCCGGGCGTCCGGGCCGCGACGGCGCGCGTCGCGCGGCGCGCAGGGGCGATCGTGGCCGTCTCCGACTACTTGCGGCGCGAGCTCGAGGCGAAGGTGCCGGCGGCGCGCGGCAAGGTCGAGGTGGTCGACTGTGGCGTCGACCTCGAGCAGTTCTCCCCGGCGCCGGCGCCGGAGGGCCCGCCGGCGTTCCTCTGCGTCGGCGCCCTCACCGAGCGGAAGAACGTCGTCCGGCTCGCCGACGCGTTCGCGCGGACGCGCGAGGGAACGCTGACCTTCGCCGGCGACGGCCCCCTGCGGACGCGCTTGGAGCTCCGGGACAGAGTGCGGCTGCTCGGCGCCGTCCCACACGACCGGGTCCCGGAGCTGCTGGCCGCGTCGCATGTCCTCTGCCAACCGAGCCTCGTCGAGCCGTTCGGCCAGGCGCTCCTCGAGGCGATGGCGGCCGGCCGTTCCGTCGTCGCGACGCGGGTGGGCGGCCCACCGGAGTTCGTCACGCCCGAGTCGGGCGTCCTCGTCGACCCGACGGACGAGCAGGCGATCGCCGAGGCCCTACGCGCCGCCGCCGCTCTGCCGTGTCCGAACCCGGCCGCGCGCGCCGCCGCCGCCGCACACGACGTCAACGAGCAGGCACGCCGCGTGGAGGAGATTCTCGAGCGGGCCGCTCGCGGTCGGCCAGGCGGAGATCGACCGGCGGCTTGATTCGAGTCCGCCCTTTACCAGCAGTTTTTTGGGATTTGCTCGCTCCTGCTCTTGCATCGAGCGAGACCAACAGCGCATCTTTTACGTTCTACCTCGAGCGACCGGACTCCCCGATGGAAGCCGCCAACGACCTACCGCGCTCGATCCGCGTCTTGATCGCGGACGACCACAGCCTCTTCGCCGAGGCGCTCGAGGCGATCCTCGCCGGCGACGACCGGATCGAGATTGTCGGGCACGCGCGCAACGGGCGTGAGGCGGTCGAGCTCGCAGAGCACCACGTCCCCGACATCGTGCTCATGGACATCAGCATGCCGGTGATGGACGGGGTGGAGGCGACCCGCCGGATCCGCGGGTCGTTCCCGAACGCCTGCGTGCTGATGCTGACCGGCTCGAACGCGCCCGGCGACGTCGCCCGTTCGCGCGAGGCCGGCGCCGCCGGCTACGTGACGAAGGATCGCATCGCCTCGCAGCTGATCGACGCGATCTTCGAGGTCGCCGCCCGCTAGCTATCCTGGGCCGGTGACCCAGGCACTCGCGGTCATCCAAGTGCTGCTCTCGATCGCTCTGATCGGGCTTGTGTTGATGCACTCGGGCCGCGACACGGGCTTCGGCGGGATGGGCTTCACGCCGGCCTCGCAGGGCGGTACGCACATCGTCGAGCGAAACCTGACTCGACTCACCGTCGTCATCGGCATCCTCTTCGTCGCCAACACGATCGCGCTCTTCCGCCAGCTTCGCTAGACCCCCGGCTCGCCGCCGACCCCGATCACGTCGAAGCGGCCCGTAGCGAGCGCGGGCGCGATCACGCCGAACGGGTAGCGCTCGTCGTAGAACGGGTTCTGGTTCACGAGCGTCGTCTCGCGCGTCAGACCCGGGACGTCGGCAAGGAGCTCGGGCACGGCCAGCGTGAAGCGGAGGTTGACCAGCGGCTCCGCGATCTTTCCGTCTCTGATTCGGAAAGTTCCGTCGCGCGTCATCCCGGTGATCACCCCCTCGCGCGGCTGGACGATC
>JBARRS010000111.1:0-6157 GCA_049644345.1 Gaiellaceae bacterium
CGAAGAAGGCTCTCCGCGCCACGCGGCCAGAACAGCAGCCCGACGCCGAGGCTGATCGCGAAGCCGATTGCGACGTCCTCGATGCGAACGACGCCGACCTTCCAGCCGGTGGGCTGAATGAGGTTGAAGAGCACGAAGAGGACGACGGTGAAGCCGGCCTGGCCGGCGGCGAACGAGATCGCCCGCGGAGCGTAGGCGGCGAGCAAGACCGCCACCGGCAGCACAGCCCACAGCACGGTCTCGTGAGTTCCGATCGCGATGACGAGCGCCGCGCCGACCAAGATGCCGACCGCCGTTCCCACGAGGGCGCTGACGATCGACGAGCCGGTGGCCAAGGCATTCGAGCGCAGGACCGACAGCGTTCCGAGGACGACCCAGAAGGCGTGTTGGAGGCCAGTCCGCTGCGCGATGAACACGGCCAGCGCCAGCCCCACCGCGCCCCGAATGCTGTTGCGGAACCAGACAGACCGCGCGCTCGCGTGCTCGACTGCGAGCTGCTCCGTCGCCTGAAGCGCCTCGCGTGCCGGCCGTGCGACGCGGTGTCGTCCAGCGACGGCGTCATCCGCGAGCTCCGGCGGGTCTGCACCGGTAGCGAGAAGCGCGTAGGCAGCCACCTGGCGAGCCGCGTAGGAGAGCACGCGGATCCGGAACGAAGGTTCCAGTACGGATTCGAGGTCCTCGTCACGTGGCAGCTCCGAGATGCGGCGAAGGAGCGCCTGTGCGACCGCTTCGTGGGCGGCATCCAGTCGATCGAGGTCAGGCCGCTCGCTCCGGCCCTCCAATGTCGCCGCACTGGCTCGCAGAACCGCGATGGTCGCAGCCAGAGCCTCCGCGTTCTCCTCCGGACACAGCTCGAGCGCCGACCCTTCGACCGCTGGGACCAGAAACGACAGGAGCCAGTCCAGTTCGTCGACCAGCGCGGCGAGCGCCGCGGTTGGGCCGGTCGGACCGGTCGGTCGGTGCGCCGTGCCGAGGAAACCGCGGCGTAGAGCGTGGACGGCCTCGCGGGTGACCTGGGCGCGGGCTTCGATCGCGGCTCGGTCACCGGCCAGCTTCGCGTCGGCGAGGTCTGCGAGACCGAGGCAGTCTCGCGCGGCTTGGAAGCGGAGCGTGCCCCGAGGCCGAGCGGGCCACAGGAGCATGACGGCGCAGATTCCTGCCCCCGCAGCCAGCCCCCAGCCTTCGAGGCGCGCCGGAATGGACGAGAGCGGCGCCGCAATGGTCACCGGCAGTACGAATGCGAGGATCGCTGCCGTTCCACCGGCCGCGAAGCGGCCGCCGAGCAACCCTGCGTAAAGGACCATGAAGCCCACGACGAGCATCGCCCCTGCGCCGAGCCAGGCATTCCGCGAGAACAGCGTCCCGATGACGACGAGCACGGCGCCTACGAGGCCGAGTGCCAGGTAGGCCGTGAGCCGAGCTCTGGGCCGGCCCGTGAACTCGGCGAGCACCAGCATCGCGAACGAGCCGAAGGCGGCGAACGTGGCCGTCTGGGAGTTGGCGATCACCTTGTCGGCGAAGGCGAACACCGCAGGCATCACGATCGCCGCACGCGCGGCGCTCTTCAGCGAGGCCAGCTCCGGGTCCGAGAGCCGCCGTCGTCCCCTCGACAAGGCGCTCAGCACGGCTCTCGATCATAGGCTGGAAGCGACCACCGAGCAGGCGACCGCCGTCGTCCAGGCCCCGGCAGCCCTACGATCGCCGCGACGTGACCTGTTCCTCCAACGTCGGCGGGCTTTCACAGCGGGTGCGTAGATGACGGACGACACGGGGGCGGCCGACCGCCGACCGGTGGCGATCGCCGCAGCCGCGGCCGGCCGGCTCGGCCGCGCCGGCTCGGATGCCCTGACGAGGGCTCTCGGGGGGAGGGAGCGAACCCAAGTGATCCTCCTCCTCGCGTCGGTCCTTGCGCTGGCCAGTGCCGACTCCGCCACCGTCGGAGCTTCGGCAATCCAACTCAGGCACGACCTCGGCATCAACAACACGGACGTCGGCCTGCTCGTTAGCGTCACGTCGCTCGTCGCGGCGGCGGCGAGCCTTCCTTTCGGCGTTCTCGCCGACCGCATGAAGCGGACGCGTCTGCTCGGCGGCGCGATCGTTCTCTGGGGCGCGGCGATGATCTGGAGCGCCACCGCGCCGGCGTTCGGTCAACTGCTGCTCGCACGCGTCTTTCTCGGCGCCGTCACGGCGGCGGCAGGACCGATCGTCGCCTCTCTCGTCGGCGATTGGTTCGCCTCCTCGGAGCGGGGACGCATCTACGGCTACATCATCTCGGGAGAGCTTGTCGGCGCCGCGATCGGCTTCTCGGTGACCGGCGGAATCGCGACGCTGTCCTGGCGGGCCGCGTTCGTGATCCTCGCCCTGCCGGCATTCGCTCTCGCGTGGCTCGTGTTCCAGCTGCCCGAGCCGGCCCGTGGCGGCCGAAGCCCACTCATGTCCGGAACGGCGAAGCCGGCCGCGGCGGACGCCGGCGACCAGGGCGAAGACCAGGCCACGGACGCCCAGCGCCTTGCTCGGGAGAGCGGCGTCGAGCCGGATCCGGAGCTCGTCCTGACGCGGGACCCGCGCCGCATGGGACTGCTCGCCGCAGCGCGATACGTGCTCTCGATCAAGACGAACGTGGCGCTCATCCTGGCGAGCGCCGGTGGCTACTACTTCCTCTCGGGAGTCCAGACCTTCGGCGTGGAGTTCGTGACGAAGCAGTACGGAATCGCTCAGGCGCTCAGCACGCTCGTGCTCCTCGTCGTCGGCGCGGCAGGCGTGGTCGGAGTGCTTGCAGGCGGGGCGCTCGGCGACTTCCTGTTGCACCGCGGCTACCTCAACGGCCGAATCTTCGTGAGCGCTCTTGCTGCGACTGCGGCCGTCGTCCTCTTCGTGCCGGCGATCTTTACGCGGAGCCCTTTGACGGCCCTGCCCTACATCTCTCTCGCCGCGCTCGCCGTCTCGGCCCAAAACCCGCCGATCGACGCGGCGCGGCTCGACATCGTGCACCCGCTCCTCTGGGGGCGCGCCGAAGGCGTTCGAACGTTCGTGCGCACGATCGCGCAGGCGTTCGCACCTTTGCTGTTCGGGGCGGTGGCCGACTACGTCTTCGGCGGGGGGCGCTCCGGCCTTCAATGGACCTTCGCCGTCATGCTCCTCCCGCTCGCCGCCAGCGCGTACTTCTTGTACAAGGCCCTGCACACCTACCCGCGTGACGTCGCCACCGCGTCAGCGTCTGCCGGGCGTTCACGCCCAGCCGCGTGAGCGGAGGGCTACTGGTCAAGCCTGGCGGCCTCCAGATCGAGGTCGCGCTGGACTCGCTGCATGACCGTGTCGTTGATGACGCCGTCGTTACGAAGTGCAAGCAGGGCCGCTTGCTCGGCGTCTAGGAGCTGGCGCATCACGCGCTGGTAGGCAACCGACCGCTCCTCGATCGCGCCGTCGTCGGCGTCGTCGAAGCGAGCACGGAAGCGATCGCGTCGAAAGCCGAGCAGGCCGCGGAGACGATCGGCGGTCTGGGGATGGACGGTTCCTTCCTCCACGAGCTCCTCCAGCCGCGCGAGTGCGGCCTCGGCTGCTTTGATCCGCGCCTTGGCGTCCTCGCGCTCGGCGCTCCCGTCGTCGCTGATCCCGAGCACGCGGATCAGGGCCGGCAGCGTCAGGCCTTGCAGGACGAGCGTCGCGACGATCACGGTGAAGGTGAGGAAGACGATCAGCTCACGGTCGGGGAAGTTGTTCGGCAGTGCGAGTGCGGCGACTAGGGAGACGGCGCCGCGGATCCCGACCCACGAGAACAGCGCCGGCCATTGCCAGGGCGGATACGGGTCGTGCTCGCGAATCGACCGGAACGCCCAGCGCGGGAGGTAGGTGAAGATCGGCACCCAGACGATCCGCACCAGGATGACCGTCGCGCAGATGAGGGCGGTGTAACCGGCGAGCCTGGGCGAGGAGATGCCGGAGAGCGCGTCGACGATCCGCCGCAACTGCAGGCCGACGAGCACGAAGAGGAGTGCATTGACGAGGAAGACCAGGATCTCCCAGAACGCGTCGCCGGAGAGGCGCGTGCGCTCCGTCGTCAGCTCGGGCGTGTACCAGCCCATGTAGACGCCGATCGTGACGGCCGCTAGGACCCCCGAGACGCCCGCCGCGACCGCCGGCAGGTAGGCGAGGTAGCCGCTGAGCACGGCGATCGCGACTTCGATCGGCGGGTCGTCGATGCGCCGTCGCACCTGGCGTACGACCCAGCCGACGGCCAACCCGATCGCGATCCCGCCGAGCACGTTGATCACGACCCGGCCCGAGGTGTCAAGCAGCGAGAACGTCCCGCCGACGGCGGCGCCGACCGCGGCCTTGTAGAGCACGAGCGCGGTGCCGTCGTTGACGAGGCTCTCGCCCTCGATAAGGGAGACGATCCGCCGCGGAGCGCCGAGCCGCGAGGCGATCTCGGTTGCCGCCAGTGCGTCGGTCGGTGAGACGACGGCGCCGAGGGTGAAGGCGACCGCCCACGGCAGTCCGATCCAGTCGTGCGCGACGATCGCGACGGCCGTCATAGTCGCGGCCACGAGCCCGAAAGCGAGCAGCGAGATCGGTCGCTTGTTCGTGCGCAGGTCGCGCAGCGAGGTGAAGAAGGCACCGGAGTAGAGGAGCGGTGGTAGCACGGCCACGAGCACGAGGTCAGGTGGCAGCGCGACATGCGGCAGGCCGGGGATGAACCCCAACACGATGCCCCCGATCACAAACAGGATCGGCAGTGGCAGCCGCAGAGTCGGCGCGAGCGCGAGCAGCGCGCCGGCCGCTACGAGCAGTGCGAGAAGCTCGAGATCCTGGTGGGCGCCAAAATGCACGCCGCGAGCTTATGCCGTGTCCGCGAGCTTGCTATCGGGCACGCGCCCGGCCACGATTGGCCGCATGGCTACTCCTCAAGGCGGGATATTCGCCCTGGGAACGGCTTCTCACGCCTATCTGGAGTTCGATGCCTCGGGTGGGCGGCAGGGGCGAGACCTGGTGGCGGCGATCTCGTCGCTGCGAGAGCCGAGGACGACGATGGGCGGCGTCAACCTGGTGGCCGGCTTCAGGCCTGAGCTTTGGAGAGAAGTCGTCCCCGACGCCGCGCCCGCAGAGCTCGAGGGATTCAATGAAGACCTGATCGGCGTCGACGGCTTCGTGATGCCGGCCACGCAGCGCGATGCCGTGTTGTGGCTCTCGGGAAGCGCCTACGACGTGATCTTCGAGGTGGCGCGAAAGACGATCGCCGGTCTCGAAGGGCTGGCTTCGGTTGTCGAAGAGACCTCGAGCTGGCCCTACCTACACGATCGCGACCTGACCGGCTTCATCGACGGAACCGAGAATCCCACGCTGATCGATGCCCCGGAGCTCGTCCTCATACCCGACGGAAATCCCGGAGCGGGAGGGACGATCCTGCTCCTGCAGAAGTGGGCGCACGACGCGGCCGAGTGGGAATCGCTCTCGGTTGCGAGCCAGGAGCGGGTGATGGGGCGGACGAAGCTCGACAGCACCGAGCTCGAGGACAAGGCTCCTGACTCCCATGTCGCGAGCACCGACCAGGACCGCTTCGGCAAGATCTTCCGGCGTAACACGCCGTACGGGACAGTCACCGACCACGGCACCATGTTCGTGGGCTTCAGCTCCGAGCAGCAGCCGCTCGCCACCATGCTGGAAAGCATGGCCGGACTGGCCGGCGGCACCCGCGACGCGCTCACGCGCTACACGCGGCCCCTCACCGGCGCGTACTACTTCATTCCCTCGACCGAATCGCTGCGTCGCGTCGCCGGCGACGCATTCACGGAGTAGGGGACGAAACCTCGATGTGGGCGCAGCAAGCGATCAGAGATGTCGGCCAGATCGGCGCGCGGACTAGAGTCAGAGCTGCGCTGCGCGTAGGAGGTCTTCTGCGATATGAGCAACACGACGCTCGACCATCATGCGACGCCGCTGGCGCCGGGGACCGAGGCGCCTGAGTTCGAGCTTCCATCGACGCCGGATCAGACCGTGGCGCTCGCCGAGTTTCGAGGTCAGCCGGTGATCCTCGCCTTCTACCCGGAGGACTGGAGCCCGGTCTGCTCAGATCAGATGGCCCTCTACCAGGAGCTGCTCGCCGAGTTCCGGAAGTTCAACGCAGAGCTCCTGGGCATCTCGGTGGACGGGATCTGGTCCC
>JBARRS010000112.1:0-16786 GCA_049644345.1 Gaiellaceae bacterium
CTGATCGCGGACATGCGGATGAAGTCGTAGGCGCGCGAGAGGAAGGCGGCGAAGGTCGACGCGAACGGCCGCCACCCGAGCGCCTGCATCCCCACTGCAGAGGCGACGAGCTGCTCCTCGGCGATGAACATCTCGAAGTAGCGCTCGGGGATGGCGTCCCGGAACTTCTCCGCGTACGTCGAGTTGGAGACCTCTCCGTCCATCGCCACGATGTCGCCCCGGGCCTTGCCGAGCGCGGTGATCGCGTCGCCGTACGCCGTGCGCGTCGCGACCTCGTCTCCGAGCTCGTAGCGCGGCAGCTCGAGCTTCCCTGTCTCGAACTCGTGCCGCCCGCCGTCCGTGTTCGGCTTTGCGACCTCGACCCGGATGTTTCGCACGCCGCCGAGCTCCTCGATCGCACGCTCGGGATCGGCGAGCGGCTTGCCGTGCCAGCCGTTCTTGTCTTCGACCTCCTTCACGCCTTTGCCCTTGATCGTCCGCGCGACGATCGCCACCGGCTTGTCGGTCAGCTCGAGCGCCTCCGCGTAGGCGCGGTCGATCGCTTCGACGTCGTGGCCGTCGATCTCGATCGCGTGCCAACCGAACGCCTCGGCCCGCTTCGCGTAGGAGTCGAGATCCCAGCCGTGCATCGTCTCGCCCCGTTGCCCGAGGCGGTTGACGTCGATGACCGCGATCAGGTTGTCGAGCCCGTAGAACGCGGCGTGCTCGAACGCCTCCCACTGGGAGCCCTCGGCGATCTCGCTGTCACCGCAGAGCACCCAGACGCGGAACGGGAGCCGGTCGAGGTTCTTCCCCGCGAGCGCCATCCCGACCCCGTACGGCAGCCCCTGGCCGAGCGAGCCCGTCGCGACGTCTACCCACGGGATTCGAGGCGTCGGATGGCCCTCGAGCATGCTCCCGAATTGCCGGTAGGTCAGGAGCTCCTCGTCCGAGATCGCGCCGGCGGCGCGGTACATCGCGTAGAGGAGCGTCGAGGCGTGCCCCTTGGAGAAGATCAGGCGGTCGTTGTGTGGATCCTTCGGCCGGTCGAAGTCGTAGCGGAGGTACTTCGCAAGCAGCACGGCCATCAGGTCGGCGGCCGACATGCCGGAGGTCGGGTGGCCGGACTTCGCGGCGGCGGAGCAGCGGACGGAGTCGACGCGGAGCTGCTGTCCGAGCTCGCGCCAGAGGTCGGGGCCGTCCATCCCCGGTAACGTAACGGTCCTGATGAAGGTAGCGGCGGCGTTCGACCACCGCGGCGTCAAGCTGCGGGCGCGCATCCTGCAGGAGCTCGATGGTCTCGGACACGAGGCAGTCGATCTCGGCGCCGATACGGACGCTGTTCCGATCGACTACCCGGACAAGGCTCGCGAGGTAGGCGAGGCGATCCGCTCCGGCGCCGCAGAGCGGGCCGTGCTCGTATGCGGCTCTGGGGTCGGCGCGTCGGTCGCGGCCTCGAAGCTGCCCGGGATCCGCGCCGCTGTTTGCCACGACGTCTATTCGGCCCATCAGGGCGTCGAGCACGACGACATGAACGTGCTCTGCCTGGGCTCGGAAGTCGTCGGCGCCGAGCTCGCCGTCGATCTCCTGCGCGTGTTCCTCGGGGCACGGTTCGACGGGGCCGAGCGCTACGTCAGACGACTGGAAAAGATCGAGGAGATGGAGAAAACGTATGGCTAAGTCACGGCTACACGAGCTGTCCGAGCTCGGCCAGAGCGTCTGGATCGACTACCTCTCGCGCGACCTCATCGGGACGGGCGAGCTGAAGCGGCTGATGGACGAGGACGCCGTGGTCGGCGTCACCTCGAACCCGACCATCTTCCAGAAGGCGATCTCTCAGGGCGCCTCGTACGACGAGCAGCTGCGGGAGCTCGTGGAGAGCGAGGACGATCCGAAGGAGATCTTCATCGCGCTCGAGTCGAAGGACGTTTCCGACGCGTGCGATCTGCTGCGCCCGGTCTGGGACGAGGGGCACGGCCGGGACGGTTACGTCTCGATCGAGGTCGACCCGAACTTCGCCTACGACCGCGAGGCGACGCTCGATGAGGCGAAGCGCCTGCACGAGCTGATCGAGCGGCCGAACCTGTTCGTGAAGATCCCTGGGACCGAGCCCGGCCTCGGCCCGATCGAGGACATGATCGCGATCGGACGGAACATCAACGTGACGCTGATCTTCTCGCTCGAGCGGCACAAAGAGGTGATGGAGGCCTACCTACGCGGGCTCGAGCGGCTCGTCGAGAGCGGCGGCGACCCGAGCAAGGTCGCATCCGTTGCCAGCTTCTTCGTCTCGCGGGTGGACACCGAGGCCGACAGGCGCCTCGACGAGATCGGCGGCCATGACGAGCTGAAGGGCAAGCTCGCGGTCGCAAACGCCAAGCTCGCCTACCAGAACTGGAAGGACGTGTTCTCGGGCGAGCGCTGGGAGGCGCTGAAGGCCAAGGGCGCGTCGACGCAGCGCTGCCTCTGGGCCTCCACCTCGACCAAGAACCCGGCCTACAGCGACGTCCTCTACGTCGAGGAGCTGATCGGCCCTCACACCGTGAACACGATGCCGGAGGAGACGATCAAGGCCTTCCAGGACCACGGCCGAGTCGCGCTGACGCTCGAGAAGGACCTCGACGAGGCGCGGGCGATCCTCGAAAGGGTCGAGCGCGCCGGCGTCTCGTACAACGACGTCGTCAAGACGCTGGAGGAGGAGGGTGTGCAGAAGTTCTCCGACTCCTTCGCCGAGCTGATCGACGGCATCGAAGCCAAGCGCGGCGAGCTGGTCTCGGCCTAGGCCGTGCCGGTCCAGACGGAAGAGATCGTCGCCCGCATCTGGGCGCGCGATGCGACCCTGTGGACGGGTGCGGACGAGGCGAAGTGGCTCGGCTGGCTCGACGAGCCGATGCGGATGCGCGACCGGCTCGACGACCTCGAGCGATTTCTCACGAGCGTGGCGACAGACTTCGAGACCGTGGTCGTGATGGGGATGGGGGGCTCGAGCCTTGCTCCAGAGGTCTTCAGGCGCAGCTTCCAGAGCAAGTCGCTTCGAGTGCTCGACACAACGCACCCGGCTGCGATTCGGCGCCTCGTGCAGGAGCTCGACCTCGAGCGCACCTTCTTCGTCGCATCGTCGAAGTCCGGGACGACGCTGGAAACGCGCTCACACCTCGATTTCTTCTGGGACAAGGCGGGCAAGCGCGGCGAGCAGTTCGCGGTGATCACGGATCCGGGCTCGGCTCTCGAGGAGGTCGCGCGGAAGCGGGGCTTCCGGGACGTCTTCCACGGCGAGCCGACGATCGGCGGACGCTATTCGGCGCTCTCGCAGTTCGGGCTCGTGCCCGCTGCGCTCGCGGGCGTCGCTCTCTTCCACCTGCTCGAGCGGGCGGACGAGATGGTCGAAGCCTGCCGGGGCGTCGAAGGCAATCCAGGGCTCGAGCTCGGCCTCCGCCTGGGCAACGGCTGGCGCGAGGGTCGCGACAAGGTCTGCGTCGAACGCCATGAAGGCGGCTTCGGGCTCTGGGTCGAGCAGCTGATCGCGGAATCGACCGGCAAGCACGGGAAGGGCCTCGTGCCTGCCCCGGGCGAGTCTCCGGACGGCGCCGACCGGCAGGGCGAGGAGCTGCGGCTGCCCGATCCGTACGAGCTAGGTCAGGAGTTCTTCCGCTGGGAGTTCGGCGTCGCCGTCGCCGGGTCGATCCTCGAGATCAATCCGTTCGACCAGCCCGACGTCCAGGCGGCGAAGGACAAGACGAACGAGGTGCTGAAGCAGGGCGACCTCGAGCTCGAGCCGGAGGGCTCGGTCGAGGAGCTGCTCGCGCAGGCGCGGGAGGGCGACTACGTCGCGATCCAGGCATTCGTCGACCCTGAGCGAGAGGGCGAGCTCGAGCCGCTGATCGCGCGCGCGCACGAGACCGGCTGCGTCGTCACGCACGGCCTCGGCCCGCGCTACCTCCATTCGACCGGCCAGCTGCACAAGGGCGGGCCGCCGACGGGGCTCTTCCTCCAGGTTGTCGACGAGCAGGGCAAGGAGCTGGCGATCCCTGGGCAGAAGTTCGGCTTCGCGCGGCTGATCCGCGCGCAGGCGGCGGGTGACTTCGAAGCGTTGAAGGAGCGCGGCCGCCGCGTCGCGCGCGTGAGACTGGAGGACGTTTCATGAAGCTTGGGATGATCGGCCTCGGCCGCATGGGCGGCGGGATGACGGAGCGCCTGCGAGAAGGGGGCCACGAGGTGCAGACCTACGACCCGAAGGTCGAGGCGCGCACCGCCGGCTCACTGAAGGAGCTGAAGGAGCAGCTCGAGCCGCCGAGGGCCTTCTGGATGATGGTGCCCGCCGGCGACGTGACCGAAGGGGTCTTCCACGAGCTGCTCGGACTCGCCGAGCATGGCGACGTGATCGTCGACGGGGGCAACTCGAACTTCCACGACTCGATTCGACGGCACGAGCAGGCGAAAGAGCGGGGGATCGACTTCGTCGACGTCGGCGTCTCGGGCGGGATCTGGGGCCTGGAGGTCGGTTTCTGCCTGATGGCCGGCGGCGATGACGACCCGGTCGCGCTGATCGAGCCCGCGCTCGAGACGCTCGCGCCGGAGAACGGCTACGCCCACGTCGGCCCCGCCGGCGCCGGCCACTTCGTGAAGATGATCCCCAACGGGATCGAGTACGGCCTGATGCAGTCCTACGCGGAGGGATTCGAGATCATGAAGGCCTCGCCGCGGTACGAGCTCGATCTGCACCAGATCGCCGGCATCTGGCGCTACGGCTCGGTGGTGCGCTCATGGCTGCTAGAGCTCCTCCACACGGCGTTCGAGCACGACGGGAACGACCTCGGGGACGTGGCGCCGTACGTGGAGGACTCGGGCGAGGGCCGCTGGACAATCGCGGAGGCGATCGCAGAGAACATCCCTGCACCGGTGATCAGCGCCTCGCTCTTCGCGCGGTTCGCCTCGCGCCAGAAAGACGGCTCGTTCGCCGCTCGGATCAACGCCGCCCTGCGCAACCAGTTCGGGGGTCACGCGATCCGCGCGGTCGAGAAGGCGAAGGCGAGCACGGACCGCCGCTGATGGCCACGACCGCAGAGCCCCAGCAGCAGGAAAACCCGCTTCTCGAAGGGCTACGGCTACGGCGTACACCCGAGCCGTGCGCGCTCGTCGTCTTCGGCGCCTCGGGCGATCTCACCCGCCGCAAGATCTTCCCCGCGCTCTACTCGCTGGCCTACCGGCGTCTGCTCCCCGAGCAGTTCGCCGTCGTCGGCGTTGCTCGCACCGGGGAGTCAGACGAGAACTTTCGCGAGCGGATGAAGGCGGCGGTGCAGGAGTTCGGGCGCGACCCCTTCCGCGACGACGTCTGGGCGGGCCTCGCCGAGGGCATGCGCTACGTCCCCACGGACTTCGCAGACGAGGGGGGCGAGGAGCATCTCTTCGATCTCCTGCACCACCTCGACGAGGAGCGCGGCACGGGGGAAAACCGCGTCTACTACCTGGCGGTCCCCCCGACAGTGATCTCGACGATCGTCGAGACGGTGGGCAAACGCCCTTGCAAAGGCTGGAGGCGTCTGATCGTCGAGAAGCCGTTCGGCCGCGACCTCGCCTCCGCTCGGCAACTGAACGCCGAGATCCTGGAGCACTTCGAGGAGCGGGAGGTCTTCCGGATCGACCACTACCTCGGCAAGGAAACCGTCCAGAACATGCTCGCGCTGCGGTTTGCGAACGGGATCTTCGAGCCGATCTGGAACCGCCAGTTCGTCGACCACGTCGAGATCACCGTCGGCGAGTCGATCGGGATCGAAGGCCGCGCCGCGTTCTACGAGCAGGCAGGGGCGATCCGCGACATCTTCCAGAACCACATGCTCCAACTCGTGGCGCTGACCGCGATGGAGCCTCCGATCGACTTCACCGCCGACTCCGTCCGGAACGAGAAGGTGAAGGTGCTGCGGGCGATGCATACGCCCGGGCCGAAGCACGTCGTCCGGGGTCAGTACGGACCCGGCTTCATCGAGGGCGAGGAGGTGCCCGGCTACCGCGAAGAGGACGGCATCGCGCCCGATTCCACGACCGAGACGTACATCGCCGCCAAGCTGTTCGTCGACAACTGGCGCTGGGCGGATACGCCCTTCTACGTGCGGACGGGCAAGCGGCTGCCGCGCCGCGAGACGACGATCGCGATCGAGTTCAAGCGCGCGCCACACCCACCCTTCGCACACACGTCCGCGGAGGATTTGCGCCCGAACGTCCTGCTCGTCCACATCCAGCCGGACGAGGGCGTGTCCTTGGCGATGGCCGCCAAGGTCCCAGGGCAGGGCATGACGATCCGAACCGTCCATATGGACTTCCTCTACGGCGGCACCTTCCGCACCGGCCTGCCCGAGGCGTACGAGCGGCTGATCCTCGACGCGATGCTCGGCGACACCACCTTGTTCACGCGCAGCGACGAGATCGAGGAGCAATGGTCGCTCGTCGACGCGATCGTCGCGCTCTGGGCTCGCGACAAGCCGGTCTTCCCGAACTACCAGGCCGGGACGTGGGGGCCGGCCGCGGCGAACGAGCTCATGCGCCGGGACGGTCGCGAGTGGAGACGGCACTGATAGTGCCGCGACCGGCGCCATCGGTCGGCTTCTGGCGGCTGCAAAGCGGCGCCAGGCCGCGTCCTCAGTCGCGCCCGTATCCTGCGGATACGAGCGCTCCCTGCGTCCTTGCCTGGCTTGCTTTTCGCGCGCCAGAAGCGCGGCAATGACACCGGTCGCGGCACTAGCCTCTATCTCAGAGATCGAGCGCGAGCTCGCGACGCTGCGCATCGCGCCCGGCGGCGACGCGCCCGTGCAGCGGACGAGCGTGATGACCCACCTCGCCTGGGTGCCGGACGAGTGGGTCGAGGCGGCCGAGGACGTGCTCGCCGGGCTGGCAGAGCGCCATCCCTCGCGGACGATTGTTCTCTTCCCGAAGCCCGACGAAGCGGACGGGCTCGAGGGAGAGGTCGAGGTCGAATGCTTTCCGATCGACGACCGCACGATCTGCACGGAGACGATCCGCGTCCGCCTCAAGGGCCGCCGCGCCTCCGTGCCGACGAGCGTGGTCCAGCCCCTCTTCATCCCCGACCTGCCGGTCTTCCTGCGCTGGCGTGGCCTACCTCCGTTCGGGGCGAAGCACTTCGAGGAGCTGGTCGACGAGGTCGACCGGCTGATCGTCGACAGCACGGAGTGGTCGGGGCTGCCGGCGCCCTACGCCGAGCTCGCGGGCCTGTTCGACCGAGTCGTCGTCTCCGACATCGCCTGGGCGCGGACGAGCCGTTGGCGGTGGCAGCTGGCCTCGCTCTGGCCCGGGATCGCGGACGTGAAGAGAATCCGCGTGACCGGTACGGCGGCGCAGGCGCAGCTGCTTGCGGGCTGGCTGCGCTCGCGTCTCGGGCGGCCGGTCGAGCTGGAGCACGAGCCATCGGACCGGCTCGCAGGCGTCGAGACCGACGGTAAGGCGGCCCCGTTTCCTCCGGGCGACCCCCCTGATCCTGCCGACCTGCTCTCGGACGAGCTCGAGCGTCTTACGCGCGACCGCGTCTACGAAGCGGCCGCGCGCGCGGCGGCCTCGATGTGACGTAGCGGCCCTTCGGCGGCGTATGGACGGCGTGTACGCGGAGCGACCGAACTTCCGAGACGTCGCCGAGCTTCACCTCGACGACGTCTATGCCTACCTCGTCTACCTGACGCGAGACCGAAGCGTGGCCGAAGACCTGACAGCCGAGACGTTCGAGCGGGCGCTGCGGAAGTGGCGCCGCTACGATCCGGGCCGCGCGAGCGCGCGCACGTGGCTCTGCCAGCTTGCGCGTTCCGTCGCGCTCGATCACTTCCGGGCCGAGGAGCGGAGGCGTCGCCGCGAGGCGTCATTCGCGAGCGAGGAGGTTGCGGAGGAGGCGTTCGTCGAGGGTCTGTCGCCGGAGCTCGAGCGCGGGCTCGCGCGACTCTCCGCCGCCGAGCGGGAGGTGGTCGTCCTGCGCGTCGTGCTCGAGCTCGACGGCGAGACGACCGCCCGGCTGCTCGGCATCAGCCCGAGCGCGTGCTCCACGAGGCTCAGCCGTGCGCTCCAGCGGCTCGAGCAGGAGGTGAACGCCGATGCCGTCGTCTGACGTCGCACTCCAGCTTCGAGCGGCTCGGCCGCATGCTCCGGAAGGGCTACGCGAGCGCGTGCGCGCGCTGCCCGAGCCGGCGGCGACCAAGGCGCTACGGCTGCCTTCGCTGCGTGTTGCGCTCGTGCTTGCCGGAGCTGTCATCGCCGCAGGAGTCTCGGCTGCGGTAGTGCACGGGCTCGTCACGTCAGGCTCGGGGCACCGGAGAATTGTTGCTCTACAGCGGACGACCATCACAGGCCCTCCAGCGCGGACGCAGGGGGGCGCGGCCCTGGCTCCTCGCGCTCTGCGTCTGGGCCCGTTCGTACCCGGCCCTACGCGGCTCCAGCGCTTCGACGCCTCGATGCGGATCGGAGTCAAGAACCTCGACGACCTCTCGCGCGCGACCAAGGCGGCGATGCGCACCGCGCGGAGCCTCGGCGGCTTCGTCGCCTCCGCCTCCTACAACGCGCCGGGTGGGCGGCGAGGCGAGTCGACGCTGCTCCTGCGCATTCCAGTGGGGAAGCTGCCGACCGCGATCGCACAGCTCTCGGACCTCGGGACGATCCTTGCGCAGCAAGTCCAGATCGAGGATGTGCAGCGGCAGGTCGACCTCGACACCCGGCAGATCCGGGCGCTGCGCAAGCAGGCCGCCCAGCTGCGCGCGCAGATCGGGGCGGCGACGGACCCGGCCGAACGGCAGCGTCTCCAGGCGCAGCTCGATTACGTTCTCGGTGAGCTCACCGCGCTCCAGCGGGGCCGCCGGGACACGATCCGCAACGCCCGCCTCGCGCACGTCTCCGTCGTCTTCACGACCCGGAAGGCCGCCGCCGCGCCTCCCCCGGGCCGCCTCCATCGGACGCTCGACGACGCCGGTTCGGTACTCGCACGGGAGGGCGAGGTGCTGCTCTATGCGCTCGTCGTCGCGGGTCCGCTGCTCGCGCTCGGAGCGGCGCTCCTCGCGGTCGGCCGTACGTGGTCCCGCCGCGCCGACCGCCGGCTGCTCGAGCGAACCTAGGGTGTGACCCTGATCGGAGCGCAGCTGAAGCGGCTGACGTTCCCGGCGAGGTCCTTCGCCCGGACGCAGAAGCGGTAAGCCCCCGGAGCGCTCGGCGCGAATCCCTCGTAGGAAGAAACCGAGGCCAAGATCTTTCCCATCGAGGACTGATCGCCCCCCAACAGGTGCGTCCCCTGGTAGATCCGGATCGACACCGAGGCGTAGCCGCTGTCGTCGAAGACCTGGAACCGGAGCGGGATGTGGCGCCCGGCCTTGCCGGTCGCGGGGAGGGCGAGCACCTTCGGCGGCCGCGCGTCCGTCCCAGCTGTGACCGAGACCGAGACGGTGTACTGAACCCCGTCGTCGGTCGTGGAAGGATTCGGCACTGCAAGGCGCGCGGTCATGCAGGCACGCCAGCCCGGAACGTCGATCGAGGCGACGCCGCCGGCGACCTTGAGAGTTCGGATCACCGGCTTCTGCTTGGAGAACGTGATCCGAAGCGCCGGTACGGCTGTGCTCCCCCACGGCAAGGTCACGCGCACGTGGAGCGTGCTCGCGACAGCGGGCGCCGTCACGTCGCAGTTGACGGTCATCAGCGAGAGATAGGTGGAGGCGAGATGGTCGACCTTCAACACGACAGGGTTGTACGTGCGCGCGGCGGCAGGCACGAGCAGCAGGTGCGCGGGCTTGGACCAGAGCCGGAGCCGGCGCAGGATCGGCAGCGTGTACCGCCCCGGGTCGAGGTTGAACGCCGCGTACTGGCTCCAGAGCCGGGTAAGGGAAGTGCCGTGGTCCTCGAGGACCGAGTCGATCGCCTCGAGCACGTGCGATCTGCCCTGCCAGACGTGCCGGCCGGAGACGTCCTGCCAGCCGAGCAAGGCGTCGCGCTCGAAGATCTCACGGATGACCTTCGCGCCGTACCGCTCGGACAGGTACTCGAAGAACGGCCACTGCCCGTAGCCGCGGCTACCGTCGCCCGCGGAGCCGCAGACGGTCTGGGGGCAGTCGAGCGAAGCTTCGGGTGCGTACGCGAACAGCGGCCCGGCGCCCCAGTACGCGGGCGACACTCGGTGGCCGGCCCACTCCGCGGTCGCCTCGAGGAGGTACGGCGCGTACTGAGCCTCGGGGCTCGTCCATTGAAGCTGGATCGTGTGGAAGAACTCGTGTGCCATCGTGCCTCGGTAGCGGCGCGCGCTGGTCGTGTCCTTGACGTCGGCGGGATCGAGATCCATGAAGCCGGAGACCCGCCAGTTCGCGGCATCCGGGGCGACGAAGGAGCGGTGCTGCGGCGCGACGGCGACATAGACGTCGAGACGGTCGTCTCCGCCGAGGCCCTGGTCGCTCGCCGGCGGCGGGAAGCCCCAGCCCGTCTCCAGGCGCCAGACGGACTCGAGTGTCTTCGCCGCGGCGGCCGCCTGCTGCGCCGTGACGGCATCGGGATTACCCGTAGCCGTCGTGTAGTGGACGAGTACGTGGGCCGTCCCGACCGATTTCGTCAGATCGGCATGGTTACGCGGGTCGTCCGCCTTCGCCGGCTGAGCCAGCGCGAGCGCGAGGACGAGCGCAGGCACAAGCCTCCAGAACCGCATGTCGCAGCCTGAATCGGCATCGGCCTAGGTGGCCTTGAGCGAGCGCTCGAGCAGCCGGCCCGCCGCCAGCACGAGCCCGTCCTGTCCGGGGCGGCCGACGAGTTGCACCGACGCGGGCAGCCCGTCTTCCGCCGGGCCGCAGGGAAGCGCGAGCGCAGGCCAGCCGAGAGCGTTGAACGGGTACGTGAAACGCGTGACCGCGTCCAGCTGGTCCTTCGTGAGCTCGACGCTCGGCGCGACGAAGACGAGCGTGGGCGTCAGCAGCAGGTCGCGTCCTTCCAAGGCCTCCGCCGCCTGCTCGCGATATTGCTCACGGAGGCGAAGCTCTGCCTCGTACTCGGCGTCGGTCACCGCCAGGCATCGCTCGATCTTCGCGGCCACGTCCTCGCCGTAGGCGTCGGCGTGCTCGGCGAAGAGCTCGCGGTGAACGTCGGCGACCTCGCGCATGAAGACCGCGCCCGGGCGGCTCTCCGGCTCGGGGAAGTCGACGCTCTCGCGGTCGGGAAAACTCGCGGCCGCTTCCTCGACCCGGGCGCGGACGAGCGGGTCGGCGTGCTCGGGCCAGGCGACTCCCACCTCGATCTCCTCCAGCGAGGCCAGCTCGGTACGCCTGAACTCCGGTGCGAGCGCTTCGATCATCTCCGTGCAGCGCTCGACGGTTCGCGCCATTGGACCGGCGTGATCGAAGCTCGAGGCGAGCGGGAAACAGCCGTCCAGCGGGACGAGACCGTACGTGGGCTTGAAGCCGACGACGCCGCAGCAGGCTGCGGGGATCCGGATCGAGCCGCCTGAGTCCGTGCCGAGGGCCGCCTCGGCGAGCCCCGCTGCGAGCGCCGCGGCAGAGCCACCGCTCGAGCCGCCGGCGATCCGGCCGGGCGCCACCGGGTTCGGCACCGTCCCGAAGTGCGGATTCTGCGAGGTGACCCCGTACGCGAACTCGTGCAGGTTCGTTTTGCCGACGTTCGCGTAGCCGGCCTCCTCGAGACGCAGCACCGCTTCCGCGGTCGCGTCCGGGACCTGATCCGCGAACAGGGCCGATCCGTATGTCGTCACGAGGCCGGCGGTGTCGAAGAGATCCTTGACCGCGAGCGCGATCCCCTTTCCCGGCGCCTCGGGCCGGGCGAGGAAAATTCCGTTCAGCTCAGGAGCCGACAGCGTTGTAGACGAGCGCGACGACGAACGTGCCGGCGAAGAGGAGGAGGAAGCAGCCGAAGAGCGCCCAGCCCCAGAACACGTTTCGGCGTGGGTCCTCGAGCTCGGCATCGTGCGGAGCGACGAGGTTTCCCGGGTGACGCGGCTGCTCGAGAGGCTCCGTCACAGGAGCGTGTCGACCGCCATCGCGACGAAGAGGAGCGCCAGATAGAGCAGCGAGAAGTGGAAGAGCGCCGAGGCGCGGGCCGGGCTCGTCTCACGGCGCAGGCGTACGGCGAGGCGGAGGAAGAGCGCGCCGAGGAGAAGCGACGCGGCGAGATAGGCGACGCCCAGCGTGCCCCACGCGAACGGAAGGATGGTCGCCGCGACCAGCACGAGCGAGTAGAGCACGATCTGCCGCGCCGTCTCGCGCTCGCCGCGCACGACCGGGAGCATCGGGATCCGCGCCGCCTCGTACTCGCGCCGGATCAGCAGCGCGAGCGCCCAGAAGTGCGGCGGCGTCCAGAGGAAGACGATCAGGAAGAGGAAGAGCGCCGGCAGCGTCAGGTTCCCCGTCACGGCCGCCCAGCCGACGAGCGGCGGCACGGCCCCGGCGGCCCCGCCGATGAC
Organism: Gaiellaceae bacterium; assembly: GCA_049644345.1. GTDB lineage: Bacteria > Actinomycetota > Thermoleophilia > Gaiellales > Gaiellaceae > JBARRS01. The sequence continues at coordinate 12,404 of JBARRS010000112.1, forward strand.
GATGTTCTGCGGCGTCGAGCGCTTCAGCCAGCGCGTGTACACGAGGACGTAGAAGAGATTGCCGACGAGTGCGAGCACCGCCGTCAGCAGGTTGACGGCGCTCGCCAGCAGGACGAACGAGAAGGCCGACAGGGCGAGGCCGAACTCGAGCGCGCGCGAGGGAGGCACGCGCTGCGCCGCGACCGGCCGCTTGTCGGTCCGGCGCATGAACCGGTCGATGTCCGCGTCGAGGACGTGGTTGAGCGCGCTCGCCCCGCCACATGCGAGCGCGAGTCCCGTCATCGTCGCGGCCGCAAGCCCAGCGGCCGGAAGCCCGCGCGCCGCGACGCACATCCCGCAGAACCCGGTCAGGAGCAGCAGCACCATGATCCGCGGCTTCGTCAGCGTCACGTAGTCGCGCCAGCTCGACCGCTGTGCAGGCGCACCGCGGAAGGCCTGTGCAGCCGAGATTGAGGCGGCGGCGAGACTCGCGGCGGCGAACGCGACGTGGAGCGGGTGCACGGTGACGAGCGCCGCGACGCCGAACAGGGCCAACGCCGCCAGGGCGGGCGCGAAAAGGCGTCGGTGCGTGAGCCGGGACGAGACCACGACGGCGGCGAGCGGGGGGATCGCGAACGCCGAGAGGGCGCGGTGTGCCGAGCCGAGGCCGAGAGTCCCGCTCGCGGCAGCCACGGCCGTCGCAGCCGCGCCTGCGAGAGCGGTCAGCCGCAACCAAGGCCCGGGGGGAGCTAGGTCAGAGACGGCCGGCCTCCTTGAGCCGCAGCCGCAGGTCGCGCAGCGGCCGGGCGCTCGTCACGTAGGGCACCTGGTCGAAGTTGTACTCCGGCGGCGGCGAGGTGGTGAACCACTCGAGCGTGTCCGCGAGCCACGGGTCGTTGCCCGCCCGCGGTCCGACCCGTGACGTCTTGATCACGTTCGCGACGAACACCAGGACACCCAGCGCCATCACCCCCGAGCCGATCGTCGAGACAAGGTTGTACCACTCCCACAACCCCCCGTGACTGTATGTGTAGATCCGCCGCGGCATCCCCAGCAGGCCGAGCATGTGCTGAGGGAAGAACGTGATGTTCATCCCCACGAAGAACAGCCAGAAATGCAGTTTCCCGAGCCGCTCGTCGAGCAGCCGCCCGAACATCTTCGGCCACCAGTAGTAGAGCCCGGCGAAGATCCCGAAGATCGAGCCGCCGAAGAGCACGTAGTGGATGTGCGCGACGACGTAGTACGTGTCCGTCACCTGCCAGTCGACCGGGAAAGCCGCGACGAAGATCCCCGAGAGGCCCCCGATCGTGAAGACGCCGACGAAGCCGAGCGCGAACAGCATCGCCGTGTCGAAGCGCAGGTTCCCGCGCCACGTGGTCGCGAGCCAGTTGAAGATCTTCACCCCCGTCGGCACCGCGATCACCATCGACGAGAACATGAAGAAGACCTGCAGATACGCGGGCAGGCCGACGGCGAACATGTGGTGCGCCCAGACCAGGAGCGAGAAGAACCCGATCGCGACCGTGGACAGCGCGACCGCCTTGTAGCCGAAGATCGGCTTGCGCGAGAAGACCGGAATCACCTCCGAGATGATCCCCATCGCCGGCAGGACCATCACGTAGACCTCGGGGTGCCCGAAGAACCAGAAGACGTGCTGCCAGAGCAGGGCGCTGCCGCCCTTGCTCGGAATGAAGAAGTGCGTTCCGGCGTGCCGGTCGAGCAGCAGCATCGTCAACCCGGCCGAGAGCGCGGGCAGCGCTACCACGAGCAGCAGCGCGTAGATCTCGATCGCCCACACGAAGAGCGGAACGCGCATCCAGCTCATCCCGGGCGCCCGCATTCGGTGGATCGTGACGAGGAAGTTGATCGCGCCGGCGAGCGAGGAGATGGTGAGAATGTGGAGCGCGAGGATCCAGAGATCGACTCCGTGGCCGGGGCTGTAGCCCTTCTCCGAAAGCGGGGCATAGCACGTCCAGCCGCAGCGAGCGGCGCCGCCGGCGGCGCGGAAGCTCGTCATCAGCACGATTCCGCCGAGCAGGAAGAGCCAGTACGACATCGCGTTCAGCCGCGGGAACGCCACGTCTCTCGCCCCGATCATCAGCGGCACGAGGAAGTTGCCGAAGCCGGCGAGGAACGGCACGACGACGAGGAAGATCATGGTCGTGCCGTGGATCGTGAACAGCTCGTCGTAGCGGTCCCGGGTGACGAAGTGCTCGTTCGGTGTGGCGAGCTGCGCCCGCATGAGCAGCGCGAGCACGCCGCCGATGACGAAGAAGAGGAGGCTCGTCGCGATGTAGAGGATCCCGATCCGCTTGTGGTCGACGGTCGTGACCCAACTGGCGAACCGTCCGCGGTACCAGGGAACGATCAGCGGCTCGGTTCTAACCGCCACTCGTCACTCCCTTCGGGGCGAAACGCCGGCGGAGGTATTCGATCGCCGCGACGAGCTGCCGGTTGTCCCATGTCTTCCCCACCGCCGGCATGAATCGCGAGGCGCTCGTGAACCGGCCGTTGCGAAGCAGAGCCGTGATGCCGGCGCGGTCGTTGAACAGCGGGTTGCCGGCGAGCTTCGGGCCGATGAAGCCCTGGCCGCGATCGCCGTGGCAAGGCGCGCAGACGCCCGTGAATGTCTGTTGCCCGAGATCCGACGCGCCGGCGGCCTGGGCGGTCGCCGCGCCCGCGAGCCAGCTCGCGAACTCGCCTTTGGGAAGAGCGTCGACGGTCGCCAGCATCGCCGCGTGCTGGATGCCGCAGAACTCGGCGCACTGGCCGGTGTAGACGCCCGGCCGCCTGGCCCGGAACCACGTGTGGTTCGTCCGTCCGGGGATCGCGTCGAGCTTGCCGCCGAGCCGTGGGATCCACCAGCTGTGCGCGACGTCGGCCGAGACGACCGTGAGGCGGATGTTCTCGCCGGCGGGAACGCGCATTCGATTGATCGCGACGACGCCGTTCGGGTAACGGAACTGCCAGTAGAACTGATGGCCCTCGACCCTGATCTCGAGCCGGCCTCCCTGGGCCTTCGCGGACGGCACGTTCTTGATTCCCGGCAGCTTGTAGAGGACGAAGCTCGCGATCGCCGCCAGGATCAGCACCGGGATCACGGTCCAGATCAGCTCGAGCCGGGTGGCGCCGTGGATCTGCGGCCCGTCCGCCTCGCGCGGCCGGCCCCGGGCGCGGAAGCGGACGACGAAGAGGAGGAGCATGCTCTCGACGAGCAGAAAGATGCCGCCTGTGATTCCGAGGATCAGCCAGTACGTGGAACTGATCCCTTGCGCGTTCGGCGATTCAGGCGTGGGCGGTCCGGTTCCGCCGTTGCCGCCGAGGGCGGCGCCCGCTACTACGAGCCCGACCAGGACGACGCACGTCAGAGCGAGGACCTTCCGGCGCACGGGCGACGGCATTCTATGGGGGTGGAGGAAAAGACGCGTGTGCAGCTGCCGGCGGGGCTCGGCGACGAGCTCGAGGTTTTCGTGAACGGCGTCGCGCAGCGCCCCCGGGAGGACTACCGGCGCGAGGGCGACGAGCTGGTCTTCGAGCGCCGCCTCGCGCGCGAAGGCCGGCTCGGCTTCTGGCGCTGGCTCTCGATGGTGCTGGGGGTCGCAGGGACGTATCGGCAGAACGACAGCGTCGACGTCGTCTACGAGGTCGGCGGCCGGCGCTACGTCGCGACCGGGCTACCCTTACGCTCTGACGGGAAATGACTCCTGACGCGGATTCCGCGTACCGCCGACTCGAGCAGCTGCAGTCGGTCACCGACGCAGCGCTCGGCAACCTCTCGCTCGACGAGCTGCTGGACGAGCTGCTCGAGCGGATCCGCGCCGCCCTCGAGGCCGACACGTGTGCCGTGCTGCTGATCGACGAGGAGGCGAACGAGCTGATCGTTCGCGCGGCGAAAGGGCTCGAGGAGGAGATGGAACTCGGCTTCCGCATCCCGGTCGGCGCCGGTTTCGCCGGACGAGTCGCCGCGGAGAGGCGTCCGGTCGTGATCGACGACGCCGACCACGCAGACCTGGTCAACCCGGTGCTCCGCAAGCGTGGAATCCGCTCGCTGCTCGGCGTGCCGCTGATCGTCCAAGACCGGGTGCTCGGCGTCGTTCATGTCGGGACGCTCAGTCCCCGTACGTTCACGGCCGAGGACGTAGAACTGCTCGAGCTGGTGGCGCTTCGCGTCGCTGCGGCGATGGAACGGACGCTCGTCCACGAGGAGCTGGTTCGGCTGGAAGAGCTGGAGCGGAGCTTCATCTCGCTCGCCTCGCACGAGCTGCGGACACCGGCGAGCGTGGTTTTCGGGATCGCGGCGACTCTGTACGAGCGCGGTCACGCGCTCTCGGACGATCAGCTGGACGAGCTGCGCGAGGCGCTCTACCACCAAAGTCTCCGCCTCAAGCGCCTGATCGAGCAGCT
>JBARRS010000113.1:0-3212 GCA_049644345.1 Gaiellaceae bacterium
CCCCCGGCGGCCTCGCCCGCCGGAGGGCGAGCGGCGGCATGAGGCGCCACCCGCACCGCTCTGGCGCCGCCTGCCCGTCCTCCTCGCCGTCGGGGCAGCGATCGTTGTGGCCGTCGTCATCGCGGCAGTGCTGCTCTTCCGTGGGAGCTCGAACGCATTCCCGAACGCAGCCGAGAGCCGGCTACTGGCACTCGTCCCGAGCGCGATCCGGTCGAAGTGCATCCGCCTCCGCGCGCCGGCCGCGGCGACTACAGGAACCTCCTGCGCGCCCCTCGGCCAGCGGGTCGAGTACTACGCGTTCTCCAGCCCCTCGGCAGCGAACCGCTATTACGCGGCGCAGCTGCCGGCGCTCTACCGTCGCGATCGGGGCAGTTGCTCCGGGCTCCCCCTCGTGGGCGAGCGCCCTTACGCGATCAGCGGTAAGACCGGGGGGCGCGTGTTCTGCGCGCTCGACTCCAGCGGCGGAACGGCCACGATCGGCTGGACCGACGACCATGCCAAGACGTTCGCGCGGGCCCTACGAAACGACGGCAACCAGCGCGCTCTCTATCGCTGGTGGGCGGCCTCGGCCGGACCGCTCGAATCATCGGGCGCCAAGGGCGTTCCGAGGAGGAATGCGACGGTTCCCTCCGGTGGGATCCTCTTCGCGGACACGTTCTCCACTCCAGCTACAGGCTGGCCCCAGGTCGACAACAAGCAGACGCGCGTCCGCTACGCGGGCGGCGCCTATCTAGTCCTGGTCAAGCCGCCGCGCGCAGCGAGTCTTCCGTCGACGGCGCTGCTTCAACCGCCGCAACGGCCGCTGTCGTTCGGAGACGCAGAGGTGCAGCTGGACGCCTCCCGCGTCTCGAGCCCGGGCCTGTACAGCTTCGGGATCGTCTGCCGCGCATCTTCCGCGGGGCTGTATCGGCTCGAGGTTCGCAGTGACGGCGTCTTCGTGATCTGGCGGAGCGTCGGCGGCAAGTTGACCCAGCTTGCGGCGAAGCCGTTCGGCGGACGCGTCGTTCGATCGACGAACCATGTCCGGGCGGCCTGCATCGGCGGTCGCCCCGGTCCGGTCCGGCTACGCCTCACTGTGAACGGCGGAACACTCGCCGCGATCGACCGGCATCCGATCGCCGTGAGCGGTGGGGTTGGCGTCGACGCTGTCGGGGGCGCGAAGGGGAACGCGGAAATCCGGTTCGACAACTTCGTGGTCCGCAAGCAATAAAGCGGCCCCTTGGAAGGACCCGCTTGTCCGCCTCGTCTTGTGACCAACGGGCGAAGGTGGTAGAAGGAGTGGTGGCAGAGGGGGCGATGGCGTCGCAGCTTCTCGACAACGACACTGAGTTTGCGGCATACCACATCGAGGGTCTGCTCGGCCGCGGCGGGATGAGCGAGGTCTATCGGGCGAGCAATCCGCGCCTCGACAACACGATCGCGCTCAAGCTGCTCGCCCGCGAGCTCGCCGGCGACCAACTTTTCCGCGAGCGGTTCATCCGCGAGTCGCGGCTGGCCGCCTCGCTGAACCACCCGAACGTCGTTCCGATCTTCGACGCAGGAGAGTGCGACGGCCGACCGTATATCGCCATGCGGTACGTGGAGGGCCCCGACCTGAAGGAGCTGCTGACACGCCGCGGCGCCCTCTCGGCCGACTACGCCCTCTCGGTCGTGGGCCAAGTGGCGGCGGCGCTCGATTGCGCGCACAGAAAGGGCCTGGTCCATCGCGACGTCAAGCCCGGAAACATCCTGATCGACGAGAACGCCGGCGACGGCACTCGGCCGCACGTCTACCTCGCCGACTTCGGCGTCGCGAAGCATCGCCAGTCTCAGAGCGGGCTCACGTCGAAAGGTCAGTACGTCGGCACGATCGACTACATCGCGCCCGAGCAGATCGAGGGCAAGGAGCTAAGCGGCGCTACCGACATTTATTCGCTGGGGTGCGTCCTATATGAATGTCTCACCGGCGCTCCCCCGTTCGACCACGACTCGGACGTGGCGATGATCTACGCGCACCTCACCGAGGCGGCGCCGGCCCCGAGCGCGAAGCAGCCCGATCTGCCGACCGGAGTCGACGAGGTGATCGCAAAGGCCCTCGCGAAGCGCCCCGAGGACCGCTACCGAAGCTGCCGCGAGCTCGTCGACGCTGCGCGCGCCGCGTTTGAGGCGCGTCCCGCCGGCGCGACCCTCCCCGCGGTATCGCTCGGACAGATGACCGTTCCGTCCACGCGGCTGGCGCCCGAAACCGTGCTCGCCGGTTCCGGGAACGGCGCGGACCGAGAGGCACCGATCCCACCGGAGCCGGTCGGCGCCCCCACCGCGGCGACTCCGCCGACCGCAGCCCCACCTACCGCACTCGCGACAGATCCCCTGATCTCGGAGCAGCCGGGGCCGTCAGCGCGGACGGATCGCGACACCGCCCGCAACCGCCCCGTTTGGCGGGCTCGGCGCCGCTTGGTGATCGCAGCCGTCGGTGTGCTCGTCCTAGGCGGCGCGGCGGGCGCAGCGACGCTCATGAGCTCGTCAGGGAAGAAGCATGGAGTCACGAACAAGACGCGTCTCGGCGGCCACTCCAGCGGCAATCTGAGCGGCAACGGAGGCGACCCGACACTGGCGCGCCGCCATTCCAAGGGTGGCGTGGGCACGCCGGGCCACCCGTCGAAGACGGCGACGATCCTCAAGCAGCGGCGAAAGACGCACGCCTCCTCGACCGGCTCGGGATCGACCAACACGGCGCTCAACAACCGGAGATCCACGAGCTCGTCGAGCTCCAGCTCGGGATCGACGAGCAACACACTCAACAGCCGCAGATCCTCGAGCTCGTCGAGCTCCAGCTCGGGATCCACGAGCAACACGCTCAACCGCCGTAGGACGAAGTAGGTCCCGTTCAGTTGCGCCGGCGACGTTTAGGTATCTAGGTCCCGTGGCTCGAGAGATAGGCCGATCGGCCCATGAATCGATTGTCCGGCGCGTTTCATACTCGCGTAGCGCGCTCAGTGGCGCAGGAACTACGTGGAGGGGAGGTCTCCAATGACATCGGTTGATGGCGGGAGGAGTCGCGGCCTGCGCCGCCTGCGAATGCCGTCGCCGGCGATGATCGTCGCGATCGTAGCGCTGTTCGTCGGACTCACGGGCGGCGCGTTGGCAACCGCAAACTTCAAGCACGGCCCGAAGGGGATCGTGAACGCCCAGGACATCGCGTACAACACGATCACCTGGAAAGAGATCAAGCA
>JBARRS010000114.1:0-34123 GCA_049644345.1 Gaiellaceae bacterium
GACGAAGCCGCGCGGGTCGCGGGGCGCCAATCCGACCGCCGTCACGCTCGCCAACATCGGCGATCTGATCAGCGAGCTGACGAGGCTCTACGGGTCGAAGCGTCTCTGGATCACGGAGTACGGCTACCAGACGAACCCGCCCGACCCTCTGTTCGGAGTCTCGTGGGCGAAACAGGCCCTTTACCTGAAGGAGGCCTACGCGGTCGCGCGGCGGAACCCCCGAATCGGCATGTTGCTCTGGTTCCTCGTCAAGGACGAGGCGCGGATCGGCGGTTGGCAATCCGGCTTCTTCACCGCCGCGGGGAAGCAAAAGCCGTCGTATGCCGCCTTTCAGCGGCTCCCGCATTGAGGCACTAGCCTTTGCCCGTGGCCACGAGGCAAGCGCAGACGCCGGATCGCACGATTCGGCGCGGCGTGGCCGAGTTGATGCCGCCTGCCGACATCCGTTCAGGCCGGCCTTACCTCCTCTCCCGGGCAGGCCTGACCGTCGCCGTTCGGCGGCTCGCGAGCATCGCCGCGCTCGTCTCGATCGACCTCGCCGGGCTGACGCTCGGCCTCTACGCGGCGCTCGGGCTGCGTGAGCTGTACTACGGCAACCATCCGATTCTCTGGCACGTGCTCTGGAACGTCGAGACCGCCTGGCTTCCGTTCCTCACGCTGATCACTGTGCTCGTCTTCGCGCAGGCGGGTCTGTACTCGGAGCGCGAGCGCCGGCCGGGAATGGGACGGATCCTGTCCTCGCTCGTCGTCGTCGCGCTCGTGACCCTCGCCTTCGCGGTCGGCACGCATCACCACTTCTCGACCTTCGGGCTCGCGCCGACGGCGGTGGTGATCTCGGCGGCGCTGATCTCGCTCCTGCGGGCGAGCTACGAGCTCCTGACGGCCGATCTTTTCCGCTTCCTCGGTGTGCGGCGGCACGCGCTCCTCGCCGGCTCCGGCGAGAGCCTCGCCCGGCTGCACCGGGCGCTCGGCTCGGGGCGAAGCGGGATCGACTACGAGTTCGTCGGCGCGGTTTCGCCGTCGCCCGACGGCCTCGACCTGCCCGTCCTCGGCCCGCTCAGCGCGCTCCCGCGCATCCTGGCGATGCACCGCGTCGACGAGCTGATCGTCACCGACTCGGACTTCGACGAGCAGGAGTTGCTCGACCTGGTCGAGCAGGCGCATCGCCTCGGCGTCCAGGTGCGGATCGCGGCGAAGGCGACCGAGCTGCTCACGCACCGCGCGGAGTTCGTCCCGGGCCAGGGCGTGCCGCTCTTCGAGCTGCGCCCGCCCGCGTTCGTGGGCGTCGACTGGGCGCTCAAGCGTTCGTTCGACCTCGTCGTCTCGATGCTCGTGCTCCTCGTCGGCCTGCCGCTCTGGCTTGCGATCGCCGCGGCGGTCAAGCTCGGCTCGCGCGGCCCTGTGCTCTACCGCGACCGCCGGATCGGGCTCGGCGAGCGCGAGTTCCAGATGCTCAAGTTCAGGACGATGCACGCCGGGGCCCGGCGGCTCCAGGACGAGCTCGAGGCTGCGAACGAGGCGAGCGGCCCGCTGTTCAAGCTTCGGGAGGATCCGCGCGTGACGCCGGTCGGCGCCTTTCTGCGCCGCTTCTCCCTCGACGAGGTGCCGCAGGTCCTCAACGTCCTTCGCGGCGAGATGAGCCTCGTCGGCCCCCGCCCGCTGCCGCTGCGGGACTACCGCCGACTCGAGCACTGGCACCGGAAGCGCTATCACGTCCTGCCCGGCGTGACCGGGCTGTGGCAGATCTCCGGCCGCTCCGACCTGGGCTTCGACGACCTGGTCCGGCTCGACTTCTACTACCTCGAGCATTGGTCGCTGTGGCTCGACATCTCGATCCTGCTGAAGACGGTGCCGGCCGTGCTCGCGGCGCGCGGCGCTTACTGAGGTGGAGGCGGTTCTCATCACCGGCCCCAACGGGTTCGTCGGCTCGCATCTCCGTGAGGCTCTCGGCGATGCATTCGTCCCGGCGGACGTCGACGTGCTCGACCCGGACGCGGTCGCCGCGGCCGTTCGCGATGCGCGCCTGCGCGCGGTGGTACACCTCGCGGCGCAGTCGTCCGTTGCCTCTTCCTGGGCAAACCCAGCCGAGGCCTGGAGCGTCAATGTGGTCGGGACGGTGAACGTGCTCGAGGCCGTGCGGCTCGAAGCGCCGGCCGCCAGGGTGCTCTTTCCCTCGACCGGCGAGGTGTACGGCCTTGCGGCGCGGATCCCGACGCCCGAGGACGAGCCTGTAGCGCCTGTCTCGCCCTACGCAGCGTCGAAGGCAGCCGCCGAGATCGCCTGCGGGCAGGCGCGCCGAAGCTTCGCCCTCGACGTGGTCGTGGCTCGCGCCTTCAACAACGAAGGTCCCGGTCGCGACGATCGCTTTGCCGTCGGCTCGTGGACGCACCAGATCGCCCGCCTCGAGTCCGAAGGCGGGGGCGTCCTCCGCGTCGGCGATCTCTCCGCGGAGCGCGACATCCTCGACGTCCGGGACGTCTGCCGGGCTTACGCGCTGTTGCTCGACCCTTCCGTGCCGGCCGGGACGTACAACGTCGCTTCCGGGGTCACCGTCCCGATGCGCCGAGTTGCCGAGCTACTCACGGAGCTCGCTCAGGCGCCGGTTCGGATCGAGCCGGACCGAGATCGCTTCCGCCCCGTCGACTTGCCGGTCGTCTGCGGCGATCCCTCCCGCCTCAAGGAGGCGACGGGCTGGGAGCGGGAGATCCCGCTCGAGCAGACGCTCGCCGACGCGCTCGCGGCGGCGCGGCAGGCCGTCACCGAGGAAAGGATCGCGACGAGATGAGTGAAGGACGCAGCGCCCTCATCACCGGCATCACGGGCCAGGACGGCTCCTACCTCGCCGAGCTCCTGCTCGAGAAGGGCTACCGAGTCTTCGGCATGACGCGCCGCGCGTCGACCGAGAACGTCGAGCGGATCGCGCATCTGATCGATCGGGTCACGCTGATTCAGGGCGACCTACTCGACCCACACTCGCTCGTCTCGGCGCTGCAAGAGGCGGCGCCCCAAGAGGTCTACAACCTGGCGGCGCAGAGCTTTGTGCCGACGTCGTGGAACCAGCCCGTTCTGACCGCCGAGTTCACGGCCGTCGGCGTGACGCGGATGCTCGAGGCGATCCGGTCGGTCGACCCATCGATCCGCTTCTACCAGGCGTCGTCGTCGGAGATGTTCGGAAAGGTGCGCGAGGTACCGCAGACCGAGCTGACGCCGTTTCACCCCCGCTCGCCCTACGGTGTTGCCAAGGTCTACGGCCACCACATCACCGTCAACTACCGCGAGTCGTACGACCTCTACGCGGTCTCGGGGATCCTCTTCAACCACGAGAGCCCGCGCCGCGGTCTCGAGTTCGTGACACGCAAGATCACCGACGGCGTAGCGCGGATCAAGCTCGGCCTGGCGGAGGAGCTGCGGCTCGGAAATCTCGAGGCGAAGCGGGACTGGGGCTTCGCCGGCGACTACGTCGAGGCGATGTGGCTGATGCTCCAGCAGGACGAACCAAGCGACTACGTAATCGCGACCGGCGAGGAACACTCGGTACGCGAGTGCGCGGAGATCGCGTTCGACCACGCGGGCCTCGACTGGGAGCGTCACGTCGTTGAGGACCCGCAATTCATGCGCCCCGCCGAGGTCGACCACTTGGTCGGAGACGCGAGCCGCGCGCGGTCCGACCTGGCATGGGAACCGCGTGTGTTATTCGGGGAACTCGTCGAGCTGATGGTCAATGCCGACGTCGCACGGCTGAGGGCTATGTCGGCTCAGGCCGGCTTGGCCCAGCTCGCCCCAGGCATAGCGCGACAGCAGCCTTCGTAGATCGGCGTCGCCGCGCTCGTACTCGCGGCTCTGGTTGTCGGCCACCAGCAGGTTCTCCTGGCCCCCCTGCCAGAACGTACGGCTCGCCGGCCACTCCGGTACCTCATGTGGCCGACCATCGCGACCGACGAGCACGGCGCGGAGGCCTATCCGTTCGACCTGACGCGTAATAGAGGCTCGGCCGCTCTCGAACCGGTAGGCGTCGACCTTTTCGCGCAACGTTCCAATGCGGATCCGGGAGCAGGCCTCGCCGGTGAGCATGAAGGCGTTCGTCCGCACGTGATGGCACGGGAACGGCTCGAAGAACACGAGCTGGTGGAGCACCTCGCGGAGCGTGGCGAGCTTCCCCGGCGCCGAGCCGTTCCGAGCGCTCGATCTCGCCGTATGTTGCGCCATCAATGCTCGAGTCGCCGCGCGGCTGGGGAAGACGCGTGCATACGGGCCTCCGAGCCCGAGGTTGAAACGTGCGTACGAACGGATGCTCGCCCACGAGCCGCTCGCGCCGACCAGCCCCACGTCGGGGTCTCCCAGGGCAGCGCGCAGCGAGCCCAGCCAGCCGTCGGCGAGGATCTCGCTGAACGAGTTCAGGAAGCAGTAACACTCGCGCCCGAGCCGGCCGGCGGCGGCGAAGTAGGCCGTCAGGTCGAAGCCCTCGTCGCCGACGTGGAGCACGTCCGAGACCAGGCCGCCGGCCAGATCGAGGTGCGGTCGTGTCTCGTCCTCCGAGCGGAAGCCCTTGAAGACGAGCGCGAGCTCATGCGGCACCCCCGCCGGATGCGTTCGGTAGGACTGGATGAACGCGGCGAACGGCTCCATCCCGTTCGCGGCGCGAACGAGATACACCACGCAGGGACTCACCGTTCGGCTCGACGCCCGCCGCCGACCACGCCGTTCCCGAGGCGCTCGCGCCACCAGGCGACCGTCTCGGCAATTCCGTCGGCGAGCGAGATGCGCGGTCGAAAGCCGACCTCCTCGGTGAGGCGGCGCACGTCCGCCACGAGCGCGGCCGGTTCGTCGGCCCGGGATTCCACGGCGCCGAACTGGACCAGCTCCGGCCGGCCGGTTGCCCGGGCCACCAGCTCGACCACCTCTCGGAGCGCCACACCCTCGCCTGAGCCGATGTTCACCGCCCCCTGGGCGTCGCTCTCGAGCAGCGCGACGAACGCCTCACCGACATCGCCGACGTGAAGGAAGTCGCGAATCTGAGATCCCTCGCCGACCGCGGCGGGCGTCCCCTCAAGCAGGGCTCGTGCGACAGAGGGAACGATGCGTGTCTCCGCCTCGCCGGGCCCGTACAGTAAGAAGATCCGGCCCCAGGCGAGCTCGAAGCCGGCCTCCTCCGCGAGCGCCTGGGCGACGGCACGCGTTGCGTTCTTACTGACTCCGTACAGCGTCTTCGGCCGAAGGGTCTCCTCCTCCGAGCAGATGCCTCCCTCGGCCGTCCATTCGTACTCGGCGCACGTGCCGGCGATCACGGCTCGTCTACCGCCGTGCTTTGCGAATGCCCGGAGCAGCCGGAGGGTCGCCTCGACCCAGCGGACGTTCTCGATCGAGGCCCAGAAGCGGCCGTGCTCGGCGTACCAGGCCAGGTGGAGCAGCAGGTCGGGCCGGACGCCGGCGACGAGCGCCTCCGAAGTCTCGGCCTGGAGAAGATCGGCGAGGTGCCACTCGGCCCGGGGACTGCCCTCGCCGGGACGCGACGAGACAGCGTGCACCTCGTACCCGCGGTCGCCGAGCGCCTCGAGCGCCCAGGAACCGATGAAGCCGTTGGCGCCGGTGAGGAGCACGCGGGGCCGCCTCTGGGAAGCACCCATCCTGGGGCTACGATAGCGACGCCCCTTGAAGATCTCCTTCTTGCTGCCGACGCGGGACCGACTCGACTACCTAAAGCTGGCGGTAGAGACGGTTCGGCGCCAGGATCGGCCGGAATGGGAGATCGTCATCTCCGACAACGACTCGACGGAGGACATCCGGGGGTTCGCGGAATCGCTCAACGATTCGCGCGTCGTCTACAGCCGAACACCACGGTTCCTGCCCGTCACCGACAACTGGAACACCGTGTTGGCGCTCAGCTCCGGCGACTACGTCCTGATGCTCGGCGACGACGACGGCCTCCTGCCGGGCTACGTCGGCCGGATGTTCGAGCTGATCGAGCGCTTCGAACGGCCGGACGTCGTCTACACCGGCGCTCTCCTCTTCAGCTATCCGGGCGTAGACCCAGAGTATCCGAACGGCTTTCTCGCGCCAAACACCCACGCCGAGTTCTTCGGCGAGGCGACCGAGCCGTTTCTGCTCGACCATGAGCGAGCTCTCGCTGCAGTGTGCCGTGCGCTGGACTTCAGGCTCGCGTTCAACTTCAACATGCAACTCTCGCTCGTGAGCCGCAAGCTTGTCGAGCGCGTGCGCCCGCGAGGCGAGTTCTTCCAGTCGGCGTTCCCCGACTACTACGCGACGTGCGTCGCCCTTCTGGAGGGGGAACGAGTCGTCGCAGATCCGCGCGCGGAGGTCGTGATCGGCGTGACGCCCAAGTCGTACGGCTACTTCCACCTCAATCGTCGCGAGGATGAGGGCCGCGCGTTCCTCGAGGCCGGTGCGCTTGCTCCCAACCCGGGAAGCAACATCAACGAGGGCTGGCTCGCGGCGATGGAGGCGCTCGCGGCGAACTACGGCTCGAAGCACGGGCTGCGCGTAAATCGCCGCCGGCACCGGATGCTTCAGGCCGGGAACGTCTACGGGCGCCGGCTTCGCGGAAGCGCGTCGTACGAGGAGCTGGCGGCGCTCAACGCTCGCCTGAGCCCGGTCGAGCGGGTCTTCTACAGAGCCGCGGGCCTGGTCGCGCGGCTGTTGGTCATTGCCCTGCCGGCCCGGCTCTGGGCGCTTCTTGCCCGTCGGGTCGCCGCGCAGTTCCCCGACTGGCGGCCGCCACGAACGGAGGGCTACGCGAACGTCCTGGAGGTATTCGAGCGCCGGCTCACCCTCGCCGAACCTGCTGGACGAGCTCTTCGGGGACGGCACCGAGCACGAGCACTGTAACCAGGTAGATGCCGCCGGCAAGCGCGCAGGCCGCAAGCACCGGAAGGTGAGCGAGCGTGGCCAGGGCGCCGAGCCCCAGCGCAATTGCGACCGCGGGCACGATGCGCAGCGGCGGCCTCAAGTCGCGATCGGCGCGGGACAGCGCGAACGCGTTCAGGAGCGCGAGGACGATCTCGCCGACTGCCGTGCCGATCGCAGCTCCCCGCGCGCCGTCCAGAGCGGCCAGGACCGCGACAGTCGCTCCGCCGAGGAGTAGCGCCAGCAGGTTGATCCGGAGGATGTCCCGGTACCGGCCCAGGCTCAGGAGACCGTACGACCAGACCGCGCCCGAGAAGCTGGCACCGAGCCCGATTCCCTGGATGGCGAGCAGCTCGGCAGCCGGCCCGAACTTGGGGCCGCCAACGACCTTGATCACGAGCGAGGCGCCGACGGCGAGCAGCAAAGAGATGAGCGCGCCGAGCAGGAGGCTCGCCTCGAAAACCCGACGGAGCGCGTAGGCGAGTCGCTCGCGGTCGTCGCGAGCCGCTCTGGCGAAGATCGGAAAGGCCGTGCCGACGGCGAGGCCCGGCACCGCGAGGAGCATCTGGATCGTCCGCGAGGAGACTCCGAAGTACCCGATCGCGTGGGCGTTGGCAATCAGCGAGACGACGATCAGCGCGAGCTGGAAGTAGAGGGCCGCAGCGGCGACGGCGACGGCGTACGGGATTACCTCTCCGAAAAGGTCCCGCCAGGCAGCTGCCTGGAATTTTGGGAGCAACGGGATCCGCCCGCGGACGACTAACGCATTCAGCGCGAGAATAGCCAGCCCGACCGGGATAGTCACGGCCAGGAACGCCAGCAGGTGAGCGCCGGCCAGCACGAGCACCACGATCAGCGCGGCGCTCAGCAGCGCCCGCAGCAGGTCGAACGCCGCCACCCAGCCGAGTCGCAGGTCCGTGATCAGCGGAACGGACAACGTCGACTGCGATGTCTGGAAAAGAAGCCCTACTGCTCCGAGAGCCACGCCCTCGACGAGCGTCAGCCCATACCCGGCGACCGCCGCGAACCCGACCATGGCTAGTCCGCCGACAACCGCGATGCACAAGCGAACGCCGAGCAGGTTCTGCGCCACCCCCTCGCGCTGATCGCCGCCGCGGACTGCGAGCTCGCGCACGCCGATCGTCGTAAGGCCAAGGTCCGAGAGTCCGCCGACGAACGTCACGAGCGCGATCGCGATCGAATAACGGCCGATGTCGTCCACCCCGAGGTGGCGCGCGAGCACCCCGAACGAAGCGACCCCGGCGAGGGTTCCTGCGAAGAAGGCGCCGACGCGGAGCGTGCCGCCGCGAATCGCCACCGGTCCGGCCTGGGAGGTGTCGAGCAGGTCGATCGGCGACGGCGTTCCACCCGGCTCGACCGGGCTCATCTGCGCAGACGCCATCAGGCCATCGTATGGGTCGTGCCGGCCTTCAGTGCTTGACGAAGACCGCGGTATAGGCCGCGCCCTTCAGGTCGCGGTGTTCGATCGGCGCGAGCAGGGCCGAAACGAGCAGCGAGAGCGCAAACGTGCCTCGCTTCGCAGGCCGGCGGGCCGGGCAGCCGCGGAGCGCATACTCCCAGCCGAACCGGTTCCAGTGCCTGCCCGCCGAATCTGCGGTGGTCACGTGGCCGACCTCGAGCCCGAGCGCCCGGACGCGGTCCCTGAGGGCGGCGAACGGAATCAGGAAGAGATGGCGCGGGGCGTCAACATGAGCCCAGCGCGCCCTGAGCAGCCGGAACTGGAGCGAGTCCGGGTTCGGCGTGGCGACCACGAGCGCACCGCCGGCCTCGAGCTGCTTGGCGGCGGCCGCGAGCACGTCCCACGGGCGCGGCAGGTGCTCGAGCACGTGCCAGAGCGTGACGACGCGTGTAGAGCCGAGGTGCGCGAGCTCCCGCTCCGGTGTGTCGCTGCAGATCGCCCGCACGCCCACGACGCGCTCGAGGTACTCGCAGCAGCGGGCGTCCAGCTCGATCGCGGTGACCTCGTAGCCGGCGTTGCGCGCCGCACGCGCGAACGACCCGTAGCCCGACCCGATGTCGATCAGCCGGCCGGATGCAGCGAACGGCCGGAGCAACGCGAGCTTCGGCTCCTCGGCGGCAGCGTGGCGGTCGAGCTCGGCGGGATCCGGCGGCTGGTGGTAGTCGTCGGGGTAGTAGGGGCCCAGATCGTCGGGGGGATCGACCTCGTAGAGCACCCGGCAGCGCAGGCAGCGGCGGTAGGTGAAGCGCCCGTCGCCGATCCCGCGGTTGCGGTCGCCCACGCTGAAGGCCTCGGCCGTCAGGCCGTCACACAACGGGCAGCGAGCGTCGCTCACGGCGAAAAGTCGGGATAGTTCTGATCTCGCTCCGAGATGGTCGTGACCGCCAACGGCCACTCGATGCCGAAGGCGGGGTCGTTCCAGCGGACGCCGCGAGCGTGCGACGGAATGTACGGCTGGGAGATCTGGTACGCGACCTCGGTCTCGTCCGCGAGCGCCTGGAAGCCGTGTGCGAGCCCTTCGGGGATGTAGAGCATCCGGCCGTTCTCGGCCGGGAGCTCGAAGCCGACCCATTCGAGGTACGTCGGCGAGCCCTTGCGGAGGTCGAGCGCGAAATCGAAGATCGCCCCGCGCGTGCAGCGCACGAGCTTGCACTCCTCGTGCGGGTGCGCCTGGAAGTGCATTCCGCGAACGGTGCCGGCGAGCCGGTTGAACGACGTGCTGCATTGCGCGATCGCCGGATTGAGCCCGGCGCGCTCGAACTCGTCGGCCCCGAAGATCCGGGCGAAGTAGCCTCGCTCGTCTTCGTGCTTCTCCAGCTCGACGGCGTACGTGCCGGCGAGGCGCGTCTCCGTGAAGATCATTCGTGCACTTGCAGGGATGGAGTGTGCGTGACGAAGCGCCCGCCCCAATCGCGGACGTACGAGATCTGCTCCATGATCTCGTCCTTCAGATTCCACGCGAGGATGTACACGAAGTCCGGGCGCGCCTCGGCGATCGCCTCAGGAGCGCGGATCGGGATGTGCGAACCCGGCAGGAAGCGCCCCTGCTTGTGCGGATTGCGGTCGACCGTGAACTCGAGGAAGTCCGAGCGGATGCCGCAGAAGTTCAGCATCGTGTTGCCTTTCGCGGGAGCCCCGTAGCCGGCGATCCTTGCGCCGGCGCTCCTCTGCTCGACGAAGAAGCCGAGTATCTCGCGCTTTGCCTTTCGCGCGCGCTCGGCGAAGGACAGGTACGGCTCAAGCTGATCGAGCTTCTCCTCGCGCTCGCGCCGGATGAGGTCCTCGACCCGGCCGGTCCTCTCGTGAGCGCTGCCCTCGTCATGGCAGGCGAAGACGCGGAGGGAGCCTCCGTGAGTCTCCAGCTCCTCGACGTCGAACACGCGCAGGCCGTGCCGTTCGAATGCGCGGCAAGCGGTCAGGAACGAGAAGTACGAGAAGTGCTCGTGGTAGATCGTGTCGAACTGATTCTCATCGAGGAGCCGGAGAAGGTGCGGGAACTCGACAGTAATCGCGCCGTCGGGCGCGAGCAGAGCCTTCATTCCCGCTAGGAAGTCGTTGAGGTCCGGAACGTGGGCGAGGACGTTGTTCGCGATCAGTAGGTCGGCGAGGCCGTCGCCGGCCAACGTCTCTGCGGCGGCGGCTCCGAAGAAGTCGACGGCCGTCGGAACTCCCCGCTCCTCGGCCGCAGCCGCGACGTTCGCAGCGGGCTCGACGCCGAGCACCGGGATCTGCTGCTGGACGAAGAACTGGAGCAGGTACCCGTCGTTGCTGGCCAGTTCGACGACGCGACTTCGCTCGTCGAGGCCGAATCGCTCGATCGCGAGCTCGGTGTAGCGCTCCGCATGCGCGAGCCAGCTGGCCGAGTACGACGAGAAGTACGCGTAATCGTTGCCGAAGATCTGCTCGGGCGTCTCGAACTCCTCGAGCTGGACGAGCCAGCACCGGTCGCAGACGAGCGGCCGCAGCGGATAAAAGGGCTCCATCCGGGAGAGCTCCCCTCCGGACAGGTAGGCATTCGAGATCGGCGACATGCCGAGGTCGACGAGCACATGGGCGAGGGCGTGGCCGCACAGGCGGCAGCGCGCCCCTCGGGTCCCGGCGCTCGAGCTAGGCGAGGCTTCGCTCAAAGCTCGCGATCTGGTCGTCGACGACCTCCCGGAGTCCTCGCTTCGCCTCGTACGCCTTGTACCAGTCGACGGTGGCCCGCAAGCCGTCGTCGAGATCCCAGACCGGCGACCAGCCGAGGCTCGCTCTCGCCTTGGAGGAGTCGACTCTCAGCGAGAGCGCTTCGCGGCCGCCCGAGCCCGGGTCGGCCTGCGTGCGGAGGCCGTCTCCCCAGAGCTCGGTCAGCCGTTCGACGACCCACTCGACCGAGCGCGCGCTGTCGTCTCCGGGCCCGAAGTTCCACGCATCGGCATATGAAGGCTCATCCCAGAGGCGCTGCGCGAGCTGCAGGTAGCCGTTCAGCGGGTTGAGGACGTGCTGCCACGGCCGGACCGCCGACGGGTTTCGAATCCGCACGACTTCGCCTCGCAGGGCGCCGCGCATGAGGTCGGGCACGAGGCGGTCGCCGGCCCAGTCACCGCCGCCAATCACGTTTCCGGCCCGGGCGGAGGCGACCCGGGTGCCCGACTCGGAGGAGAAGAACGAGGCACGGTACGCCGAGGTCACGAGCTCCGAGCAGCCCTTGCTGCTGCTGTACGGATCGCGACCGCCCATGGGCTCGCTCTCTCGGTACGGCCAGGGCCACTCGCGGTTCTCGTAGCACTTGTCGCTCGTCACGTTCACGACGACCCGCACGTCCGGCGTGTGGCGCACCGCTTCCAGTAGGTAAACGGTGCCCAGCACGTTCGTCTCGTACGTCTCGACGGGATCCCCGAGCGAGCGCAGCACGAGCGCCTGGGCCGCCATGTGGATCACGATCTCCGGACAGTGCTCCCGCAGGGCGTCTCCCAGGCGCTTCGGGTCGCGGACGTCGCCCTCGATCGACACCATCGAGGCGCCCACTTCGGCGTCTTCGTAGAGCGAGGGCGTGGTGGGAACGCTGATGGAATAGCCCAGGACGTCGGCCTCCAGGCGCTGGAGCCACAGCGCGAGCCAGCTTCCCTTAAAGCCCGTGTGGCCGGTCAGAAGGACGCGCTTGCCGCGCCAGAACGCGGGATCTACTCCCACGTCAGCCAAGGTGCGCCGCCCGACTCCCAGAGTTGCTCGAGATATCGCTTCTCGCGGAGCGTGTCCATCGGCTGCCAGAAACCGTCGTACCGGTACGAGGCCAACTGCCCGTCCCGCGCGAGGCTTTCGAGCGGCTCACGCTCCCAGATCGAATCGTCGCCGCTGATGTACTCCCCGACGCGCGGGGAGAGGACGAAGAAGCCGCCGTTGATCCAGGCCGCGTCACCCTGAGGCTTCTCGGAGAACGCCGTGACGCGGTCGCCGTCGAGGCCGAGCGCACCGAAGCGACCGGGCGGTTGCACCGCCGTTACCGTCGCGAGCACCTGCTGCCCGAAGTGGAAGTCGATCAGCTTGCCGATGTCGATGTCCGAGACGCCGTCCCCGTAAGTGAGGCAGAACGCCTCGTCGTCCTGAACGAACGGCAGGACGCGCTTGAGCCGCCCGCCGGTCTGCGTGTCTTCGCCGGTGTCGACAAGCGTGACGCGCCAGGGTTCGGCGCTGCTCTCGTGGATCTCCGTCCGCTGGTTACCGATGTCGAACGTCACGTCGCTCATGTGCAGGTAGTAGTTCGCGAAGTACTCCTTGATCATGTAGCCCTTGTAGCCAAGGCAGACAATGAAGTCGTTGATGCTGTGCACCGAGAAGAGCTTCATGATGTGCCAGAGGATCGGCTTGCCGCCGATCTCGATCATCGGCTTCGGCCGGACGTCGGTCTCCTCTGCGATGCGGGCGCCGGTGCCGCCGGCCAGAATTACGGCTTTCACGCGATCACCGACCGGTCAACATACCCGCGGTCTCGACGAGCGCGTGCGGGCAACGAGTCTCCGGGCCCGAACACCGACGTTGCGCGCCCGGCTGGGAAGGCTTCGCCCTCCGATCACGTCCGGGCCCCACGCCAGCTCGGCCAGCCATCGCCGGGTGGCCTCGTCCGCCTCCGCATATTCGCGGGTCCGGTTGTCGGCGACGAGGACGTTCTCCTGGTCGCCGCTGCGGAAGGTCCGACTCTCGTACCACCGCTCCTCCGGGTACGCCTCGCCGTCACGAGCGACGACGAGCGCCTCGAGCCCACGACGCCATACCTGCCGCGTCATGCTTTGCCGGCCGGTCTCGAACTGCCACGCCGCGGCCTTCTCGCGAATCTCTCCCCACTCGAGTCCGAGCAGGAGCTCGCGGGGGATCATGAAGGCGTTCGTGCGGATGTGAGGGTTCGGGAACGGGACGAGGCGGCTGCGGCCGACGATCCGGCCGAGGGGCCTTGCCGCTGACCGCTCGTACGAGCCGGTCGCGCCGACGAGACCCACTCCGGGCGTCGACAGGTGCCTGCAGAGCTTCTCCAGCCAGCCGTCCGCGAGCAGCTCGCTGTAGGAGTTGAGGAAGCAGAGATGCGTCGCCTGAACACTCTCGGCGGCCGTCCCGTACGCGGCAAGGTCGATCATCGGCTCTGTGAGATGCAGCGGCTCGAAGACGAGCCCCTCGAGAGTCTCCAACGGCGGGCGTTCGTCCGAGAACCCGTTGAAGACGACAAGGAGGCTGTGGTCGATCCCGGCCTCGTGCGCCCGGTAGGAATCGACGAATCTCTCCAGCGGCCCGTTCCCCAGGGGCGCCCAGACGAGATGGACGACGCAAAGCTTCATGTGCGCGAGTAGTCCTTGAGACGTAGCCGAATCGATTCGACGAGCGACATCTCTTCCGCGATCGCCTCGGCGGGCGGGAAGGGTCGTCTGGGCAGGCCTGCTGCCGCGCGCCACCCTGAGACCCGCCCGCGCAGGGCGGCAACGTCTCTCGACAGGAAGGCGTCGCCGAGCACCACCAGGAGCTCGGTCAGGAGCGCACGCAAGGCCGCCTTGGACCGGAGAATGCCGTAACGGCGGAGGAGATAGCCGCGGCTGAAACCCGCGTGGCGCCGCTGTGACTCGGATCTGCGGCCGTGCGTTGCCGAGCCCAAATGGACGGCGGCGGCATCCCGCACCGCGACCGCCCTCCAGCCCGCCGCGCGCAGCCTGAGCGCGAGCTCGAAGTCCTCCATGTAGGCGAAGATGCGCTCGTCGAGGCCGTCGGCTTCCTCCCAGCCCGCCCGCCGGTAGGCGGCCGCGGCTCCCGCCGGGCCGGTCAGGGTAGGACGAGAAGGGTCGGCAGCCGCCGCCGGTTCGCCGTGGAAGCGGGGGAATGCGGCCAGCGTCCGGTCCGCGGAGAGGCCGAAGCTATCGACGAGCCCGTCGCCGGGCTGGAGCAGGAGGCTCGAGACTGCGCCCATGGACGCATCTTCCGCCAGCGGTGCGGTCAGCCGCTCGAGGAAGTCGACGCCGCACTCGACGTCGTTGTTGAGGATGACGACCGCCTCGCCGGTGCCCTCTCGAACGCCCCGGTTGCAGGCAGTTGCGTACGGCATGTTCGAATCGAGGCGCACAAGCGTCGCACGTGGAAAGCCCGCGGCGACACGCTCCGAGGTGCCGTCGTTGGAGCCGTTGTCGACGACGATCAGCCGATGCGCGACCGACTGCCGCTCGAGATGGATTAGGCAGCTCTCGGTCAGATCCCACCGCTGGTAGACGACGAGCACGACATCGATCGACGGCGCCATTGGCGTCACTCCCCGAGCGCGCGCGCGTAGCTCGCGAGCGTCGCCTCCGCGGTGCGCTCCCAGCTGAACGTGCGGGCCCGCTCGAGCCCGCGCAGCCGCAGCGTCTCCCGCCGCTCGGAATCCTGCAGCAGCTCGGAGACCGCGCGCGCCATGTCGTCCGCGTCGGTTGGGTCGAAGTACTGCGCGGCGTCCCCTGCGATCTCCGGCAGGGACGAGGTGTTCGAGCACGAAACCGGCAGGCCCGAGCGCATCGCCTCCAGCACCGGCAGGCCGAAGCCTTCGGCCAGCGAGGGAAAGACGAGGCAGGCCGCGGCCTGGTAGAGCCCGGCGAGCGTCGCGTCGTCGAGCCAGCCGGCGAAGCGAATCCGCTGGCCTGCCGCCGCCGCCGCGCGCCGCCGAAGCTCGGCCTCGAAGGGCGTCTTGTAGCCGGGCACGACGAGGACGGGCGGCTCCGGAGCCGAGAGCCGCACGAACGCCTCGAAGAGCCGCTCCAGATTCTTGTGCGGGCGCTTGGCGGACACTGTGAGGATGATCGGCGCGCTCCCGAGGTCGAGTCGGCGTCGCAGCTCCTCCTCGGGGACCGGCCGGACCTCGTTTCGGAGCCCGGGTCCGAGGGGCGTGACGTCGATCCGCGCCCGGTCGACCAGCAGAAACTTCGCGATGTCGTCCTTGGCCGCCTCGGACAGCGTCAGGATCCTGCGCGAGCGCCGCGCCGCAAGGCTCACCAGCGCGGACATGCCCTTCGCGAGCAAGCCCTCGTGCGTCTCCGGGTAGAGCTTGTAGATGACGTCGAGGATCGTCGTCACCTGCGGGGCCCCCGGCGCGGCGGGCGCGGTGCTGAAGGCGTTGTGGAGGAGGTCGACCCGCGCTTTGCGGACGGCTGCAGGCAGGAGCGTTTGCTCGGCGAGCACGCGACGCGTGCGGCGCTCGGCCCGAACCGGGAGACGGACGAGCCCCACCTCCCTGCTCCATGGCTCGGCGCGGAGCGACTCCTCTGCCTCGCGGGCGACGAACAGCGTCAGGCGGAGGTCATCTCGTGCCTCGAGCAGGGCCGGAACGAGCCGACGTACGTAGATCTCGCTGCCGCCAGTCTCCCGCGGCACGAGGTGGAGCAGATTCAGCCCGACGTGCAGCGCTACCTGCCGGAGTAGGCGGCGAGCACTCGCCCGACCGAGCTCTCGAGCGAGAGCCGGCTCGCGTTGAGCTCGAACCACGCGGCCGTCGATTCCCGGAGTGCCCGTCCTTCGGCGTGCACGCGCAGGATCGCCTCGGCGAGGTCCTCGGGCCCTGCGGACCGCGCGACGACGCCGTTGACGCCGTCCTCGACCAGCTCCAGGGCGGCGTTGTCCGGCCCGTCGACGACGACGGCCGGCGTGCCGTGAGCGCACGCCTCGATCACGACGAGCCCGTAGCCCTCGCGGCGAGAGGGCAGGACCAGGCAGAGCGCGTGTCGGAAAGCTTGCTCGACGCGCTCGCGGTCGACGAAGCCGGGGGTCGCGACGGCGCCGTCGAGGCTGTGCTCCCGGACGAGACGGATGACCTCTTCCCGCTCGGGGCCGTCGCCGTAGATCTCGCACCGGAGCTCCGGGACGCGCTCGCGGGCTCGAGCAAAAGCCGGGACGAGCGCCGGCACCTGCTTCTCACGGATGTGCCGGCCGGCGTAGACGACGAGCGGCTCAGGCTCGCCCGCCGCCGGGGGCGCTGAGTCCCCGGCGTACGTCCCCTCCAGCACAATCGGATCGTCTCGATAGCCTTCCTCCCGCAAGCGCCGGGCGTGCAGGTGACTGAGGCCGAAGGCGACGTGCTCGCCGCGCGCGCAGAGCCGCTGGATCCGTCGGCCGACCCGGCCACGAACCGGGCCTAAGTACTCGCGCCAGTACGCGGGCGTCCAGACCTCGAACCAGTCGGCGACCACGCGGAAACGGCGCACCCGGCGCGCAGCCAGCACCGCGAGGAAGAACAGATGCGGGGCCGCGGTCTGGACGACGTCGTAGCGGCCGCCCCGTCGCAGCAGGTGCCAGAGCGTGGCGGCGCTGAAGACGAGCTGGGTGTCGATTGCCCGCCGGCCGCCTGCATACAGCCGCATTCCGGGTGCGACGGCGACCACGTTCACGCCGGCGAGGTCCGGCCGGCTCCCTCGCCGCCACTGCCGAAGCGTCACATACGTGACTTCGTGTCCCGCTGCCGCGAGTCGCTCGGACAGCTCTCGATACCATCGTTCGCCCCCGCCCACGGTGTACGGGTAGACGCAGTCGTAGACGATGCAGATCCGCACGTGCGGAAGGTTCGCAGAAGTCGCCTGGCCCTTAACGCAACCTTTAAGCGCGTGCCATACCATGCGCTGCCAGTTCGCTATGCACGACCGCTCTGAGTCTGCCAGCACCTCGGCCACGGCGGCACCCGAGACGATCTCCGGCCGCCGCGAAGGTGACCGCATCGCGGCGCCCGTAGAGCGTCGTCTCAAGGTGTCGGTGGTCATCCCCTGCCTGAACGAGGAGAAGGCGATCACGCACTGTGTCGAGATCGCGAAGCGGATACTCGAAGAGCATGACTGGGCGGGCGAGGTGATCGTCGTCGACAACGCGTCGGAGGACCGGAGCGCGGAGCTGGCGCAACTCGCCGGTGCGCGTGTCGTCTACGAGCCGCGCCGCGGCTACGGGAGCGCTTACCTCGCTGGATTCACCGCAGCGCGTGGCGACTACATCGTGATGGCGGATGCGGACCTTACGTACGACTTCCAGGACATTCCGCGTTTCGTCGAGCACCTCGAGCATGGCGCCGAGCTCGTCATGGGGAACAGGATGGAGCACATCCAGCCGGGCGCCATGCCGTGGCTCCACCGCTATGTCGGCAATCCCATCCTCACGGGGATCCTCAATCTCTTCTTCCGCACTGGCGTGCGCGACGCCCATTGCGGCATGCGCGCGCTTCGGCGCGACGCCCTGCCCCGGCTCGATCTTCGGACGACCGGGATGGAGTTCGCGTCCGAAATGGTGATCCGGGCGGCCAAGGCGGATCTCTCGATCGACCAGATTCCAATCACTTACCACCCGCGCGAGGGCGAGTCGAAGCTGTCGAGCTTCCGTGACGGCTGGCGGCATCTGCGCTTCTTGCTCGTGCACAGCCCGACGTACCTCTTCCTGCTGCCTGGCGCCTTTCTCACGCTGGTCGGCTTCCTGATCGCGGTCACGGTGCTCGCACAGGTCCACGTCTTCGGCCGTAGCTGGGACCTGCACGCGATGATCGGCGGCTCGATGCTGACGATCGTCGGCACCCAGATTCTTGCCCTAGGTCTCTGCGCGAGGGCCTACGGCGTTTACGTGCTCGGGGAGCGCGACGCATGGTTCGAGAGTCTGCGTCCGCGCCTCCGGCTCGAGCACGGACTGCTCGCCGGATCGACGCTCGCAATTGCCGGCTTCGCGGTCGGCGGCGTGATCGTGGGCAAGTGGATCGCGTCAGGCGCCGGCGCGCTCTCTGAGAGCAAGCTCGCCCTCCTCGCCGTGACGCTCGTCATCGTCGGCGTCCAGACGTTCTTCGCGTCTTTCCTGTTGAGCATTCTCGGCTTGCGGCGGCGCTCTTAGCGCCCGCCTCACTCGTTGAGCGTCTTCATCGCGTGGGTCCTGTTCCCGCTCGTGGTCGTTGCGGTCTCGCTCGGCCAAGGGCTGCTCATCGAGCGGATCGCGGGGATCAGGCTCCCAGATCCTCTACTGCTCCCGCTCGGGCTTGCCGGGATCATCGCGAGTTCCCAGCTGACGACCTACTGGGACGCGACGGCGCGGCTGACGACGCCCCTCGTAGTCGTGCTAGCCGCCGCCGGGATTGTGCTTGGTCTGCCGCGGCTCCGTGCCACCTCGCCAGACCTCTGGGGGCTCGCTGCCGCTGTCGGCGTCTTCTCTGTCTTCGCGGCGCCGGTTGTGCTCTCGGGTGACGCGACGTTCGCCGGCTACACGGTGCTCGGCGACACCTCGATCCACTTCATCGGCACCGACTACCTACTGAAGCACGGCCGCGACTTCAGCCACCTCGCGCCATCGTCGTACGAGTACAGCCTGCGTAGCTACTACGGGAGCGCGTCCTACCCGTCAGGCGGACCGACTGCGATCGGCGCTCTTCGGCCGCTCGTCGGCCAGGATGTAGCTTGGATCTTCCAGCCCTTCCTCGCCTGCTTCGCCGCCACTCTCGCGCTCTCGCTCTACGCGCTCGTCGGAGGGCTCGTCGAGCGGCGGCCGGTACGTGCGCTTGTCGCTTTCACGGCGGCGCAGCCTGCTCTTGTGCTCGCCTACGCGCTTCAGGGGAGCATCAAGGAGGTGGGAACCGCATGGTCGGTCCCGCTGATGGCGGCGCTGGTCCCGCTCGCTCGCGCCGCCCCGCCCGCGAGCCGACGCCACCTCCTCCCGCTTGCAGTCGCGGGTGCGGCCGCAATCGGGATCGTCGGCCTCGCCGCGGTTATCTGGCTGGGGCCGTTCGCAGTCGCCGCCTTGCTCATCGCCGTTCGCCGTCCCGCCCGCCGGTATGCACGCGGCTGGCTGATCGCCGGCGGATCTCTATTAGTCGTGCTCGCTTTGCTTTCCTACCAGGCGCTGCTCGGCGAGCGTGGCTACCTCACGGTCGCGCAGGGCACCGTCACGGCGCGCAACGAGTTCGGCAACCTGCTCGGCCCTCTTCACTCCGCCCAGATGTTCGGCATCTGGATCAACGGCGATTATCGGCTTCCGCCCACGGGCGCGCGGCATACCGCGACCTATGTCCTGATCTACGTCGCGGCTGCAGCGGGCGTTGTCGGAGCGCTTTGGATGCTGCGCCGCCGCGCGTGGACGCCGCTCCTGTTTGTCGGCGTCTCGTTGCTTGGGTGGGCGTACGTGACGAAACGCGGCTCTCCATGGGCAGACGCTAAGGCCCTCGTGATCGTCTCGCCGGCAATCATGCTCGCGGCGATGTCCGGTGCGGCGGCACTCTTCGCATACGCGCGGCGGCTCGGGGCGGTGGCGCTTGCGGTCGCCATCACCGGCGGCGTCCTTGCCTCCAACGCCCTTGCGTACCACAATGTCAGCCTCGCGCCGCGGCAGAGGTTGGGCGAACTCGGGCGGATCGGCCAGCGGATCGCAGGGCAGGGTCCGACCCTCTATACCGAGTTCGAGGAGTTCGGGAAGCACTTCCTCCGCGAGGGTGACCCCGAAGGGTCGTCGGAGGGATGGCAGCGACGGCTCCGCCCGCTGCGAAACGGCCAATTCCCGCAGATGGGCTTCAGCTACGACCTCGACCAGTTCACGCTCGACTACGTCCGGTACTACCGGACAATTGTCCTGCGCCGGTCGCCGTCGCTCAGTAGGCCGCCTGCGACGTACAGGCGGACCTTCGTCGGCCGCTTCTACGAAGTTTGGCAACGGCCGGCGAGGCCTCGGCAGACGATTCTCGACCACCTGCCCCTCGGGCTCGGACTGGACCCGGCTGGCAGGGCGCCATGCACGGCGGTGCGAGAGCTTGCCGCCCTTGCGCGTAGGGGTCACGCGCAACTCGCCTATATCCGACGGGTACCGATTCTCGCCTTTGTCCCGAGTCACACGGCGTATCCCCCGCGTTGGGCAGTTGACCCGGTTGACGGATCCTCCCTCTACACGGTGAGTCCCGGGAGGGTCCAGAGCTCTGTCGTCGCGCGGCGGCCGGGCGAGTACGAGGTCTGGGTGCAAGGCTCCTTCTCGCGCGGTGAGACCGTCTTCGTCGATGGACATCGCCTCGGCACGACGGCCGGTCAACTGAATGGCCGGGGCCAGTACGCGCACATTGGGATCGTCGGCCTCGCGCGCGGCAGACACGTAATCACGCTCATTCGCGCCGGCGGCGACCTAACCCCGGGCAACGGGGCACTGGAGCGCCTCGGGCCCGTAATCGTCGAGCCTCGCTGGGTCGACTTCGACCGTGTGCACTTCCTCGACCCGAGCCGCTATAGGCGCCTCTGCGGTAAATGGCTCGATTGGGTCGAGGCCGTGCGGGGCTAGGCAGGCGCTACCTGAGCGCCGTCCGGCTTTGCCCGGGAAGCCGGTAGACGCGGACCCCGATGGTCCCGTTCATGTTCCCGCCAAGGCTCAGACGCCTGCCGCCGCCGAAGTAGACGTACAGCCGGTTGCCGATGACCAGCGGCGAGGGGTCAATCGCGTTCGCCGCATACCAGCTGCCGGGGCGGGCCTGAATGAGCGGACCTCGGCCGCAGCGCTGCCAACCGCTGTTTGTCTCGACCGCCAGTCCGATCTCGCGCGCTCGAAAATCAAGGCCGAGGCCGGCGTAGAGCATGTATTGGGTGCCTCGCCATCGGAAGACAGTTGGCTCCCCGAGATCGAAGCTATCCCAGCCCGGTTGTCGCCTGAGAGCGATGCGAAAGGCCCCCCAGCGCCGACCGCCGAGGTACGACGCTACGCCTATGTCCGCGCCCGACGGGCCCGGCCTCCCGGCAAAGTAGACGCGTCGTCGTTTCGGCGTCCAATCGAGAGACAGATCCGATTGCCGCGCCCGCCAACTCGGCCCTGACAGGACTGGCATCCGGGCGATCTCATGCCAGTGGCGTGCGTCGGGGCTTTCGAACAGCGCTGGCTGGCCGCTGGCGCGGAGGGTGACCCCGGTGTACAGCCTGTTCCGCCAGACCGTGCTCCCGCCATTGAAGAACGGCAGCCGGACGCGCGGTTCGACGCGGAACGGGCCGAGCGGCCGCCGTGAGTCGGCGAGTCCCGTGTACCAGTCGCCGGCGTCGAGGTTGGCCGCATTGCCACTGAAAAGAAGTACATAGCGACCCCGCCAGCGGATCACGTCGGGGTTGAGTGCATCGACAGCGTAGAACGTCTTCGGCCGGGGGGCGACGAGGACGCGCTCTGCTACGGGCTTTCCCAGTGCGAGGCACGATTGACCCTCTGCGTGCGGCGCTCCGGTCGAGGCCGGAACGATGACGGCGACCAGCAGCAGGGCCAGCCAGCAAGACGCGGCGCGAACATGCGGCATGCGGACGGAAGCAGCCGAAACTCGAACGGACGACAGGAGCACGAGCCACCAAAGATACGATCGTGCGCAGATGCTGAAGGAAACCGGCGAGCGTCTGATTCCGGATCAGCAGCGAGAGGCGCTCGTATATGCGGAGCACCTCGCCCGCTACCGGCTCGCCGCGCGCCTCGCGCCGGGCCTGCGGGTGCTCGACGCGGGTAGCGGCGAAGGCTACGGGACCGCCATTCTCGCGGCGGCAGGTGCCGCGTCTGTTGTCGGCGTCGACGTTAAGGAGAAGGCCGTTCGGCACGCCCGCGAGCGGTACCGGCTCGAGTTCGTCCAGGCCGACGTCGCGGAACTACCGTTCGAGGATTCGAGCTTCGATCTCGTCGCCTGCTTCGAGACCGTCGAGCACGTGGAGGACGCAGACAGGGCGCTCGCCGAGCTCGCCCGTGTGCTCACGGACGCCGGGACGCTGGTCGTCTCCACGCCGAACTGCGACGAGTACCTCGTCGACAACGAGTTCCACGAGCGCGAATTCTCGCTCGCTGAATTCGACGAGCTGCTCTCGCGCCATTTCGCGGACCGGCTACCGCTCTACCAGCAGAACTGGCTTCTCTCGGCGATCCTCGACGAGCGGCAGTTCCGGATAGCGGACGTCGAACAGCCCCTCGAGCTCGAGCTCTCGAAGGCCGTTGGATTCGAGCCGGCGCGAACGCTCTACTCGGTGGTGATCTGCGGGAAGGCCGCCGCGACGCCTGTGCACGTGGGAGTGCTGACCGGCGTCTACGAGGCGAACAAGATGGCCGCAGAGCTCGGCAAGCTCACCGAGCTGAAGACCACGCTTGATCGCTGGATCGATCGGGCGCGGAAGGCCGAGCGGCAGCGCGAGGGGTGGGAAAGGCGCGCGACGACGGCCGAGCAGCAGCGGGAGAGGGCGGAGGAACAAGTTGAGAAGATGCTTCGCACGATCGACGAGATCGAGACGTCGTTCTCGTGGCGGATTACGAAGCCGCTTCGCGCGGTGAAAGCTCGCGTGCGTCCTCCCCGCTAGGCGCAAACCGGAAAACGCTCGCCGCATTGCGCTCGAGCACGAACACGTCCTGGTTCGCCTCGTTCCGGCCGGGCGCGAATTCCGCCAGCC
The DNA here is from genome assembly GCA_049644345.1 of Gaiellaceae bacterium. Lineage (GTDB taxonomy): Bacteria > Actinomycetota > Thermoleophilia > Gaiellales > Gaiellaceae > JBARRS01. Next base: position 22,705 of record JBARRS010000114.1, read on the forward strand.
TCCAGCCCTGAGCGGCCCGCGCGAGCAGCCACTCGGTCGTCAGGAACGCCATTCCCCACTCGGGGTTTCCGAGCGCCCAGTCGCCGCTCTCGCCGGTGAAGTGCTCGAAGTGGAAGCCGCGCGCGTAGAGCGCGTCCCGTATCGCCGCCACGCTCTCGTCGGGGTAGATCCGGTTCCGAGCGTAGAAGGAGAGCGTCTCGTAGCCGTGCGTCGTCAGCACGAGCCGGCCTCCTGGCTTGAGGATCCTGTCCATCTCTTCCAGCCAGCTGACGGCGGCCCCTTCGGCGAAATGCGACCAGACCGAGATCGCGTAGACCGCATCGAAGAACGAGTCGGCATACGGGAGCGGCGGCTCGAGCGAGCTGACGGAGAAGGCGACGCTGGGAATATGCTCTTCCGCCCACGCGATCGCTGGCGAAAGCGGGTCGCAGCCGTACCACTCGATCTCCGGATAGGCGGCCGCGAGCACCCGCACCACGCGGCCCGACGAGCAACCGAAATCGAGGACGCGGCTTTCCGGCCCGAGGTTGCCCGCGAGGGCGTCGACGACAAGATCGGCGTGGTAGATCGAGCCTCCGGACGCGAGCGGCCCCCGACTCATCGAGTGGACATCTTCCGGCGGAGCGGCCGGGGTCAGCCCGGTGCGCTCGAGCACCTCGGGCACCTCGTAGTGGACGCCGAGGGCGAGCGCGAGGCGCTTTCGGTCGACCGGCGAGCTCGCATCCCGCCAGATGTCGCATATCCGAGCTGCCGTAGGCGCCTTCCTATCGCGGGCATAGGGCTCGTCGATCACCCTTCGGTCCACGGAGGCGCGCGCGCCGACCTTCCCAAGGATGTCTTCGCCAACGCGGTCCGCGAGCGTCTCGGTGACTGTCGCGCGCTCGCCTTGGCCCGAAGGCGTGCGTGCGGGCCCGTGCGAAAGGAACGAGTGCAGTGCCGTCTCGAGCTGCTCGCTGGCCCGTGTCCACGTCCTCGCGTCGACGAACGCGCGGGCGCGCTCGGCCATCGCGGCTGCGTCTTCCGGCTCGTCGAGCACCGCTGCGACCGCATCCGCGACCGAGGCGGGATCCGGGGCGGTGAGCTTCGCAAGCTCTCCCGAGGCGCCTAGGACCGAAGCGACATTCTCGCCCGCCAGTTCCACGACCGGCAGTCCGCTCGCCATCATTTCCTGCGTGACCAGCGAGAGGTTGGTGAGAGAGAAAACGACGCCGGCGCTTGCCCGCCGGTAGAGCGCGGCGAGCTCGCGCGGCGAGATCACGCCTGCGTTTTCGCACCGAAACGGCACCGCAAGCGGCAGCCTCGACCCGAAGACGACGACTCGCACGTTCGGTCGACGCTCGATCAGCGTTGCGAGTCCTGCGAACGCAAGCTCGACCGCGCGCCGCGGCGTCTCCTGTCGCCCATAGACGACGACGAGACCCGGCTCGCGCCCTTCGTAACCGCCGAACGGATACGTCTCGATATCGGTGCCGCAGTCAAGCTGGGCCACCTCGAGGCCGTAGCGCTTGTGGAGCAGGTCGGCGAGCCACGGGGTGTACGTCGCGCACCGATATCCCATCCGGTACGTCTCCTCGGCCCAGACAGCCTCGGAAGATGAGGGGTAGAAGGCGGGCTCGAAGTCCTGGACGAGGTAGATCTTCTCGCGACAGCGGGGCAGGTCGCGCACCGGATAGGCAGTCCACCAGTTGGTCGCAACGGCGACGTCCGCAGAGTCAAACGCGTCGAGACCGATGAAGACCGGGCCCTGAATCGGGCTGAAGTGCTCGATGATCTCGTCGCGGAGTAGCGCGGCGTGCCGGCTCTCGTAGCGGAAGGGGTCGAAGACGAAGAGTGCGCACTTGTGTCCCCGCCGCTCCATCTGGGCGATCAGCTGGAAGATGACGGCGTGGCCGCCGGACCCGACGTTCCAGGGTGGAACCACCCACGCGAGCGTGAGGGGACCGCCGTCGCGACCGGCGTGCGGCTCGAGAGTTAGCGCCCGTGCCGGATAGGCGCGGCGTACGAACTCCCAGCCCCAATTCGGCTCGAACGTCACGTGCTCGTCGTCGTCCCGGCCGAGTAGCGGGCTCTCTCCCAGATCGACCGGGACGAACGTGGAGCGGCGCTCGAGCGAGAGCGCCCGCCTGAGCGGGGACAGAAGCGCTCTTGCGCGCGAGCCTAGGATCGCGCCTGCCATCCGCAACGTGTGATGGCGGAGAGAGACGACCGACGCCCAGGCAAGCCGCAAACCGCGCACGCCCCTACGCCGGAGCCAGTCTCGGTCGGCCAGAGTGAGCGCACGAATAGATCGGTACGTGCGGAGCGGCCCTGCGGGCTCGCGGTGGCCGAGGACCTCACGCAATCCCCGGTACTCGTCGAAGTACCTGCGCATGAAGCCGAGCGGCCGGTAGTCATGTGAGTGCAGCACGCGCGCGTCCGGGTGGAAGACCTTCGCAAAGCCGGCTTCGACTAAGTCGCGGCCGAGCAGCTGGTCCTCCGCGTACGGCACCTCGCGGAAGCGGACCTGCTCCCACGCATGCCGGGCGATGCAGCAGTTCACACTCGAGAGGAACGTGAACCAACCGGGGTGGCTGCGGTAAGCCGCGATCCCCGCCGGAGATTGGTCTAGGCGCTGGACGGAAAGCTCACGGCCTTCGCCCCAGCTCGCAAAATGGCGCTCCATCTCTGCCTTCAGCATGTGGCTCGCGTCGGTCCGGGCTTCGTGCGGCCCAAAGACAGCAGCCACATTCGGGGCCTGCTCAAACCCCTCGAGCAGCGCTGCCAGCCAGCGCTCGTGCGCAGGCGTCGCGTCCTGCGTCAGGAAGGCAACGTGGCTGCCCCGCGCGAGCTCCATGATCAGGTTCCGCGTCCCGCCGTGCGAGAACTCCTCCCGCGGGATCTCGTGCACCTCCGCGCATTGCCGGCGTGCGATCTCGAGCGAGCCGTCGCGTGAGCCTGAGTCGACGATCAGAATCTCGACCTCGCGATCCACCTCCTGCCGGCGCACTGCGGTGAGGACCTCATCGAGGTACCTCGCCCCGTTCAAGACGGGGATCGCGACGGTGACGGTGTCGCTCACTTCACGCGCGGCCTATGAGCGAGGAAGCGGCGCAGCTTGCGCGCAAGCTCGGGAAGCTGTGCGAGGAACCACATCATCGCTCGCAGGGGAGCTGTGATACGCCACGAGCGCGAGCTGACCATCTGCGTGACGATCGTCTTGTAGTGCTCGAGCTCGTCGTCGTTTGCCTTACGGTGGTGAAGCTCGTCCCAGAGCCGGTTCCGCTCTGCAATCGCCTCCGCGAGGGCTGCCTCGGCCCGCGCCGCCCGCTGCTCGACGTCCTCGCGAGCGGCCATCACAGCTCCTCGGCCACCCGACTCGCTCCTCTGCGGAACGCCCACACGCCAAGGAGGCTAACCGCGACGAAGATTCCGAGCGGAATCGCGAGCTTGGCGTCGCTGCCGAGGACGGTGGCAGCCGAGGGGATGTTTGGATCGATCAGCCAGTGGCGCGCCTGCTCGATCGCAACGGCGAGCGGGTTGTACATCACGAACTGGCGGTATCGCTCCGGAATGAACTGGATCGTGTAGATGATGGGTGTTCCCCAGAAGACGAATTGGAGAACGAGCTCCCAGACGGGCTGGGCGTCGCGGTAGCGGACGAAGAGGATCGAGAGGAGGAGTGCGAGCCCGGCCGCGAACGCGAGTACACCCGCGAAGATCGGCAGGAGCAACAGCCACGAGAGCATCGGATCGACACCGTTGACGAGCGCGAGCAGAAGAACGACTGCGAGCCCGAGCAGGAGATTCGCGGCGGCCGTCGTCGCGACCGCGATAGGCACCGCCGCTCGCGGAAAAGCGACCTTTCGGAGCAAGTTTTCGCGCTGAACGAGGCTTGGAAGGGCGGTAGTCGTCGCCTCGGAGAAAAAGTTGAACAGCACGAGTCCGAGCAGGAGCATGACGGGGTAGTGGTGGACGTGAGTACCGGCGCGAACGATCTTCGTAAAGACGACGTAGAGCACTCCGAAGAGCAGGAACGGCCGCAGGAAACTCCAGAGATAGCCGAGTACGGAGCCGAAGTAGCGGAGCTTGAACTCGACTTTTGATAGCGCCAGGGTTACGTAGAAGAAGTGCCGCCATCCGGAAGCCGCGGTCGCGATCTCTGCGCGCGCTGCCATCACCTATAGGCCGCCTGCGCCGTCTGTCGCTCGAGCCGTTCGACTTGAGACTCATGCGGGAAGTCGACGATCCCGCCCGTGTACCGGTCGGCGCGCACGACGAGGCCCACGGCGTCCTCCTCCCAATCAGCGATCCGCTGCGCATCCTGGTAGGCGACGGCCGGAGAAGCGGTGTGAGGACCGTCCGCGAGGTCGAGCTGGAACGAGACGGTGTAGAGGGCCTCGTCATCTGCGTCGAAGCGACCGGTCGGCACATCGTCGAAGAAGGTGTTCGTCACCAGAATCTGTTCGCCGCGGTCGTTCTTGATGATTACGCCGAAGACCGGGTCGTCCATTGGCCGCTCGAAGCGGATGCGCGCCTTGAACGCGACGCGCTGGCCCTGCGGGAAAACTCGCTGGCGCTCGCCTTGCGCCGTTTCGAACCACGCTTCGACGACCCGAGCCGCCCCATCGCCGAAGCGACGCTGCGGTTCACTCGCCCCGAGCTGCGCACTCTGCTCCTCCTCTAGGTTCCGTGTCCGGTAGGAGCGGATCACGTCGCTCGGCTTGCCAAGCTCGACGATCTCGCCCCGCTCGAGCAGGAGCGCCCGGTCGCAGAACCGCTCCACAGTACCGAGGTCGTGTGTGACGTAGATGACGGTGCGCCCCTCCCGTTTCATCTGGCGAAACGTGTCGAAGCACTTCTCCTGGAAACGGGCGTCCCCGACCGCCAGTACCTCGTCGACGAGGTAGATCTTGGCGCTTACCTGCACCGCCGCAGCGAAGCCAAGTCGGACGTACATCCCCGACGAATAGTTCTTCAGCTTGAGCTGCTCGAACTCCTCGAGCTCGGCGAAGCGGAGGATCTCACGGAAGCTTGCACGAGCCTCCTTCGGAGGGATCCCGAGCAGCGCGGCGTTGACGACGACATTGTCGAGCGCCGTCAGCTCCGGGTTGAAGCCGACGCCGAGCTCGATGAACGGGGAGACACGGCCCGAGACGGCGATTCGGCCGCGGTCAGGCGAGTAGATTCCGGCGAGGCACTTGAGCAGGGTGCTCTTGCCGGACCCGTTGCGGCCGATGACGCCGAAGAACTCGCCACTCTCGACCTCGAAGCTAATCGCCTTCAGTGCATCGAGCGCACGCGCGGCGCGCGAGCGGTGCGGATGGAGAACACGCTGCTTCAGCGTGTAAGGCCTGTCGTACGGGATCCGGAACGTCTTCCAGACGTCCACGCAGCGAACGGCGCTATGCACGCCGGACAACGCTAGCAGCGCCGATCGGAAGTGCCCGACCCGAGCCGAGCCAGGCGTTCACCTCGTCTTCTGGGACGCGGCGCCTCCGCCTGAGCCGGCGGCGCTCGCGGAGCGCGTGAGGGAGCTGCGCGGCGAAGCCTGCGAGCGAGCGAAGTCGCCGCCGAACGACGATTGGCGCCGGGTTGACGATGTAGCCCCCCGTTTCCCGGAGCGAGCTTCCCAGGACGCGGGCTGCGTACCGCGCTGGAGCATTCTTTGCGTGCACGAGCAAGCGGTTCCGCTCGACGTAGTGCTGGAACAGCTCCGAGCCCTCGCCGCTCGTAGCCGCATGCACGTGGCGGACGACGGCGTCGGGTGCATATAAGTAGCGCCAGCCGAGCGCCCGGCCGCGCCAGGAGAGATCGAAGTCCTCGTAATAGACAAAGAACCGAGCGTCGAAGCCGCCGACGTCCTCGAGGTATTCCCGCGAGAGCAGCACGCTTGCGCCCGACCAAGCGAAGACCTCGGCAGGCTGGTCGTACTGGCCGCGATCGACCTCGAGGTACCCGCGGTCGGCGCCGTAGCCGCCCCGGACGTGAACGCAGCCGGCGCTGTTAATGACGTCGACCGGCTCGCCGTCCGTGGGCGCCGTGACCCAGCTGGGTTCCGGCCCGACGTCGGTCGGCTGCTTCTGTAGCACGACGCGCTGCGGCCGTGGGGCAGAGAGCCGGAGCTTCGCTTCCCTGCCTGCTGGAAGGCGAATCAACGCCTCCGGCTCGAGCATCCGGTAGAGGCCGTGGTCGCAGAAACCGCTCACGAATTGCGCCCGCGGGCGAACGCCTTCGAGCCGGACGCCTCCTTCCGACTCGATCGTCACCTCGACGAAGCGGTCGGCGAAAAGGATCTTCGGCGCAGCCGCGCCGATTGTCTTCTCTGTGTCCAGCGCAGCGACGAGTGGGCGCAGCCAGCCGGGCTCGACGAGGGCGTCGTTGTTGAGCAGTGCGACGAAGTCGACCCCATCGAGATCCTCGAGCCCGAGATTGCAGCCGCCGGCGAAGCCGAGATTCCGCGGCGCCCGGATCACCTTCGCGCCGAATCGGTCCGCCACGGCTTTCGCCGTCCCGTCCGTCGAGGCGTTGTCGACCACGACGACCTCGAGCGGTTCACGCGGCCAGTCGACGCACGCGAGGCTCTCGAGGCATCGCAGGAGCAGCTGGACCGCGTTCCGGCTCGGGATGACGACGCGGACCATCGGCATCAGATTGCGCGCAGCCGCTCGGGATGCTTCCGAACGAAGCGTGCGACCCCGCGCCAGTGCCAGAGCGTTCGGCGCGTGAGGAAGCGACGGTCGATCACGGCTGCGTACCGATGTGTCACCACCGCCTGCGGGACGTACCAGCGCTCCCAGCCCGCCTTCGCGGCTCGATAGCAGAGGTCGATGTCCTCGCCGTACATTCGAAAGCGCTCGTCGAAGCCGCCGAGCTCGTCGAGCATCTCGCGGCGCAGGAGCAGGAACGCGGCGAGCATCCAGTCCGCCTGCACGGGCTCCGTCGGCCGTTCGTCGAGCAGGTAGTGCGACCGCTGTCGCTCGAACGGCGGGAATAGGAGGCGCAGCGGAGTCCGCCGCACGATCGTGCCCGTCACGGTGGGGAAGCGGCGCCGCGACGGCTGCCAGCTTCCGTCCGGGTAGTGGAGTTGCGGCCCGGCGATCCCGCATCGTGGCCGCGTCTCCGCGAACTCGTGGAGGACCGAGACGGCGTCCGGTGAGGCCTCCGTGTCGGGGTTAGCGATCACGACGAACTCGGCCTCCGTCTCCTCCACCCCACGGTTGACGTTCGCGCCGAAGGCCCGCGGGCGGTCGTTGTCGAGCAGTCGCGCATTCGGGGGCAGCGCAGGCGTCTCCATCGGCAAGTTCGCGACGAGCATGAGCTCCTCGACCTGCGGCGCAAGTGTCTCGAGACAGCGCTCGAGATCGGGGTGTGCCCCGTGCGCGACGACGATGCCAGCGACTCTCACACCAGCTCCCGGTAGACCTCGAGTGTTCGGCGGGCCGTTTCGGCCCAGCTGAATTTCCGCGCGCGCTCCAGCCCTGCGCCAACGAGCCGTTCGCGGTCGGCGAGCGCTCGTTCGATTCCGCCCGCGAGCGCGACCGGATCGCCCGGCTCGACGAGAATCGCCGCGTCGCCTGCGACTTCGGGAATCGCGCCCGCCGTCGTCGTGACGACGGGCGTGCCGGAGGCCATCGCCTCCAGCACCGGCAGGCCGAAGCCCTCGTAGCGCGAAGGCAGGACGAGGCAGGCCGCGCCGCGATACAGGCTTGCGAGCTCCTCCTTCTCGACGTGGCCCCTGAGCTCGACGCGACCGTTCAGTCCGAGCCGCTCTGCGGCGCGTCGCGCCCTCTCTCCGTCGCCCTTGTCCGGCCCTGCCAACACGAGCCGCAACTTTGCATCGACGAGGGCGAGCGCCTCGATCGCCCCGAGCGGATCCTTGCGCGGCTGAAGCGTCCCGACGAAGAGCGCGTACGGCGCCCCCTCCGGACGCGGCCCGTCGGGCCGGAACGCCGGATCGACTCCGTTGGGAGTGACGACGATCCGCTCTTCCGGAACCCGGTAGCGCTCGACCAGGTCTTGCTTCGTCCGCGCGGAGACGGCGAAGATCCGCGCGGCGCGGCGGGCCGAACGAGGCACCTGCGTCCGGAACATCAGCCGGTCACGCGGTCTCATCAGCCCTGGTTGCTGCTCGAACGAGAGATCGTGAACGGTGACGACTGCCGGACAAGGACATCCGAGCGGCATAGCGTGCTGGAAATGGGCGAGCGCCGGCCGCAACTGGCGCAATAGGAGCGGGAGCCGGACCGCCATCCGAAGCACCTGGCTGCGCGCGGGTAGCTCGACCGGCTCGATTCCGGCCGGGACGAGGTCGGGGCGGCGTGTGACCGCCGCAAGCCGGAGATCGGTCTCCAGCCGTGCGAGCTCCGCCAGCAACGCAGAGACGTAGCTTTCGTCACCTGTCCGCTGCCGACCGAGCACGTCCGCGTCCAGAACGACCAGCTTCCTGCTCAGCGGGCGACCTCCCTGTAGAGCTCGGCGTGGGACCGCGCCGCCTCGCGCCAGCTGAAGCGGGCGGCACGCTCGACGCCGCGCGAAGCGAGCTCGTCTTTGCGAGCGATCGCCTCCTCGAGCCCGGCGGCGATCATGTCCGCGTCGAGTGGATCGACCGCGATCGAAGCGTCCCCCGCCACCTCGAGCAACGGCGGAATGTCGGAGGCGACGACCGGCGTCCCGCAAGCCATCGCCTCGAGCACCGGCAGTCCGAAGCCCTCGTACAGCGAGACGTAGGCGGCGCAGCGCGCGCCGCGGTACAGCCGCGCGAGCTCCTCGTCGCTGACCTCGCCGAGCCAGCGCACACGATCGCCGTCTTCTACTCGCACGCCGCCCCAGCCCCGGGCGCCGACGACACGCAGCTCGCAGCCGTCAAGATCGGCTCGCCTGAACCCTTCGACGAGCCGGGCGAGGTTCTTGCGCGGCTCGAGCGTCGATACCGCGAGCACGAAGTCGCCCTCCGCAGCGCGGCCGTCTGGGGCGAAACCGTCGGGGATGCCGTGCGGGATCACGCGCAGCTTCCCCTGAGGGACGTCAAGCAGCTCGACGAGCTCGTTCCGAGTGAACTCGGAAACGGCAATGATCGCGTCAGCGGCACGAACGATGCGCGGCAGGGTCAGCGCCGCGTAGGTGCGGCTCCAGCGGTTGAATGCTTCCGGATAACGCAGGACAGCGAGATCGTGGAAGGTGACGACTAGCGGTACGGGCGAGGTCAGCGGGGCGCGGAAGGTTGGGCAGTGGAGCACGTCGTCGCCGCGCGCCCGGAGTGGAAGAAGCGCCTGGTACCACAAGGTGTCGCGGAGTACGGCCGTGGCTCGGCCTGAGCCCGGGAACGCGTGTCGGTGCAGCTCGAGCCCTGGGTCGGCCTCGAGCGCCGCTGTGAGCGCGTGCAGGTATCGCGCCGTGCCGGCCCGCGTGAGCTCGAATGGCGAGACGTCGATGGCGACGCGGATCACGGGGCCAGTGTGTCAGAGGCTCGTTCGTATCCCGTTAACACGGCCTCGCCACAAGCCCCCCACGTGAACTTGCCTGCGTGAGCGAGCCCGCGCTCGACGAGCGGCGCCGGATCGACAAGAGCCCGCTCGATCGCCTCGGCGATCGCCTCGGGCTCATTTGGCTCTGCCCGCAGCGCAGCATCCCCGCAGGCCTCGTCGAGCGACGGGTGCTGCGAGGCGACTACAGGGACGCCGCACGCCATCGCCTCTACGACCGGAATCCCAAACCCCTCGAAGAGGGACGGGTAGACGAAGACGCTCGCGCCACGGTAGAGCCGTGCGAGTTCCTCGTCGCCCACGTACCCGAGCAGGCGGACTCCTTCACCGCCGAGCTCTCGACCCTGGCCGACGACCGCGAGCGTCAGCTCGGGCGCTCGCCGCCTGACGAGCGAGAACGCAGCGAGCAGGTTCCGCAGGTTCTTGCGCGGCTCGAGTGTCGAGACCGTGAGAACGTACGGGCCACCTCCCGCAGTTGGCCCGGCCGGACGCAACTCGCGGCTGATTCCCGGGTAGGCGACCACGAGCCGTTCGGGTGCGATCCCGAGCCGTTCGACAACGTCCTCTGCCGTGAACTGCGAGATCGCGAAGACGACGTCGCAGGTCCCCACGTGCGCGTATTTCGCCGAGTGCATGCGCCGCGTCCTCGGATGTACCCAGTCCGGGAACCGGAGGGGAATCAGATCGTAGATCGTGGTTGCCCGAACGCCGCCCCGTTGCGACGGGTACATCCAGTCCGAGAAGTGGAAGACGTCGAGCGGTCCGGCGACCCGCTCGACCGCCGGCCGGCCGAGTCGGCTCCAGGCTGTCCGCCACCAGTGGGCTCGCGGCAGGACAGGCAGGCGCCGCTCGACCGGGAGCCCGTCGAGCGAGCTCTCGATGCGCCGCTTCCCCCATGGGCCGGTCGGCCCGAAGGCGACGAGCTCGTGTTGCTCGCCGCTCTCTTCGACCAGACCGCCGAGCATCCCGCGCAGGTAGTTGCCGATTCCGGTGCGCGGCAAGGAGAGCGGGGTGACGTCGATGACGATGCGCATCTGCTGCGTATCCTGCCGCCGTGCGCCTCGAAGTTCTGAACTTGCGTTGAGCGAGCCGCTGCTCGTCCGCGTCTGCCGGCGCGAGCCGGCGGAGCGGACCCCTGTGTGGTTCATGCGCCAGGCCGGGCGCTCCCTGCCCGAGTACCGCGAGATCCGGCGCCAGCACGGGCTCTTCGACATCGCCCGCCGGCCGGAGCTGTGCGCCGAGGTCACCCTCCAGCCGGTTCGCCGCTACGACGTGGACGGCGCGGTCATGTTCGCCGACATCATGCTCCCGGTCCTTGGAATGGGCGTCGAGGTCGAGCTGGTCGAGAACGTCGGACCGGTCGTCGAGGCCCCGATCCGCACCCGCGCGGACGTCGAGCGCCTGGTCGTCCCCGAGCCGGAGGATTCTTCGCCCTGGGCGCTCGAGTCGGTTCGGCTCGTCCGCGACGCGCTGCCCCCGGAGAAGGCGGTGATCGGCTTCGCGGGCGGTCCCTTCACCGTTGCCGGCTACCTGATCGAGGGCCGCCCGACGCGAGAGTTCGCGAAGACGAAGGCCTGCATGTACGGATCGCCCGAGGTCTGGCATGGGTTGATGGAGAAGCTCGCCGACTGCTTCGGCCGTTACCTGCGCGGCTGCGTGCGGGCCGGCGCGGACGTGATCCAGCTCTTCGACTCCTGGGTCGGGGCGCTATCGGTCGACGACTATCGCGAGTTCGCCGCGCCGTACTCGGCGCGTGTGCTCGACGCTGTCGAGGTGCCGACGATCCACTTCGGCACCGGCACGGCGCACCTGCTCGAGGAGCTGGCGGCAACGGGTGGGGACGTGATCTCGGTCGACTGGCGCTTGCCGATCGACCGCGCCTGGGAGCGGATCGGCCACGACCGCGGCATCCAGGGCAATCTCGACCCGGCGGTCCTGCTCGGGCCGTGGGAGCGCGT